>CAMYMQ010000034.1 GCA_947259335.1 uncultured Alphaproteobacteria bacterium | reverse complement strand
CGCTGGCCACGGCAAGCCAGCCCGACCCCATCGACGCGCCGCTCGACGCCGCGCTGCGGTCCGGCGCCTACACGGCCGGACTGATCGGCGCGATCCGCGACGGTCTCGCCCTCGATCCGGCCGGCCGGCCGGAGTCGGTCGACGCCTTGTGGACGGCCCTGACAGCGGCGGGCAGGCCCGGCAGCGCGGCCACCGCATCCCAGACCCCGCGCTTCCCGCCACCCAATGGCCTGGGCGAAGAGATCACGCTGGTCCACACCGTGACCCCGGCCAAGGCGAAACCGCCGCCGCCGCCGGTTCTCGTCCGCCGCGGCGGGCTTGGCCGCCGCAATCTTTGGCTGGCGAGCACGATGCTCGTGCTGATTTCGATGCTATCGGGATATGTCGCCCACCGGGTCTGGAGGCCCGCGGTCGAAGCCTGCGACCGCCTCGCCGGCTATCGGCACGACCCGGACAAGCCGCCGGGGCTCACCGGTGTCGCGTTTGTCGCCATCGACGCCGAGCACGCGATACGCGCGTGCACCCGGGCGGTGCGAACCCGGCCCGAACTCGCGCGGTTGCGCTTCCAGCTCGGCCGCGCCTACGAGCGCAAAAAGAACTATGCCCTCGCGGTCCTGCACTACCGGACCGCCAGCGCCACCGGGTCGGCCCCGGCGCAATGGAGCCTCGGGCTGATGCTGTTGCGCGGCCGGGGCGTCAAGCGCAACGAGAAGGAAGGGCTCCGCCTCGTGCACGAGGCCGCCAGGCGGGGCATCGTCGGCGCCTACATCTCGCTGGGCTGGCATTGGTGGAGCCGCCCGTCGGGGCGCAACGCAGCGAAAGCTTACTACTGGTACAAGCTCGCCGAGCGGCATGCACCGGGCCGGGTGCGGCCCGCGCTGGCCGCGATTCGCCAGGCGCTGACCGAGGAGCAGCTTCGCGATGTGAACCGGCGCCTCGCCAATATCTAGGCGCACGAAAACACCGCCCCCGGAAGCCGGAGGCGGTGTCCAACGCGAAAAAGCGGTTGCCTAGGCCAGCGCCTTGATGCGGGCGTTCAGCCGGCTGATCTTTCGGGAGGCCGTGTTGCGGTTCACGACGCCACGAGTGACGCCGCGCTGCAGCTCAGGCTGCGCCGCCTTGAAGGCGTCCTGCGCCGCGGACTTATCGCCGGAGGCGATCGCGGTCTCGACCTTCTTCACGTAGGTACGGATGCGGCTGACGCGTGCGCCGTTGACCTCGGTCTTGCGAGCGGTCTGGCGGATACGCTTCTTGGCCGATGTGTGATGGGCCATCTCGGTGTTCTTTGCTTGCTGCTGTGCAGTCTGAAGGTGAAGGCGCGGCTTATATAGGCCAAGCGCCACAAGGTCAAGGTATCGCTACCGGTTCCGGAACTTGGGCTCGCGCTTTTCGACGAAGGCCTTCATGCCCTCGACCTTGTCGTCCAGGGCGAAGGCGGAATGGAAGGCCCGCCGCTCGAACAGGACGCCCTCGCGCAGGGTCGTCTCATAGGCGCGGTTGACCGATTCCTTGGCCATGTAGACCGCCGGACGCGACAGCTTGGCGATCGTCTCTGCCGTCTTTGTCGCCTCGTCGACCAACTCGTCGGCGGGGACGATCCGGCTGACCAGCCCCGCGCGCTCGGCCTCCTCGGCATCCATCATCCGCCCGGTCAGGCACATCTCCATCGCCTTGGCCTTGCCGACTGCCCGGGTGAGCCGCTGGGTGCCGCCCGCGCCCGGGATGATGCCCAGGTTGATCTCCGGCTGGCCGAACTTGGCGTTCTCGGCGGCGAGGATAAAGTCGCACATCATCGCCAGCTCGCAGCCGCCGCCGAGCGCGTAGCCCGCAACCGCGGCGATCACCGGCTTGCGCACCGTGGTGACTTTCTCCCACCCGTTGGTGATGAAATCCTCCAGATAGACATCCTGGAAGGACTTGGCCTCCATCTCCTTGATGTCGGCGCCGGCCGCGAAGGCCTTCTCGCTGCCGGTCAGCACGATCGCGCCGACGGCGTCGTCGTCCTGCGCGGCCTGGAGCGCCTGTCCGAGCTCCTGGACGAGCTGGCCATTGAGCGCGTTAAGCGCTTTCGGGCGGTTCAGACGGATGATCGCGACGGGACCTTTCGTCTCATAGGTGACGGTCTCGAAACTCATGGATGCTGTCCTTGTCGACGTGTGCGGGTTGCCGATCGAATGCGTCAGGGTACCCCGGCCAAACGTGCGGACGCCGGGTCTGTCGGCGGAAGGCGGCGCATCCTCGCATCGGCGCGGAGCCTTCCGGTCGGCCGGCGGCGCAACAGGTCACGGGTCGCCGGCGGAGAAACGGGCGGACTCTTACCTCAGCGCTGGCGCCGCGGACAATAGAAAGTCGACCGGTTCGACTGGACGATCCGGTGCACTCCGCCCGTCACCTGCGGATCGCAGTCACACTCCGGGCAGGGTCCGCCTTCCTTGCCGTAGACCGCCCACTGGTGCTGGAAGTAGCCCAACTCGCCGTTCGGCTGAACATAGTCGCGCAGGCTCGACCCGCCGGCCGCGATCGCACGGTGGAGCACCGACTTGATCGCGTCCGCGAGCCGCGCCGCGCGCCGCCCCTGGACCGTCCCGGCCCGCCGCCGGGGCGACAGACCGGCGAAATACAGCGCCTCGCAGACATAGATGTTGCCCAGGCCCGCGACGAGCCGCTGGTCGAGCAGCGCCGCCTTGATCGGTGTGTTGCGGCCCTTGAGCGCGGCGGCGAGATGAGCGCCGTCGAAGGCCGAATCGAGCGGTTCGGGTCCGACACTGGCGAGCAGCGGATGCGCGGCCATGGTGTCTTCGGAGGTCAGCACGACGAGACCGAATCGCCGGGGGTCGTTGAACCGGATGACCGTGCCGTCCTCCACGGTCAGCACAAGGTGGTCATGCGTCAGCAGCATGTTGGGCCGCGCCGCGTCGATGTAGAGCCGCCCGGACATGCCCAGGTGCATGAGCATGACGGTCCCGCCCTCGAGATGGACGAGGATGTATTTGGCGCGCCGGTCGACCCGATCGACGCGGTGCCCTTCTACCTTTTCGACCAGATCGGCGGGGAAAGGCACCCGCAGGTCGGGGCGGCGAACCTCGACCCGGACGATCCGGCGCCCCTCCATCACGGGGCGCAAACCGCGGACCACGGTTTCGACTTCGGGCAGTTCCGGCATGTCAGTGTCCGGCGGGAGAACGGATCTTCGATATAGCCCGTTGCGGACCCCGCCGGAAGTCCGCCGGCGCGCATCTCTCCGAGCGCGGGTGAACTGGCGCCCCGGGGCGAGTGCCGCTAATGTCCGCGCCATGGCCAGAGGCAACCAAGACGACCCCGGCGAGGGACCCACCGCCGACTTCGGATTCCGCGCAGTGCCGCGCGAGGAGAAGGAGCGGCTGGTGCGCGACGTCTTCGACAGCGTCGCCCGCCGCTACGACCTGATGAACGACCTGATGTCGGGCGGGGTTCACCGGCTGTGGAAGGACATCCTGGTCGACCGGCTGCGGCCGCGCGCCGGAATGGAACTGCTCGACCTCGCAGGAGGCACCGGCGACATCGCCTTCCGCGTCCTCAAGCGCGCGCCCGGCGCGCATGTCACCGTTTGCGACATCAACGCCTCGATGCTGGGGGTGGGCCGCAACCGGGCCCTCGACCATGGCCGGGTCCACGGCATCGACTGGGTCTGTGGCGACGCGGAGGCGCTGCCCTTCGAGGACGGTAGCGCCGATGCCTATACCATCGCCTTCGGCCTGCGGAATGTCACCGACAAGGACGCCGCCCTGCGCGAGGCATACCGCGTGCTACGTCCGGGCGGCCACTTCCTCTGCCTCGAATTCAGCCAGGTGGCGCTGCCGCTGCTCGGGCCGATCTACGATCGCTATTCCTTCAAGGCCCTGCCGGCGATCGGCCGGATGGTCGCCGGTGACCGCGATGCCTATCAGTATCTGGCGGAGAGCATTCGGATGTTCCCGCCGCAGCAGGAACTGGCCGGGATGATGCGCGAAGCGGGCTTCGACCTGGTCGACTGGCAGAATCTGTCAGGCGGCATCTGCGCGATCCATTCCGGCTGGCGCACCTGATCCGCCGTGTTGTTCCGCACCGCCCGCAACGTCTCCCGCATGATCGGCATCGCGCGCACGCTGGCGCGCCACGATGCGCTGTTCCCGTTGGAGGAACTGGGCTTCGCGCCCTTCGCCGTGTGGGTCGCGCGCCGAATGTCGCGGCGCCGGACCGGGGGCCGGCCCGGCGAACGGCTGGCCAAGGCGCTGGAGGAACTCGGCCCGAGCTTCATCAAGCTCGGACAGATGCTATCGACCCGGCCCGACCTGCTGGGCGAGCAGGTCGCGGCCGATCTGGCCAGCCTGCAGGACCATCTGCCGCCGTTCGATTCGGCCCAGGCGCGCAAGATCATCGCCGACGAAATGGGCGCGCCGCTGGAGACCCTGTTTTCGGAATTCGACGACGAGCCGGTCGCGGCCGCGTCGATCGCCCAGGTCCATTTCGCGGTGACCACCGAAGGCGAGGAGGTCGCGGTCAAGGTGCTGCGCCCGAACATCGAGGCCGCCTTCGCGCGCGACCTGGACCTGCTCTACTGGATCGCCGGCCTGATCCATCGGCTGCGGCCGGACTTCCGGCGGCTGAAGCCGATCGAGGTGGTGCGGACCTTCGCCGAGTCTGTCCAACTCGAGATGGACTTTCGCATGGAGGCCGCCGCGGCCAGCGAGCTGGGTGAGAATTTCGCCGGCGATCCCACCTTCCGGGTCCCGCGCGTCGACTGGCAGCGCACCGGGCGGCGGATGCTGACCCTCGAACGCATCCGGGGCATCCCCGTCGACGAGCGAGAGGCGCTGATCGAGGCCGGGCACGACCCGACCACGATCCTGTCCCACGCCGCGGCCGCCTTCTTCAACCAGGTCTTCCGCGACGGCTTCTTCCACGCCGACCAGCATCCGGGCAACGCCTTCATAGACGAGGAAGGAACGATCGTGGCGGTCGACTTCGGCATCATGGGCCGGCTCGACTACAAGACCCGGCTGTATCTCGCCGACATGCTGATGGGCTTCCTCAGCCGCGACTACGACAAGGTCGCCGACGTCCATTTCAACGCCGGCTTCGTTCCCCCCCACAAGTCGCGGGCGGCCTTTTCCCAGGCGCTGCGGGCGATCGCGGAGCCGATCTTCGACAAGCCGCTGCACGAGGTTTCGATCGCGCGGCTGCTGGGCCTCCTGTTCCAGATCACCGAACGCTTCGAGATGGAGACCCAGCCGCAGCTCCTGTTGCTCCAGAAGACGATGCTGGTGACGGAGGGTGTCGGCCGCAAGCTGAACAAGGACGAGAACATGTGGTCGTTGGCGCGGCCCCTGATCGAGGACTGGATGCGCCGGCACCGCAGCCCGCCCGCGCGGGCGCTGGAAGCCATTCGCACCGTGACCGAGACCGTCGAGCGGATGCCGACAATCCTGGCCAACCTGGAGCAGGGGCTGGAGCGCCTGACCAGGCCCCGGGAGGACGTGCGGATCGACCACCACGCCGCCCTGTGGCCGGTGTGGATCGCCATCGGCATGCTGGCCGTCGCGATTTTCGCCCTGGCGCTCTGACCGCCGGCCGAGCGCGCCGCTTGCCGGCGCGCCAGTCAGCCGCTATGTAATCACATGAGAAATCCGTAAAACACCGGCAATCGATGCTTTCCGGCAAACGAATCCTGCTTGTCATCACGGGCGGCATTGCCGCCTACAAGAGCCTGATCCTGATCCGCCGGCTGCGCGAGCGCGGCGCGGCGGTGCGGTGCGTTCTGAGCCGGGGCGGCGCCAATTTCGTCACGCCGCTGTCGGTCGCCGCGCTCAGCCACGAAAAAGTCTATCAGGACCAGTTCTCGCTGGTGGACGAGGCCGAGATGGGCCACCTGCGCCTGTCGCAGGAAGCCGATCTCGTCGTGGTCGCGCCGGCCACCGCCGACATCCTGTCAAAGATGGCGAACGGGATCGCCGACGAACTCGCGACGACGGTGCTGCTGGCGGCGGCGGCGCCCATCCTGATCGCGCCGGCGATGAATCATCGCATGTGGAACCATCCGGCAACCGTCGCGAACCTCGACCTTCTGGAGGCCCGAGGGGTCGCGCGGATCGGTCCCATGGACGGATCGCTGGCCGAGGACGAGACCGGCACCGGCCGCATGGCCGAACCGGAACAGATCGTCACGGCGATCGAGGCGCATTTCCGGCAGTCCGCCCGCCTTGCCGGGCTCAAGGCGCTGGTTACCAGCGGGCCGACCTACGAAGCGATCGATCCCGTCCGGTTCATCGGCAACCGCTCGTCCGGCAAGCAGGGCCATGCCATCGCCCGGGCGCTGGCCGCGCTCGGCGCCGACACCACCCTGGTCGCCGGGCCGACCGCCGAGCCCGACCCGTCCGGCGTTACCGTCGTCCATATCGAAAGCGCCCGCGAGATGCTCGCCGCCTGCGAACGGGCGCTGCCGGTCGACGTCGCGGTGTGCGCGGCGGCCGTGTCCGACTGGCGTACCGCGGACACGGCAGGCGCCAAGATCAAGAAGATGGGCACCCCGCCGGACCTGGCGCTGACCGAGAATCCGGACATCCTGAAAACGCTCTGCGAGGCGGGCAACCGCCGGCCCCGGCTGGTCGTCGGATTCGCCGCCGAGACCGAGCATGTCGTCGCCAACGCCCGCGCCAAGCGCGAGCGCAAGGGCTGCGACTGGATCGTGGCAAACGATGTCGCCCCCGCGACCGGCACCTTCGGCGGCAGCGACAACACGGTGCACCTGGTCACGGCGGAAGCCGTCGAGGACTGGCCGCGAATGACGAAGCAGGATGTCGCGACCGAACTGGCCGACCGGATCGCCGCCCGGCTGGCGCCGGCGGAGGATACCGCCGAATGACCTCTGTGAGCGTGTCGATCCGGCGGCTGCCCCATGGCGGCGACCTGCCCTTGCCCGCCTATGAGACGCTGCACAGCGCCGGCATGGACCTGATCGCGGCGGTCGATGCCCCGGTCACGATGGCGCCGGGGGCGCGGGCGCTGGTCCCGACCGGGATCGCGATTGCCCTGCCCGAGGGCTACGAGGCCCAGATCCGCCCGCGCTCGGGCTTGGCGCTCAGGCATGGGATCGCCCTGCCCAATTCGCCGGGCACAATCGACGCCGATTACCGCGGCGAGATCGGCATCATCATGATCAACACCGGTTCCGAACCCTTCACCGTGGAGCGCGGCATGCGCGTCGCCCAGATGGTGGTCGCCCCGGTAACCCGGGTCGACTGGCAGGAGGTCGACGCCCTGCCCGACACCGAGCGGGGTGCGGGCGGCTTCGGATCCACGGGCGTCAAAGTGGAGCGTTAGTGTGCCTGATTTTTCCCGCAAGTTCGTCTACGCGATCGAGGCCGTTCTCGATATTGCCTACAACAGCGCCGGCAAGCCGGTGCAGAGCAGCGAGATCAGCCGCCGTCAGGAAATCCCGCCGCGCTATCTGGAGCCGGTGCTCCAGCAACTCGTGCGCCAGCGGGTGCTGACCGGCGTTCGCGGCCCCCGGGGCGGCTACCGGCTTGCGCGGGACCGCAAGCAGATTTCGCTGGGCGACGTTCTGAGGACGGTGCGCTCGCTGGAGACGGCCGATGACCCGCTGGCGGAAGCTGCGGGGTCCGACCTCGGCAACAACGTCGTCCGGCCGCTCTGCCGGAATTTGCGCGACGAATGGATGGAGCGGCTCGATGCCGTGACCTTCGAGGACCTGTGCCTGCAGGCGCACCAGGGCGGCGTCCCCAGCGACGCGCTCCGAACGCTGGACTATTCGATCTGATGGACGACCGGACACCGACAATGACCGAATTTCGCGGAAAGATTTACGGCTCGATCCTCGATACCATCGGCGCGACGCCGCTGGTGCGGGTCCGTCGTCTGGACGAGGCCCATGGCTGCGTCGCCCAGGTCGTCGGCAAGTGCGAGTTCTTCAACCCCGCCGGCTCGGTCAAGGACCGCATCGGCCGGGCCATGATCGAGGCCGCCGAACGCGACGGCAAGCTCGGCCCCGGCGCCGTGCTCATCGAGCCGACCTCGGGCAACACCGGCATCGCGCTGGCCTTCGTCTGCGCCGCCAAGGGCTACCGGCTGATCCTGACCATGCCCGAGAGCATGTCGGTCGAGCGCCGCAAGATGCTGGCCTTCCTGGGCGCGGAACTGGAGCTGACCCCGGCGAGCGAAGGCATGTCCGGCGCCATCCGCCGCGCCGAGGCGCTGGCCAAGACGTTCCCGAATTCGCTGATCCTTCAGCAGTTCTCCAACCCGGCCAATCCGGACGTTCATCGCCGGACCACGGCGGAGGAGATCTGGCGCGATACCGACGGCCAGGTCGATGCCGTCATCAGCGGGGTCGGCACCGGCGGCACCTTGACCGGGGTCGGCGAGGTCCTGAAGTCGCGCAAGCCCTCGGTCCGGATGATCGCGGTCGAGCCCGCCGACAGCCCCGTCCTGTCGGGCGGCCTGCCGGGGCCGCACAAGATCCAGGGGATCGGCGCGGGGTTCGTGCCCGACAATCTCGAAACGAGCCTGATCGACGAGATCATCACCGTGCCGAACGAGACTGCCTTCGCCACCTCGCGCGAAGCCGCCCGGGCCGAGGGCCTGCCGGTGGGCATCTCGTCGGGCGCGGCGCTGGCCGCTGCCTTCGAGCTCGGCGCCCGGCCAGAGATGAAGGACAAGCTGATCGTCGCCATCCTGCCCTCTTTTGCCGAGCGCTATCTGTCGACCGCCCTGTTCGACGACGTATGACCGAGAACGCCCCAACTGGGATCACCGACGCCCAGCTCGAACGCTACGCCCGCCACGTCGTCCTCGAAGAGGTCGGCGAGGAAGGCCAGGCTAAGCTGCTGGCGTCGAAAGTGCTGGTCGTCGGCGCCGGCGGGCTCGGCGCGCCGCTGTTGATGTATCTCGCGGCCGCCGGCGTCGGCCATATCGGCGTGATCGACGACGACGTGGTCGACCTGACCAACCTCCAGCGCCAGATCATCCATTCGATGGACGGGCTGGGGCGGCCCAAGGCCGAGAGCGCGGTGAAGGCCATCGCCCGGCTCAATCCCGAAGTGACCGTGACCGCCTACGAGGAACGGCTCGTCCCCGACAACGCCGCCGAAATCGTCGCCGCCTACGACATGGTGGTCGACGGCAGCGATAATTTTCCGACCCGCTACCTCCTCAACGACGCCTGCTTTCTGGCGCGCAAGCCGCTGGTGTCCGGCGCGCTGCTCCGCTTCGAGGGACAGATCGCGACCTTCCGCGCCTGGGAGGACGGCGAGGACCGGCCCTGCTACCGCTGTCTGTTTCCCGAACCGCCGCCGGCAGGGATGATCCCGCGGTGCGAGGAGGCCGGCATCTTCGGTGCGATCGCCGGCGTGATCGGCTCGATCCAGGCGACCGAGGTGCTGAAGGAACTGCTCGGCCTGGGCGACGGACTGTCGGGCCGCATGATCCTGTTCGACGCGCTCGGCGGGACCTTCCGGGAGATGCGGGCCAAGCGCGATCCGGCCTGCGCCCTGTGCGGATCGCAGCCGAGCATCACCGATCTGTCCGGCCACGCAGCCGCCTGACCGGCGGATCGGCTATTCGCCGCGGAACGGGCGGGACAGCAGGCCCTCGATCTCGGCCTCGATGTCGGCGCCTTCATGAAGGATGCGTTCGACCGCGCCGCAGATCGGCATCTCGACCCCCAGCCGCCGCGCCAGCGCACCGACGGACTGCGCGGTCCAGACGCCTTCGGCCACGCTGTTGCGCGCGCCCAGGACATCGGCCAGCGACTGGCCTTCGCCGAGTGCGACGCCGAGAGACATGTTGCGCGACTGGATCGAGTTGCAGGTGAGGGTCAGGTCGCCGAGGCCTGACAGGCCCATGAGCGTCTGGGCCGATCCGCCCTTGGCGGCACCCAGCCGGCCGATCTCGGCCAGCCCCCGGGTGATCAGCGCCGCGCGGGCATTTTCGCCGAGCCTTCGGCCGTGAACGATGCCGGAGGCAATGGCGATGACGTTCTTGACCGCGCCGCCGATCTGCGCGCCGATCACGTCGGTCGAAATGTAGGGGCGGAACAGGGGGCCGCCGATCGCCAGCGCCAGATCCTCGGCGAGCGCGCGGTCCTCGGCGGCGAGGGTCACGGCGGTGGGCAGCCCGCGCGCGACCTCCGCGGCGAATGTCGGGCCGGAGAGGACGGCTGTGCGGCCCGACAGGCCCGCCTCGGCCAGGACCTCGGACAGCAGCAGGCCGGTTTCCTGCTCGATGCCTTTGGACGCGATGACCAGCGGCACGTCTGGCCCCAGCGGGGCGGCGATCTGAGCCAGCAGGGAGCGCAGGTGCTGGGCCGGGGTCACCAGGAGCACGGCCTCGGCGCCGCGCGCCGCGGCCGCCAGGTCTGCCTCCGCGGTGATCGCGGGATCGAGGGCGATACCCGGCAGGAACATCCGGTTCTCGTGCCCGGCATTGACCCTCTCGACGACCTCGGCTTCACGCGCCCATAGCGTCACCGACCGGCCGGCGCGCCGGGCGACCATGGCGAGGGCCGTGCCCCAGGCACCGCCGCCGACGACGAGCACGCGATTCACCGGCGTCACGCCGCCGCTATGGGCGACAGGGTCGCCAGGGGCCACCGCGGCCGGGG
>CAMYMQ010000033.1 GCA_947259335.1 uncultured Alphaproteobacteria bacterium | reverse complement strand
GCGGGCACCGCGCCGCCCGAGGGCATCCCGGCCGCCGCCGTGATCGGGGCCGACCCGGCGACCATCCTCGCCGCCGTCACGCCCGTTCCCGACACCCTGTCGGAATATCAGTTCGCCGGGCTCCTTCGGGGCAAGAAGGTGGCGCTGACGGAGTGCAAGACGGTGCCGTTGAAGGTGCCGGCCGAGGCCGAGATCGTGATCGAGGGCCATGTCTCGATGACCGAGACCGGGGACGAGGGCCCCTATGGCGACCACACCGGCTACTACAATTCGGTCGAGCGGTTCCCGGTGTTCAAGATCAGCGCCATCACCATGCGGCGCGACCCGATCTACCTGTCGACCTACACCGGCCGGCCGCCGGACGAGCCGTCGGTGCTCGGCGAGGCGCTCAACGACGTGTTCGTGCCGCTGTTGCGCCAGCAGTTCCCGGAGATTGTCGACTTCTGGCTGCCGCCCGAGGCCTGCTCCTACCGGATGGCCGTGGTCACCATGCGCAAGGCCTACGCCGGCCACGCCAAGCGGGTGATGATGGGGGTGTGGAGCTATCTGCGGCAGTTCATGTACACCAAGTGGGTGATCGTCTGCGACGACGACATAAACGCCCGCGACTGGAACGACGTGATGTGGGCGGTCTCGACCCGGATGGACCCCGCGCGGGACATCACCGTCGTCGAGCGCACCCCCATCGACTACCTCGACTTCGCCTCCCCGGTCTCGGGCCTCGGCTCCAAGATCGGGCTCGACGCGACCGACAAGTGGCCGGGGGAGACGGACCGCGAGTGGGGACGGAAGCTGGCGATGGACGACGAGGTGGTAAAGGCGGTGGACGCGATGTGGGGGGAGCTGGGGGTTTAGGTCCACGCCCGCAGGGACAATCGGCCGGGGCCGGAGGCGGACCGACTTTCCGTTAAAAAATCAGCCCCTCTTCGTATCTGAAAGAGAAGGAGTACGGTCGAGGCTACGTCAAAGAGCACGGTTCGGTTCTCTACGCTCAAAATGTCCGCGTCTGTGTTGAGTATTGTCCTCAGCGTGGCGGCTTATTATCAGCTCCTGTACGTCGGCAACTCGTTCCTCCTATTCTTGCTCCCCGCCTTCTTCCTCATGGCATGGGTGCGGGCGACAATGCCCGCCATAACGGTTGATGATAGCCACGGTTTCGAGGAGGTCCCGAGCACCGAGCCTCTGCGTTTCGGGTGGGTCCATCGGGCGTTGTCCTGGGGCGAATATCTATTTGGCCTGACCTTCCTCGCGAGCTTTGTCGCGACCATTTACTTTGGCGATGGCAGCATTCCTGAA
Source organism: uncultured Alphaproteobacteria bacterium (assembly GCA_947259335.1). Taxonomy (GTDB): domain Bacteria; phylum Pseudomonadota; class Alphaproteobacteria; order Bin65; family Bin65; genus CAMYMQ01. Next base: position 2,646 of record CAMYMQ010000033.1, on the reverse strand, counting down.
TTCCCTGCATTTTTGGAACGAACGCAGCACTATTTAGACAGCCATGGCAAGCTGATCGAAACAAACCAGGTCAATTATCAGCGAACTGCACTCGCCGCCGCCTCCGCCTTTGGCTCGGTCATGCTGCTCTTTAATTTGCAGGCGTTAAGGCGATTGCTTGCGCGTCGGGGCAGATAACCCTCTCCGGCCGACAACACGGAGACATGACATGACCCTCTATATGGTCTGGTTCGACGCCGATGGCGTCGACGACACCGGCCTCGCTGAGATGGCGGACGGCTTCCGCCTCCAGCCCGGCCTGTTCCTGGTCGACAGCGAGGACAGCCGCTCGCGCGTCTATCACGACATCAAGCACTGGCTGGGCGGCGACCGGGCGCTGGCCGTCGCGCCGCTCGCCCGCGCGCCGAAGTTCAAGGGCATGGCCGAGGGCGCGCTGAACTGGGTGCGCGCGCGGGAGGACTGACCGGATGCCGCCGCCCCGCGCGCGATCCTGACAGTCGGGGCCGATCCCGGCGGACCCCAACGTGCGTTAAGGCCGGGTGGCGGCAGGTGCGGCAAACCTGTGTCCCATATCGGAAACAATCGAAGGGACTGGACCATGACCGCCGCCACCGACACCAAGCGCCCGGCCGCTTCCGGCCGCAATGCCGAAGGCAAGGCCGACATCCTGCGCATCCTGCTCGCGATCCTGCTGCCGCCGATCGGCGTCTTCCTGCAGGTCGGCTTCGGCCTGCACTTCTGGCTGAACGTCATCCTGACCCTGCTCGGCTACGTGCCCGGCATCATCCACGCGGTCTGGATCATCCTGCGGCGCGACTGACAGGTGCGCCGAAGCGGCGCGGCAAATGATACCGCGGGCGGGTGAGTGGCGGGCGCAAGCACGCCCGCCGCGGCCCGTGCCGCGCGAGTCTCACATCCCCGCGATGTTAACCCATGCTCGGTTGACGGGTCGCCGCGCGGCGCTAGAGTGGGGCACAGGTCCGGTATTCCGGGGGCACGGGCACGCAGCCGGACCGACTGAGGGCTTGGGATATGAAATCGACCTTCCTGGTGTTGGTGGGAGCACTGGTTCTTGGGCACGCCGCCTCGATGCCTGCGGCGGCCTATGACCAACCGGACTTCCCCCCGCTGCGGACGACCCCGCCCGAACAGTCGAAGGCGCCCGGCGACGCCGCCGCGCTGAAGACATCGACCAAGCCCGTCAAGACCATCTGCGCGATGACCATCAACTCGCAGGACGAGGTCAACGCTTTCATGAAGCGCCTGCGGGTCAACCAGCCCGGCAGCCGCTTCAAGTTCGTCGAGCTGACCAAGCTGGGCACCGACAGTTCCTGGTTCCGCAACGCCTGCCGCAGCAAGGTCCAGTGCGACGTGCTGCTGGTCAGCGCCCATTTCGGCGGCACGCTGTTCGGCGACAAGAACAAGATCCGCCTGACCATGAGCGAGCTCGAGGAAGCCAGCTGCAACAACACCTGCGACGGCATCCTCAAGGCGCCGAAGGAAGTCTTCCTGTTCACCTGCAACATGCTGGCGGGCAAGCAGCGCGACGTGCGCACGCCGCGTCAGTATTACCAGGTGCTGCTGGAATATTATCCGCCGCACATCGCCCAGTATTACGTCCAGACCCGCTACGGCGCCTGGGGCGGCACCTTCGTCGGGCGGACGACGCGCGCCTTCTACGGCGTGCCGCGGCTCTACGGCTATCCGTCGATCTCGCCGCTGGGCAAGGCGTCGGGCGCCTGGGTGACGCGCTACCTGAGCGCGATCGCCGACTATGGCCGGCACCTCGACGCGATCAAGCCGAACACCCGTAACCAGACCATGATCCGCACCATGGGCTACACCGGCATGATCCAGAAGACCGGGGTCATGCCGGGCACGCTGGGCGCCAAGGTGCGGACCAACCTGTGCAACTATTTCAACGCCGGGTCGACCGAGGGCAAGCTGGCGGTGCTGGCCAGCAACCTGCGCGAGGAGAAGTTCGAGCCCTACCTGACCTACGTCGAGGAGTTCTACCGCGAGCACAAGCCGCGCTTCGGGTCGGCCCATGCCGACATCCGCGGCAACACCCGGGTCAAGAACCACGTGCTCAAGATGATCGACATCAGCGTCGACATGCCCCACACGCGCATCGACCTGGTCAACTTCGCCAGCCAGGTGGGCTGGATCGACAGCGACAAGCGCAAGGACTACCTGGAGAAGATCGTCCGCGACCTGTTCGGCGGCGCGACCACGGCCGACAAGGTGTTCGACGTCTGCTCGGTGGGCCACCGGCACCGCAAGTTCGTCGGCAGGTATGTGAACCTGAAGTTCCTGGAATCGGTCAAGCCGTCGAGCCAGTGGGACTACCGCTATCTGGAGATGGTCGGCTGCCTGCGGCCCCAGGGCGACGCGCTCCAGAACAAGGTCGCCGAATATCTCGATGCCGACAAGCACCGGTGGAAGTACCGCTGGGCGGCGGCCTACACCTTCCTCGATACCAAGCCGCGCACCGACTACGTCCGCAAGATGCTGATCAAGGCGGCCCACGACGGCCACCGGGCGGTCCGTGAGACCGCGCGCCAGGCGGCCAAGAACTGGAAGCTGCCCGCGCCCCTGCCCGAGACCCGCAAGAAGAAGCCGGCGCCGGCGACGACCCAGCCGCTG
>CAMYMQ010000032.1 GCA_947259335.1 uncultured Alphaproteobacteria bacterium | reverse complement strand
CGCGCCGCGGCTTTGGACGCGCGATGGGACGCGCCCTGGAGTGGGCCACGCGGGCGCTCGTCACACTCGGTGCGGCAGCCCTCGCCGGCGCGGCAATCCTCGCCGAACTGGGCGAACACTGGTGGGTGGGCGATCTTTTCGCGCATTTCCGGTTCCACTATCTGGCCATCGGCGCCGCGCTGATCGCCGCCGCCGTGCTGGTCCGGCCGCGGTGGCTGGCGCTGGTCGTGCTCGCCGCCTGCGCGCCCCATCTGTGGTCGCTCTTCGCCTTTCCGACCGCCGCCCAGGCCCGGTCGCCGGCGCTGCCGACCCTGCGGGTGGTCAGCGTCAATCTCCTGTTCGACAACACCGACAAGCCGTCGGTGGCGCGTTTTCTGCGCCGGATCAAGGCCGATATCGTCTGCGCGCAGGAAGCCGATGCGAGCTGGCGACGCCTGCTCGCCAGCCTGCACGCGGACTACCCCTACCAGACGGATAGGGTGGCAGGGCCCGAGGTCGTTCTGAGCCGGCATCCGATCGTCGCGAGCGAGCGCCGGTTTCCCAGCGCGACGGTGGCGCGCATGGCGGGAGCCGTTTCCCCCTTCAGCGACCTGGCCTCTGCCCTGCATCGGCGCAGCGTATCGTCCCGCTATTCCTATCTGACGGCGCGGGTGCGCACGCCGGGCGGCACCGTCCGGATCCTGTGCGTCCACCCGCCCTATGCCCTGCGCCGCGGCCTGGCGTTCCGGCAAGACCTGCACCTCGCCGCCATCGCCTTCGAGGCGCGGGCCAGCGGACGGCCCGTCCTGGTGATGGGGGATTTCAATCTAACCGCCTATTCGCCGCGTTTCCGGACGCTGCTGGCGCGGGCCCGTTTGCGCGCCGCCGACCATGGACATTGGTGGCCGCGCACCTGGCCGACGCCGTCGCCCTACAGCTGGGTCCCGCGCTATATCCCCGGTATCGCCATCGACCACATCCTGCTGGACCCTCGGATCGCGGTGGTGACGCTGAGGCGCGGACCGAATGTCGGGTCCGATCATTTTCCGCTGGTCGCAGAGCTGCAGATCGAAAACGCGCCGGGTACCAAAGCGGCGCAGGCGCAGCGGGAGGCGCCGTGACCGGCACGGGCGCCCCTATCAGACTGCGGCCGACCAAACGCCGATCAGGGCTCTCACCGCCCCGCCGGCTACTGCTTCTGCGGCTCGTCCTCGGGCGGCGCGGCGCGGCCCTCGAGCTCGCCGGCGCGGGCGTCGGTAATGCCGATCCTGCAGTCGATTTCCGCGAACTCTGCATTCTCGCCCTTGGGGACGCCCGACCGGTCCCAGGCGCACTGGGCGTCCCGGAACGTGCGCCAGGCATCGTTGGCGGCGGCGAACAGCGGCTTGGCCGCCTCGTCGATCATCCCCGCCAGCTTGGCCTCGGCGGCCTTCAGCCGGGCTTCCTGGCGGCCAAGTTCGGTCTTGGCGCAGGCGAGCGAGGCCGGGGCGCCCTTCGCCGCAGCAAGGCACTGTTCATAGGGCGACTGGTCCTGCGCCGAGGCAGGCACGGCAACGCCGACACCGAGGACGGCGGCGGCGAGCAGCGGCAGAAGTCGGGAACGCGGCATCACGGAGACACTCCTGCAGAGAGATCCAAAGCGACTGTCGGCGAGTATGAAAGGCATTCGTGGCGGAATAACGTCCGCCGCCCGGCGTCAGGAGGGGGCGCAGTGGTGATTGACGCAGATCTTGGCGCTGTCCCCCTGGGTGAGCGGGTCGCCCGTCAGGCCGCAGCGGTGGGGCGCCTCGGCTTCCAGCCCCACGGCGTTCTTGCAGAAATGCGTGCATTCCTTGCACACCCCGAAGCCGGACGTGGCCTCGTTCTCCTGCAGGCCGGAGACGAGCCGCTGAAGAAAATCGCGGGCGGCGGGCAATTCGTCGACCAGGTCGCCGGCGAGCAGTTCGATGCGCTTCATCGGGTCCCGCTGGAGCGTTGCATCGCCCGCAGGCGTGGTCTGCAGCAGGACGGCGCGGCGGTCGCGGTTGTGCGGCACGCGGTCGACCAGCCCCTTGGCCTCGAGCGCCTTGATGGTCTGGGACACGGTGCCCTTGGTGGTGCCCAGATAGTCGGCCAGGGCGCTGGGCGTCCGGGAATAGCGGTTGGCCCGCGCAAAGTAGCGCAAAGCCTCCCATTGCGCGGGGTTCAGGCCTTCCGAGAACTGCAGGCAATGCAGCGTGCGGCCGAGCCGGTTGATCAGCCCGGTGACCCGGTGCGCGATGTCGCAACGGGCCGTTTCACCCTTCGGGGAAAGGTCCGAGATCAGATGCTCCATACCGCCCTGCTACCCCGTCGTTCACGAATTTCTTATCGACTCGATATAGTAGCGACTCGACAAAAGTCTTGTAAATTCCCTGCCGACTAAATATTTTCGAGTCGACAAGAGTCAAGCAGCCCCGAGTGGCAGCCCCGTCGCCGCCTACCCCGCGGCCCCCAAGGGGCGACAGCGAAACGTGATAAAATGGCTTATTCAGACACATCCCTGACCGAACGCAGCAACCGCCGCTATATTTCCGCGACGATGGACGCGCCGGTTCTCGAGCGAGACTACGAATCCAACCTGGCCCGGCGCTGGACCGAAAAGCGCGACGAGCGCGCGATGCACGAGATCATCGAGGCGCACGCCCGTCTCGTCGTTCGCATCGCCGCCGGCTTCCGGTCGAGCGGCCTGCCCATGGCCGACCTCATCCAGGAAGGCAACATCGGCCTGATGGAAGCGGTCGAGCGCTTCGACTACGAGCGCGAGGTCCGCTTCTCGACCTATGCCTCGTGGTGGATCGTCGCCTCGATCCAGAACTACATCCTGCGCAACTCGTCGATCGTGCGCGCGGCGACCACGCCCAAGCAGCGCCGCCTGTTCTTCAACCTGCGCCGGCTGCGGGCCCAGCTCGCGGCGAGCTACGACGGACACCTGACCATGGACGAGCGCCAGGCCATCGCCGACAAGCTCGACGTGACGGTCGCCGACGTGGAGCGCATGGAAACCCACCTGTCGCGGCCCGACCAGTCCCTCAACGCCATGATCGGCATGGAGGACGACGGCACCGAGTTCCAGGACCTGCTCGCCGACGACTCGCCCAACCCGGAAGATGTCGCCTCGAAGGACAGCGGCCGGCGGACCCGATCGGCCTGGATCCAGGACGCGCTCGACCGGCTGACCCCGCGTGAGCGGCGGATCATCGTCTCCCGCTTCCTGGAGGACCGGAAGATCACGCTCGCCGAGATCGGCGAGGAGTTCGGCGTCTCCAAGGAACGCATCCGCCAGATCGAAAGCCGCGCGCTGCAGAAGATGCAGGCGACCATGACGGAGAAGGACGGCATGCCGGGCGACCTGTTCGAGAACTGATCGCCGGGCGGCCACCGTCCGCACGACACGGCCACAGGGGCGGGTTTCGGACCCGCCCCTTTTTCGTTGTGGATCAAGGCTTCGAGCGCGCCAACCGGCAACAGCCGGAAAGTCGCGAACGGACAAGGTCCGTCATTCCCGCGGGCGCAGGACTCCAGAGTGGCGCCGATTGTCTGGATGCCCGCCTGCGCGGGCATGACGGCTGAATGAGGCAGTGACCAGCGACAGCGGGCGAATCGACCGCTGAGCAACGGCTCCCGGCGGCAACAGTTGGCTACGCGCCCCGCTCCCTCCAGAAACTTGCCGAATACCGACGACGCCTCTTTTGGAACCTTCCAGGCGCAGATAGTGTAACAGCACCCCACGAGGCATATCGCTGTGTCCGGATCGGACACATTCGGCGCTCGGCAAACGGTCTGCTGCCAGCGCCGGTCGGAAAGAGGCACCAAGGGAGGTTCAAGTGACTATACGGCACCAGAATGACACGCCTTCACTGTCTGATCGCGACCTTCTGCTTACCAACCGGCGCCAGTTCCTGATCGGCGGCGGTGCGCTCGCCGCGACCGCCTTCGCCGTCGGGCCCGCCCTGGCGAAGTCCGACAAGGTCTTTCTCGATTACACCCAGAAGCAACTGGACGACGCCTACAACCAGCGCGTGTGGGCCAAGAATGTTCGCGCCTCGATCCGCAACTATGGATCGACCAGCAAGGCGGTGCGCGAGAGGTACAAGTTCGAGACCCGATCCTACGGCCAGAGCCCGGCGGAGAAGCTCGAAATCTTCCCGCCGACCAAATCGGCCGGCGCCGGCGGCGCGCCGATCCACATCTTCATCCACGGCGGCGCCTGGCGCGCGGGCAGCGCGAAGTTCTATTCCTTCCCCGCCCCGACCTTCGTGGACAACGGCGCCATCTATATCGCGCTGGACTTCGCCAACCTCCCCAAGGTGCGCCTGCCCGACATGGCCCACCAGGTACGCAGCGCGATCGCCTGGGTCTACAAGAACGCCAAGTCCTTCGGCGGCGACCCGGAGCGCATCTACGTCTCGGGCCACAGTTCCGGCGGCCATCTGTGCGGCGTCGCCCTGGTCACGGACTGGAGCCGCTACGGCGTGCCCGCCACCGTCATCAAGGGCGGCCTGTCGGTCAGCGGCATGTTCGACATGAAGCCCGTGATGCTGAGCGCGCGCAGCTCTTACGTGAAGATCGACAAGGCGGAGGAGCGGGCGCTGTCGGCGATCCACCATCTCGAGCGCATCGCCTGCCCGGTGACCGTCGCCTTCGGCGACGGCGAAAGCCCCGAATTCAAGCGCCAGTCGCGCGACTTCGCGGCGGCGCTGAAGAAGGCCGGCAAGCCGGTGGAGCTCGTCGAGGTCAAGGGCGTCAACCACTTCGAGATCATCCAGACCCTGGAAAGCCCCGACGGCGCCATCGGCCGGCTCGCGCTCAAGCAGATGGGGATTGCGTAGGCGGCTGCCGCCGTAATCGGGTATTCGAGGCCAAGGGCTCTCGGGCAGTAGCGGGTGTGTCACCCGCTCCGCATCGGGTTCATGGGGCTACGGAAAAGAAAGCGCCGGGAAACTAGCAGAATTCGATTTCCGGCGGGGACAGGGGGGAACCCGTTGTGAAGCGGGCTAACGACCTGTTTCGCAATGGGAACTCTCCGCTTGAAGTGCAGGAAAAAATTCCGACATTGACAGGGTGGAAATCTCGGCCCGGGAGCCCCCATAGTCCCGGCGACCCGACTTCTCCTGACCGCCTGGCCCCCGGCAATGCCCCGACCCGACAGAACCCTACATCGCGGCAGCGGCCCCCGACACGTCTTCCCCGTGCAGGGCCGGCCGACCCTTACTTTTCCTTACCGCTGGAGGGCCCCGGTGTCGCAGCAACCCGACAGAACCCTACATTCGGCCCCCCCCCCCGAACGAACGGCCCGAAATCCGCAGCCGCATTACGGGCGGGTTGGAAACCCGCCCCTACGCAAGGCCGGGAACGCAGGCGATGTTTCGTGCGACAGCGTATCAGTCGCCTTGTGCGCCCCGTACCGCTTGGCGCCGCAGGGGCGGATTTCCAGCCCGCCCGCCGGTCGATGCCCGACCCTACTTTTCCTTACCTCCGGCAGGTGCGGGTGTGTCCGCGGCCCCCCCCGGGCGCCCGAACCGGGAGACGGCAACCTTTGATAACCTTTGATAACCGACGCGGCGTCCCCGCCGACCGGCCCTCAGGCGTTCTTCGGAATGAACGGCAGCGCCGCGCGCACCAGGCGCGGCATCGCCATCGGGCGGACAAGCCGTTCGTCGTAGCGCGCCATCCGCCGGTCGTTCTCCGACAGGCACATTCCCAGGAAGCGCTTCAGGGTCAGCTTCTCGTCGTCGCTCAGGAGCTTGCGGCCGTCGACAGTCATCGAGCTGTTGTTGCGGCCGTCCTCGGACCCCCCTGTGTTCTCGTCGCCGCCGAGGCCGCCCCGGGCGAACTGCATCCGGTTCCAGGCCCGGCTGGCCAGCGCCGCGAAGCGCCTGGCGCCGAACACCGGGCGCAGCGGCAAGGGCGCGTTGGCCTGGCGATAGACCGCCCAGTTGACGAAGAACAGGATGTGCCGGGCCTCCTCCTGGATCACCGGCTCGAACACCTCGATCAGTTCGGGCGGGAAGAAGCCGCTCTCCTGGGCGAGCCGGAACAGGCCGAAGGCGAAGAAGGAATCGAAGCATTCGCCATAGCCGGTGCACAGATACTTCCACTCGCGCCGCCGCGGCGCCTCGAAGCTTTCGTCGGGCGCGATCTCGATGCCGTAGAAGCGGATCATGTTCTCCAGCACTTCCTTGTGCCGGCGCTCCTCGAAGGCGTTGAGGGCGATCGCCTCCCGGATCAGGGGGTCGTCGGTGGCATCCGCGATCGCCTGCATGACCCGCGAGGTGTGGATCTCGGTCTCGACGGCGATGTCCCAGAACGGCAGTCCGGTCAGCCGCGCCAGCGCATCCGGGTCGAGTTCCGGCCAATCGATCACCGCGGGCTTGTAAGGGTCATAGGTGTCGAGGAGCAACCGGCAGAACAGCTCCTTGTGCGCGTCCGATCCCAGACGCACGCGCCCTTCCGTCGGCCATCGCCACGGCGCCGGCGCCACCTCGCCATTCTGATCGTCCACACGGGCCTCCGGTCTCTTCGCTCGGCGGGCATCAGTCTACCGCCACTTCCCCGAACCGGGAAAAGGCCTTAGCATCCGACCGTCCAACTGGGGAGGCACTTATGGGATTCAGATTAGGGCGATTTGCCGCGTTCGTGGCCGTTCTGCCGATGGTGGCGGTGCTCGCATCTTGCGGTGACGACGAGAAAGTCACCGCCGTCGACACCAAGGTCACCGCCGTCGACAAGAAGGTGACCGAGTTGAACGGCAAGGTCACGAAGCTCGAAGCCGGCCTGAGTGAGACCGGCAAGAAGGCGGAAGCCGCCGAGGCCCAGGCCAAGGCTGCCGAGGCGCAGGCCAAGAAGGCCACCATCACGGCCGAGGCCGCGGAGAAGGCGATCAACACCAACCTCACCGACGTGCGCTCGACGCTCAAGGACGTCGGCTCCAAGCTTGCCGGGCTCGAGAAGCAGGTCGGCAGCGACATCGCCAAGGCCGCCCAGGCCTCCGACAAGCCGATCGCGGCGTTGACCAAGCGGCTCGAGGCGTTGGAGAAGCGGAACCAGGCTCTGGAGAAGCGCAACCAGGCTGTCGAACAACAGCTTCGGGCGCTCAACAGCCGCCTGCCAAAGGCGACCGACAACTGACACGGCGGTGGCGCCAGGAGGGAAAGGGGCGCGCCGATGAGCCAGCCGATGACCTGGTCCGACTACTATCGAAAGACCGGGTCGCGGCCGCCACGCCCTACCCTCCTGTTCGCCCTCGACCGGTTTGACGGCGAACCGTCGTCTTCGCCCCGTCTCGCGATCGACCTGGGATGCGGCGCGGGCCGCGATACGGTCGAGATCCTGCGGCGCGGCTGGACGGTCCTCGCGATCGACGCCCAGCCCGACGCGATCGCGCAGCTGACCGAGCGGGCCGCCGCCCTGGAAACCGGGCCAACGCGGCTGACCACCCGGGTGCAGTCCTTCGCGGACCCGGATCTGACCCTGCCTCCGGCCGACCTGATCAATGCCAGCTTCACCCTGCCGAGCTGCCCGCCCGACCGGTTCCCCGCACTGTGGGCGACCATCGCCAGCAGCTTGCGCGCCGGCGGACGCTTCTCCGGCCAGCTCTATGGCGACCGGGACAGCTGGGCCGCAAAGCGCGCCGGCATGACCTTCCACACCAGAGACGAAATCGATGCCCTGCTGGCGCAATACGACGTCGAAATGCTGGAAGAGGAAGAGACCGACAGTGTGACCCCGAGGGGCGAAGCCAAGCATTGGCACATCTTTCATCTCGTCGTCCGAATGCATTAACGGGGAGCAAATCGGCGCGGTATTCGTATACTCTCTGAAATCTCGTGAATGCCGGTTCGGCTCCTCAAGAAACTGGCAATGATTTCGAGGATGGAATACGAGACCATTGTTTGATTTTGGTATGGTTGTTCAGGAGTGAGGGTATGAAGCGTCTTCTCGCGGTATCGTTCCTTGTTCTCGGTCTGTTTCCCGTAACCACGGCTGGTTCGGCTCAGGCTGCCTGCTATCCGCCCAACTGCTGGGGCGCGATCGCCATCGGCACGCGCAACGGTGCGTGGCGCTGGACGGTCAACCACCCGAGCGGCAACATCGCCCGGCGGCGCGCCCTGTATCAGTGCGGCGGCCGGTGTGACCGGTCCCTGGTGTTCCGGAATTCCTGTGGAGCCTATGCCACGCCGGCCACGTTCAGCGGCGGCTATGGCTGGGCGACCCGTTACACCCGCGGCGCCGCGGAGCGGGCAGCGCTCTATCAGTGCCGCCGGTACAATCCCGGCCAGGGATGCCGCATCCGGGTGTGGGCCTGCACCAACCGCACGCGGTAAATCCACGGACCCGTCGTCCGATATCGGACCGAAAGGGCCCTCCCACACCGGGGGGCCCTTTTTCGTTTCGGGACCGTCCGGTTACCGGGGCTCTCAGAGGCGGAAGGGCGTCAGCCAGGCGTCGTGCACATTGCACACGCTGATCGCGTAGACGACCTCTTCGCGGCCATACACGTCCACGCTCGAAAGGGGATCGTCGCGCCACGGGTTGAACCGCGTGTCCGCGATGATCTGGAAGTCGCGGTCGAGCACGAGATGCTTGACGATATAGTGCCTGAAGCCGTCCTGGGGATGCGGCGTGCGCACGGTGAGGACCGAGCCCTTGCGCTCGACCACCGGCAGGTGGCCCGCCTCCTTGCCCTTCCAGCGGCCCGGACGGTCCTTGGTGTAGTAGAGCGATCCCGCCAGGGGGGACGCCGGCGCCGGGGGAGAAGGCCGCGCCGGCGGCGGCTCGGCCGCCAGCACGAACCGCGG
>CAMYMQ010000031.1 GCA_947259335.1 uncultured Alphaproteobacteria bacterium | reverse complement strand
CCGCAGCCGGTCGGCCAGGGCTTCGGCCGTGAACTCGGGCTGGGGCATCAGCCAGCCGGCGCCGTCCTCGGCGAGGGCACGGGCGTTGTGGGTCTGGTGGTCGTCGGCGGCGTGCGGGTAGGGCACGAAGATAGCCGGCCGCCCGGCGACGGTCACTTCGGCGCACGTCGATGCGCCGGCCCGGCAGATGACCAGATGAGCGTCGGCGAGACGGCGGGGAACGTCGTCGAAGAAGGTCTCCAACTCGGCGGCGACGCCAAGCCGGGCGTAGGCGGCCCGCACCTCGTCCAGATCCTCCGGCCGGCACTGCTGGGTGACGGAGAAACGGGCCCGCTGGGTGTCGTCCAACAGGGCGAAGGCGTCGGGAAGGACGTCGCTGAACACCCGCGCACCCTGGCTGCCGCCGGTCACGAACAGCGAGACGAGCGTATCGTCCGTCGGCGCCCGATAGGCTTCGTCGGCGAGCGCGATGATGTCGGCGCGGACGGGATTGCCCGTCAGCGTCTGCTCCGCGTCGGTCCCGGGAATGCCCGCGACCGCTCGGAAGGAAAGGGCCAGGCCGCGCGCGATCGGCGCGAGCTTGCGGTTGGCGAGACCGAGATAGGCATTCTGCTCGTGCAGGAGCACCGGGATGCCGCCGCGCGCCGCCATGAAGGCGGCGGCGAAGGAGGCGTAGCCGCCGAAGCCGACCACCATCGCGACCCGCTGCCGGCGAAGCAGTCCGCGCGCCGCCCAGGCGCCCCGCGCCATCGTGAACAGGAAGCCGATCTTGCCGGCGATGCCGCCGCGCGACGGCGAGGCGGCGGGGATGACGTGGCTCTCGATACCCTGGACGCGGCGGCCGTAGTCGGCGCCGCGGGCGTCGGTAACCAGCATGACGCGATACCCGCGCTCGATCAGGCTGGCGCCCAGCGCGATGGCCGGGAACATGTGTCCGCCGGTGCCACCGGCGGTCAGCGCGACGGGACGGTCGGTAAGCGCCGTCATGAGGACGCTCCCGCGCGCCGTCGGGTGAGCGCAAGCACCATGCCCATGCCAATGGCTAGCGCGATCATCGACGAACCGCCATAGGAAATGAACGGCAGGGTCATGCCCTTGGTCGGCATGAGGTGCAGGGCCGACGCCATGTTGATCAGAGCCTGCAGACCGAAGGCGACGAGCAGGGCGGTCGTGCTGAACAGCACGAACAGGTTGCTCTCCTCGATCACACGGCCGAACCCGCGCAGGACGACGAAGGCATAGGTCGCGACGATCAGCAGGCAGATCACCGCGCCGAACTCCTCGCCCACGACGGCGAACACGAAATCGCTGTGGGAATCGGGCAGCAGGTTCTTGACGCTGCCTTCGCCCGGGCCCGTGCCGAACAGGCCGCCGTTGACGAAGGCATCGATCGACTTGTCGACCTGATAGGTGTCGCCGGTCGACGGGTCCAGGAACAGGTTGATGCGCTGGGTGACGTGCGGGAGCATCTGGTAGGCGACGAACAGGGCGGCGCCGACCCCGAGCAGGCCGAGCGCGATCCAGAACAGGGGCAGGCCGGCCATGAACATCTGGCTGAACCAGATCGCGAAGACCACCGCGGCCATGCCGACATCGGGCTGCATCGCCAGCACGCCGATGATCACGATGGCCGTCAAGGTGGCGATCAGCCGGCCCGGGAAACGGTCCTCCAGCCGGGCGGTCGCGCACATCCAGGCCGCGAACACGGCGAAGCTCGGCTTCAGGAACTCGGACGGCTGGAGCGAGAATCCGGCGAGGTTGATCCAGCGCTTGGCGCCCTTGATCTCCGGCGCGGAGAACAGGGTGAAGGCCGTCAACGCGAGCGCGCCGATCAGCATGAAAAAGGCCAGGCGACGGATGCCGCGCGCGCTGAGCAGCGAAACCATCACCATGATTCCCAGCGCGAGCGGGATGATGGTCATCTGCTGACGCACGAAATGGAAGCTGTCGAGCTTGATGCGGATCGCCGCCGGCGGGCTGGCCGCGAAGGTCATGACCGCGCCGTAGGCGAGCAGCAGCAGGAGCGCGCCCAGCATCCAGCGGTCGACGGTCCACCACCAGCGGCCGACGATGCTGGTATCGGCGCGGGCCGGGATATAGCTCATCCGGCCCTCCGATCGTCGGCGGTGAGCGCCGTGACCTGCGCCGTGAATGCGTTGCCGCGCGCGGCGAAGTTGGGGAACTGGTCGAAGGACGCGCAGGCCGGGGCCAGCAGCACGACCTTCTCGCCCTCGCGGTCGTCGGTTCGCGCCCGCTGCCAGGCGTCGGCGACGGCGCGGTCGAGGGTCCCGCAATCGGTGGAGGGCACTGCCCCGCCCAGAAACTCGGCAATCGACCCGGCGGCCTCGCCGATCAGGAAGGCATGGACGATGCGCGACAGGAAGGGGCGCAGGGCTTCGTAGCCGCCGTCCTTGGCGCGTCCGCCGGCGATCCAGTAGATGCGGTCGTAGGAGGAGAGGGCGCGGGCGGCGGCGTCCTCGTTGGTCGCCTTGCTGTCGTTGACGAACAGGACGTCGCCCAGGCGCCGGACCGGCTCCTGGCGATGAGCCAGGCCGGGAAAGCTGACAATCGCCTCGGCGATCCGCTCCCGGTCCACGCCCAGATGGCGGCAGATGGCGTAGGCCGCGGCGGCGTTCTGCCGGTTGTGCGCGCCGGGCAGCGACGCGATGCCGGCGAGGTCGACCACGGGGGCGGGCGCGCCGCCCTCCAGCGCGTCGACGAGCATGGT
>CAMYMQ010000030.1 GCA_947259335.1 uncultured Alphaproteobacteria bacterium | reverse complement strand
CGGCACCGACGTGACCCGCGGCCTGGACGGCACGCGTCCGGGCGCCGGCGCCGATGCGGGCGCGATATCCGCGAGTGTGGCCGCGGCGTTGCGGCCGGTCTCCTTTTTGCGGATCTGCTGGGCGACCTCCTGCCGGCGTTCGATCTCCTCGATGCGGTAGAGTTCCGCCAGCGCCTTGCGCTTCAGGCGCAGGCTCGCGGTCCTCAGGACCTGTACCCGAACCCGCGCGGTGCCGTCGCGCCTGATGCCGAGTTCCTCGGCGGCGCGGCGCGACAGGTCGATGATACGGTTGCCGTGGAACGGCCCGCGGTCATTGATCCGCACCGTGACGCTGCGGCCGTTCTCCAGGTTCCTGACGCTGACCAGGGTCGGCATCGGCAGGGTCGGATGCGCCGCCGTCAACAGGTCCATGTCATAAGTTTCGCCGTTGGCGGTGCGCTTGCCGTCGAAGCCGGGGCCATACCACGACGCGACACCGACCCGGTCGTAGGAGAAGTCCTCCCGCGGGCGGTACCATTTGCCGTTGATCTGATACGGCGAGCCGACGATGTAGGGCTTGTAGGGCCTGCCCTCCATCGCCATCGGATCGTCGGTGTTGTAGGCGCATCCGGATAGGACGCCGACCGTTCCCGCAAGGATCGCCATGGCGGGCATGATTGCGCGGATTTTCTTCATTCCCCCATTCCCCCGGCACCAAATACATCGGGCGCCTAAATGCATGACAAGGAGTCCAAGCCCGGGACAGTCGTCTGCTTTACGTTTTTACTTCTCGGCTTCATCCCCTCGTCTGGGACTTGAGGTATTATCGAATAGTTTTATTAGGCGATCAACCAGTTCCTTTTGTGAAGACTTCCCGAAAATTCAGTCGCTCTACGGCGCCGGAAACAGCGCCGATGACCTGCCGGTGGCATAGTAGAAGGCGAGCCCCACCCACTCCCGCAGCGCTGCGGCAAGAACCGACAGCCTGGCGCTGAAATGCAGGTTTCTCCATGGCTTAAGGGCGCGGCGGGTACGGTAGTCGACGGGGAAGGCGTCGACGGTCCAGCCGGCCTGCCGAAACGCCCCGACAGCCCGGGGCATGTGACGGGCGGAGGTCACCAGCAGCCACCGGTCGCCGGTGGCCGGTAAAACGCGCTGCCGGGTCAGCACTGCATTCTCGAAGGTATTCCGCGAGTTCCTCTCGAACAGCACGCGCGACGGATCGACGCCGAGCCGGTGAAGGAACTGCGCTGCCGCGTCCGCCTCGCGGAGACCCGGCTCGAGCAGGCTGCCCGTGCCGCCGGAATAGACAAGTTTGGCCTCGGGAAATTGGCGCGCCAGCTCCGCGAACACGATCAGCCGCTCGATGTTGCCGTTGACCGCCAAGGCATGGCGGTCCTCGGCCAGGCCCGGCTGCATCGACCCGCCGAGCACGATGATTCCGGTCGGCGGCGAGGACAGGGAAGTAGACGGAAACCGGTTCTCGAGTGCCCGCAACAACCAGGGCCCCGCCGGCAGGACGGTGGGCACGATCGCGAGTAGGAAGGCGATCGACACCAGCCAGCCCCCGAACCTGCGGCGGCCGAACCAGAGCGCCACGACGCCGATCCCGAACAGAAGCAGGATCAGGTTGATCGGATCGGCCAGCAAGCCGGCGAGCTTGGAGAGATAGAACCCCATGACGTCAGATTACGGGCGGCGGACGCGCGGGCGTCAACGATCGTCGAACAGGGAAAGCAAGGTATCGAGCCCCTGACGCAACCGCGCTGGGCCGCCGCAGGCGCCGAGCGACAGGCGGAAGGCCGCAGGCGGACTGCCCCGACGCATCTCGAAGGCGCCCGCGGGAACGATCGTCACCCCGGCCGCCAACGCCCGGTCCGCCAGGTCCGGAATATCGAAGCCGTCCGGCCGCTGCGGTCGGACCCAGGCTCGCAGGCCGCCCTGGCGTACGGCAAAGGCATGCTCGGACAGGACCGATCTCGCGAGGCGGCCCCGCCAGCGGGCCTCGGTGCGCTGAAGCGACAGAAGGCTATGGGCGAAGCGATCCTCGACCCACCTGGCGGCGATGCCCCGGGTCAGCGCCGGCGCCCCGACACCGGACCGGGCAACACCGTCTTCGATCCGGCCCGCCAGCGGTTCCGGCGCCGCCACATAGCCGAGCGCCAGCCAGGGCGCCAAGATCGAGGCCAGGCTGGCGACATAGACCGTACGCTCCGGCGCGAACGCCGTGAGTGGCGGCAACGGCCGGTCGAGCAGCCGCGCCTGACCTTCCAGTTCGACGAGGGTCAGGTCGAAACGCTCCGCGATGTCGGCGATCGCCGCGCGCCGTTCGGCCGACAGCGTAGCCGTGGTCGGATCGTGGAGACCGGGAGTGCACACAAGGATGCCGGCACCGCTCGACCAGGCGGCCAATTCGAGCGATTCGGGAATGATCCCCTCGTCGTCGATCTGCACCGGGCTCGCGCGCAGGCCCAGATAGTCGAGGGCGGAGCGCTCCGGCCGCCCTGCCAGGGCCTCGACCAGCACCGTGCCCCTCGCCGGGGCCAGGGTCTTCAGCAGGGCCACCAGTACACCGTCGCCGCCATTGGTCGGCAGGATCTGCGCGTCCGGAGCGTCCTTGAGGTCGGCGTGCCAGGCGGCAAGGGCGGCCGCCTCGGACGGACTGGGCCCGCCGCCCGCGCCCGAGAGCAGCGCCCGAAAGCCGCCGGTCTCGGCGTAGGACTGGAGACTTCCCGCCAGTTCCGCGTCGTCGAAGCCAACCACGGGACTGTCGGAGGCCAGATCGATGGGACCCGACCTGTCGGCCTCGCCGCCCTCCGGCCACAACACGCTCGCGGTCGGGGTGACAGCCGCCGATCGGTCGGCGACAAAGGTCCCCCGCCCCACTTGGCCGGCGACCAGTCCGCGCCGCTCGGCCTCGGCATAGGCGCGGGTGACCGTGCCGACCGTGATGCCCAGGCGGCGGGCCAGCGCACGCTGCGGCGGCAGCTTTTCGCCCGTTCCGAGCTGGCCACGCCGAACGGCGTCGTCGATGGCATCGGCGATCGCAAGGTAGCGCGGGCCCGTGTGGGCTTCGATTTGGGAAAGCCAGTCTTCCATGTCTCCCGACCCCTCGGTGACAGGACGGAAGTTAAGCCCAGATCGTTACAATCAAGTCAATAAAATGCCGGGCTTCTTAGATGGTTCGTCAGATGTCTGCCCACCCACAACGAGGACGAAGGGCGAGATTGAGCGCACTGCATTGAGCATCGAAAGTTTCGAAAATGTTTGATAAATACAACCAGATCGCATCCGTCGTGGGATGTTCCAACCGAAGTGCCGCGGTGCAACGACCAGAACGCAATGGACTTCTTCCTAATCATCCTCCTTCTGATCGCGTATTTCCTTCCAAGCATTGTCGCAGGTGCACGCGACCACCACAATTATGGCGCGATCTTTACTCTTAATCTTCTTCTCGGCTGGACATTTCTGGGCTGGGTTGCAGCATTGGTGTGGTCGTTTACCAATCGCCCGGTTGAGCAAGACGGCCGGATGTCGGCAGATGTAACCGAGGCCGAAAAGCGCATAGCATGTCCATATTGCGCTGAAATGATTCTACCACAAGCAACGGTTTGTCGGTTCTGTCGACGGGACCTTCCTGACAGCAGGTAAAGTGACAAGAAAATGCTACCTTGAACTGAATATTAAACCCATAAAGATTATTTAAAATTGCATCGGCCTCCATTTCATCGCGACCAGGTGTTTCAAATCAATTCACCGAAATGCTTGATATCTTGGACTGAGCACCCCGACTCGTTAAGGTGCGCGCCGCACGGATGGGTGGCCGAGCGGTTGAAGGCACCGGTCTTGAAAACCGGCAGGCGTGCAAGCGTCTCGTGGGTTCGAATCCCACCCCATCCGCCACCCTGCGGACTGGTTGCGCGAAGACGGCCAGGCTAAGGTCGGACGCCTTTCTCGCCATCAGGGGCGTTTGAGGACCGGCGCCGGTTCTCTGCCACCATCCGAGACCTGTTCGCGCTGTAGAGTAACGTCCTGTTCGGCGGCCAGGATCACCGCGGTCACCGGTCCGTCCTTCGCCGTGGCGGGCGCGGCGGAGCGGTGCCCCCGCTCCAGGCGAGGGGCTGCAGTCTTCTTTCGCTTTCGACGCGTCCGGAACGCCCACAGCGCGGCCAGCATCGCGGCGACCGCCACAGCCAGGGATTCCTGCCAAAGGTAAATGGCCAGAATCAAGATGTTGGCCTGGGAAACGAAGAGCCCGACTGAAAGCACCTGGAGCGCCAAGAGATAAACCAGCCGCAGCCAGCGCCGGCCGCATCGCCACACGGCCCCGGCGGTGAAGACATAGGCGGCGAGCCAGACGAGATAGACGATCTGGTTCTGCCGGCTCAGCGGATTGAGCTGGTCGAGCACCCCGCCGAGATCGCCGATCAATTGTTGCATCCGCCCTTCACCCCCCTTCGCCCGGCCCCGCCACGGACCTGGTGGAGTCGCTGTTCCATACGATCCATGCAGTTGGCAGACATCCCTACGGCAAAGAAAATTGTTGGATACACCAGCGTATGGGATAGCTACGAATACCGAGATACATGTCTCGACCGAAGCCTTCGCGCCGCGCGCGAAACCCAGCGCCCAATCCACCTTGGGGCGGCTGTCCGCGGCGAGGCGCGGTGTCTGCGCAGGACGGGCTAACGGCCGGGAACCGAACCCGATGACATCGACGGACCCCTATGGTGAAATCCTCACGAAACGCGGGGCTGTCCACCCCGCTCCCGAACACACGCCTGAACCAGCTGGAAATCGCATGAGCAAGCAAATCACGGTGGATATCGTTTCCGATACCGTCTGTCCCTGGTGCTACGTCGGCAAGCGCCGGTTCGAGGCCGCGCTGGCACGTCTGCCGGAAGACGTCGACGTGCTGGTCGCCTGGCGGCCCTTCCAGCTCAACCCGGACCTGCCCCGCGAGGGCGCCGACCGGCGCCAGCACCTGGAGCGGAAGTTCGGCGGCAAGGACGGCGCCAGACGCGTCTATGACGCCATCAACCAGGCCGGCGAGTCCGTAGGCCTGCCCTTCGCCTTCCGCAACATCGAGCGGCAGCCCAACACGGTGGACAGCCACCGGCTGATCGACCGCGCAGGCCAGGCGGGCAAGCAGGACGCCGTCGTGGAAGCGCTGTTCAAGGCCTATTTCCTGGACGCGCGCGATATCGGGGACCTCGACACCCTGGTCGAGATCGCGGCGGACGCCGGAATGGATGCAGCGGAGACCCGCGCCTATCTGGCGAGCGACGAGGATATCGACCGAATCCAGGCCGAGGACGAGATGGCCCGCAAGATGGGCGTCTCCGGCGTGCCCTGCTTCATCCTGAACCGCAAATACGCGGTCTCGGGCGCGCAGGACCCGGACGTCTTCCTTCAGGCCTTCGAGACGCTGGCGCGGGAAGCCGAAGAGGCCGCCGCGGACGCCTGAGCCCGACGCCTACGCGCCGGCTTCGGCACCCTCGCCCGCTGCGGCGATCGCGGCAAGCTGGGTCGCGAGATATTTGACGCCCTTCACCTTGGCGTCGGCGTTGGTCCAGTCGCGCCGGTAGATCAGGCGGTGATCGGGACGAACACTGACCGTTCCGGCCTGCTGCGCGACAAAATCCACAAGTCCCACCGGGTTCGGCACGGTGTTGTTGCGGAAGGCTACAACCGCGCCCTTGGGTCCGGCGTCGACCTTCTCGATGCGCGCCTGCATGCACAACCGCTTGATCGCGATGATTTCCAGCAGGTTCGACACTTCTTCCGGCATCGGGCCGAAGCGGTCGACCAGTTCGGCGGCAAAGCCGTCGATCTCCGAGGCATCGATCAGCCGTGCGAGCCGCCGGTACAGTCCCATGCGCGCCGACAGATCCTCCACATAGCTCTCCGGGATCAGCACGGCGGTGCCGACATTGATCTGCGGCGACCAGGATTCTTCGTCCGCCGCGCCCGCCTCGCCCCGGTCGCCCCCGGATCGGGCCTGTGCCACCGCCTCTTCGAGAAGCTGTTGATACAGCTCGATCCCGACTTCGCGGATATGGCCCGACTGTTCCTCGCCGAGCAGGTTACCGGCGCCGCGGATGTCGAGGTCGTGGCTCGCCAGGGTAAAGCCGGCGCCAAGCGTGTCCAGCGTCTGCATCACTTCCAGCCGGCGCATCGCGATCTGGCCGATGGGCCGGTCCTCGGGCAGGGTCAGATAGGCATAGGCACGGGTCTTGGACCGGCCGACCCGGCCGCGGAGCTGATAGAGCTGCGCCAGACCGAACCGGTCGGCGCGGTGGATCACGATCGTGTTGCACGATGGTATGTCGAGGCCCGATTCGATGATGTTCGTGGCGATCAGAACCCGTGTGTCGCCGTTGTAGAAGCTGGACATCACGTCCTCGAGCTCGGCCGGGGGCATCTGCCCGCTGGCGACCGCCAGGGTCGTGTCCGGGACCAGGGCACGGACGCGCTCGGCGACGAAGGCAAGATCCTCGATCCGCGGGCAGACGTAGAAGATCTGGCCGCCGCGGAAGAGCTCGCGCTGCAGCGCTTCGCGGATGACCACCGGGTCATACGGCAGCACGAAGGTTCGCACCGCCAGCCGGTCGACGGGCGGGGTCGCGATCAGGCTCATGTCGCGCACGCCGGTCAGCGCCAGCTGCAGCGTCCGCGGGATCGGCGTCGCGGTCAGCGTCAGCACGTGGACATCGGCGCGGAGCTCCTTCAGCCGCTCCTTCTGGGCGACGCCGAAATGCTGCTCCTCGTCGACGATCACCAGGCCGAGGTTGTCGAAACTCACGCTCTTGCCCAGCAGGGCGTGGGTGCCGACGACGATATTGACCGAGCCGTCGGTCAGGCCCGCCTTGACCAATTTTGCGTCTTTCGGCCCCGTCAGGCGCGACAGCTGCTCGATCCGTAACGGAAACCCCCGGAACCGCTCGGTGAACGTCCGGTAGTGCTGACGCGCGAGCAGCGTCGTCGGCACCGCCACGGCGACCTGGACCCCGGACATGGCCGCCACGAAGGCCGCCCGCAAGGCGACCTCGGTCTTGCCGAAGCCGACGTCGCCGCAGACCAGCCGATCCATCGGCCGCCCGGATTCGAGGTCGGCAATCACATCGGCGATGGCGTGGCGCTGGTCGTCGGTCTCGTCGAAGGGGAAACGCGCCTCGAACTCCTCGAACGCCCCCGCCGGCGCGTTCAGCACCTCGCCCTTGTGCAGCTCGCGTTGCGCGGCGATGGCGATCAGCTTGTCGGCCATGTCCTTGACCCGCTTACGGACCCGGGCCTTGCGCGCCTGCCATCCCGCGCCGCCGAGCTTGTCGAGCTGGGCCGAGCTGTCCTCGGAGCCATAGCGCGACAGGAGTTCCATGTTCTCGACCGGCAGGAACAGGACGTCGCCGCCGTCATAGACCAGCCGCAGGCAGTCGTGTGCCGCACCACCGACCGTGACCGCCTCCAGCCCCTCGTAGCGGCCGACGCCGTGGTCGAGGTGGACCACGTAGTCGCCGGTCTCCAGGGAGGAGAATTCGGTAAGGAAGTCCTGGCCCCTTTGCTGGCGCCGCGGACGGCGAACCAGCCGCTCGCCGAAAATGTCCTCTTCCGTGACGACCAACAGCCGGCCGTCCCGGAAGCCCCGGTCGAGCGGCAGCACCGCCAGCGACACCGGCGCACTTCCGGTGGTCGGCACCTCGGCCCAGGTTTCCACCGCCTGATGCGCGATCAGGCCGTGATCCCCGAGCAACTGCTCGATGCGCGCGCGAGACCCCGGCGTATGGGCCGTGACCAGAACCCGGTTGCCCGCCGTACGCGCGTCGGCAAGGTCCTCGGCCACCTGGTCGAGCACGTTGACATTGGGATCCGCCCGCACGCCGGCATAGCCGGCAGCCGCGCGACCGCCCAGATCGACGATGCCCACCGCCGAATCGTCGGGCGCCGAGAACGGCGAGAAGGAGGCAGCCGACCGATCCGCCAGCAATTGCGCCCATTCGTCGGGGGTTACGAATGCCCTGTCCGCGGGCACCGGCCGGTAGACGAACTCGCCCTTGCCCACCGACTTCGACGCCGCCTGCAGGAACGACAGGCGCGCATCGTAATAGTCGGCAATCTGGTCGAACCGGGCCGAGGCCGCATCCTGGGCCTGGTGGTCGAGGGACACGGCGGCCGTCTCCGGCAGATAGTCGAACAGCGTCGCCATCTTTTTGAAGAAGAACGGCAGCCAGTGTTCATAGCCCGGGAACCGCTGGCCCGCGCTCACCGCCTCATAGAGAGGGTCGGTATGGATCGCGGATGCGAAGGCGGCCCGGTAATGCTCGCGAAACTGGGTGATCCGGGCTTCGTCGAGGACGATTTCCGAGACCGGGAGCAACGCGACCCGCCGTACCGACTTGAGCGAGCGCTGGGTCGCGGGATCGAACCGCCTGATGCTCTCGATCTCGTCGCCGAAGAAATCCAGACGCACCGCATAGGCCGACGCCGGCGGGAAGAGATCGACGATGCCCCCACGCACGGCATATTCGCCCGGCTCGCGCACCGTCCCGGCGCGGCGATAGCCCTGCCCGGTCAGAAACGCCGTGAGCGTCTCGGTCGACAGCCGCTGGCCCTTCTCGGCGATCAGGATCGACCCGTCGAATGTCTCGGGCGGCGGCACGCGCTGGAGCGCGGCGCTGACCGTCGTCAGCACGATGCGCCCGCCCGCCTTGTCGCGCACGCGGGTCAGCCGGGCCAGGACGCCGGCGCGGGTCGCCATGATCTCGGCATTCGGCGACGCACGGTCGTAGGGCAGGCAGTCCCACGCCGGAAACGACTGGACCTTCACCTCGGGATGGAAGAAGCGCAGGAATTCCGACAGCCGGTACATGCGGGCGTCGTCGCGGCAGACATGGACGACGGTCCGTCCATTGGCGGCGACCGCGCCGAGAAACAGCGCGTCGACTCCCTCGGGCGCGCCGGCGACCAGCGCGATGCCGTCGAGGCGGGCGTCCGCCGGGGTCACGGTGTCAGGCATGCTTGGTGGCGTGGAAGTCGATGATCTGGTCGAGCACGGTGCCCTGCAGGCGCGCGGGCGGCGCGGCGTTGCCGACGATCCATCCATAGACATCCGGCTCGGGTTCGGCCAGAAGCGCCTCGAGCTCCGCCAGCCGGCTCTCGTCGAGCCCGTCGATCCGGGCGTCCGCGAAGGGACCCATCAGCAAATCCATCTCCTTGGTGCCGCGGTGCCAGGACCGGAACCGCAAACGTTTCCGGCGCACCGAGGCCGGCTCGCGGTCCTCGTCGGACATGCGGTTCTCCCTTGGCTTGATCGCGCGCGTGAATGGCATACCATATAGGCCCTGCCCACGGCCCTGTCAGCCGGTTCCTTGCCGGCGGCGGCGAACTTCAGTCCGGAATGCGCCCGGAACCACTCTTCCCCCTGTTCGCGCCGATCAAGGCGCTCCCCGGCATCGGGCCGCGGCTCGCACCGTTGATCGAGAGGCTGGCGGGCGAGCATGTCGTCGACCTGCTGTGGCATCTGCCGACCGGGGTGATCGATCGGCGCTATTCCCCCAAGGTGACCGAGGCGCGCGCTGGCACCACCGCGACCCTGACGGTGCGCGTCGACGCCCACCAGCCGGGCGGCAACCGCAAGGCGCCCTACCGCATCGTGTGCGCCGACGAGACCGGCTTCGTCACCCTCGTGTTCTTCCATGCCAAGGGCGACTACCTGCAGCGCACCTACCCGGTCGGCGCGACCCGGGTCGTCAGCGGCTTCCTCGAGGACTATCGCGGCGGGTTGCAGATGACCCATCCCGACCATGTCGGCACGCTCGAGGAGATCGACGCGATCAAGCGGGTCGAGCCGGTTTATCCGCTGACCGCCGGCCTGGCGCTGAAGACACTGAGCAAGGCGGTCGCAGCGGCCGTCGACCGGGCGCCGTCCCTGCCGGAATGGATCGACGCGGCCTATGTCGCAAAAGCGTCGCTGCCGCGCTGGCGGGACGCCGTCCACGCGGTTCACCGGCCGGAATCTGCCACCGACCTCGAACCCAACACACCGGCGCGCAAACGCCTGGCCTATGACGAGCTCCTGGCGACCCAGCTCGCGCTCCTGATCGTGCGAGCCAAACAGCGGAAACTGCGCGGCCGGCCGGTCAAGGGCACCGGCAAGCTCTCTGACCGGATCGTCGCCTCCCTGCCCTTCACCCTGACCGCCTCCCAGAAAACCGCCCTGGCCGAGATCCGCCACGACATGGCCGAGGACGCGCGCATGCTGCGCCTGCTCCAGGGCGACGTCGGCAGCGGCAAGACCGTCGTCGCCTTCCTCGCCATGGCGACCGCGATCGAGGCCGGTTGCCAGGCGGCGCTGATGGCGCCGACCGAGATCCTCGCCCGCCAACATTACAAGACCATCGCCGAGCTGGCGGAGAGCACGGGGCTGCGGGTGGCCTTGCTTACCGGCCGCGACAAGGGGCTGGCGCGGGACAAGCTGCTGCGCGCGATCGTTCACGGCGAGGTCGATATCGTCGTCGGCACCCACGCCTTGTTCTCTGAGGACGTCGTCTTCCTCGACCTCGCATTGGCGGTCATCGACGAGCAGCACCGGTTCGGCGTACACCAGCGGCTGGCCCTGAGCGGCAAGGGCAAGGCGGTCGACATCCTGGTGATGACCGCGACCCCGATTCCCCGCACGCTCCTGCTCGCCGCCTATGGCGATCTCGACGCCTCGCGGCTGACCGACAAGCCGGCCGGTCGGAAGCCGGTCGACACACGCGCGCTGCCCGTCGACCGGCTCGCCGACGTCTACGGCGCGCTCAGCCGGGCGATCGCGGAGGGGGCGCAGGTCTATTGGGTCTGTCCTCTGGTCGAAGACTCGGAGATCCTGGACCTCGCCGCGGCGACCGACCGCTACGAAGCCCTGCGCCAGAGGTTCGGCGACGCGGTCGGGCTGGTCCACGGGCAGCTCGCCGGCCCCGAGAAGGACACGGCCATGGCGGCGTTTGCCGCCGGCAAGACCCGCATCCTGGTGGCGACGACCGTCATCGAGGTCGGGGTCGACGTGCCCGCCGCCACGATCATGGTCATCGAACACGCCGAGCGCTTCGGGCTCGCCCAGCTCCATCAGCTGCGCGGCAGAGTCGGCCGGGGCGAACGCGCCTCGTCCTGCCTGCTGCTCTACCAAAAGCCGCTGACCCAGACCGCCCAGGCCCGGCTGAACATCATGCGCGAGACCGAGGACGGCTTCCGGATCGCCGAGGAAGACCTGCGCCTGCGCGGTGGCGGCGAGGTTCTGGGGACGCGGCAGAGCGGCCTGCCGGTCTTCCGGCTCGCCGATCTCGCGGTCCACGCGGATCTGCTGGAGATTGCACGGTCCGACGCGCGATTGGCGCTCGAACGCGACCCGGAACTGGCCTCCGAGCGCGGTCAGGCCCTGCGCACCCTCCTCTACCTGTTCGAACAGGACGAGGGCGTCCGGCGCCTGCGCTCGGGCTAGGCTATTCCGCGGCGACCTGCGGGGCGCCGCCCTTCAGATAGGATTTCCGGCCGAACAGGCGCCCCAAATCGGCCTGGATCGCCACCATCGATGGGATAACGAACAACACCAGCAGCGTCGTCACCATCAGGCCGAACACCAGGGTGATCGCCATCGGAATCAGGAACTGCGCCTGAAGATCGGTCTCGAACATCAGCGGCGCCAGGCCGCCGATGGTGGTCAGCGAAGTCAGCAGGACGGCGCGCAGCCGGTCGCGGGTGCCATGAACGGTCGCCGAGAACCAGTCCTCGCCGTTCTCGACCCGCTCCTTGATCGTCGTCACGAGGATGATCGAGTCGTTGACGACGATACCGGACAGACCGACCAGGGCGATCAGGCTGAGCACGGTCAGATCAAAGCCGAGCAACATGTGGCCGATCACCGTGCCGACGAAACCAAGCGGAATGATCGACATGACGACGAAGGGCCGGGCATAGCTGGCGAACATCCAGGCCAGGATGATGTAGATGAGCGCGATACCGATCAGCGCGCCGATTCCCATGTCCTTGAAGGTCCGGGACTGCTCCTGGGCGCGCCCTTCGAACCGGTAGTCGACGCCGTATTTCCGGGCGATTTCCTTGAGACCCTTGGCTTCCAGGGTCGCCAGGGCCTTGTCGGTGGTGTTCACGGCTGTGTTGAGGTCGGCGACGACGGCCACTTCGCGGGCACCCGCCTCGCGCTTGATGCGGGCGAAGCCGGACTTCTCGCGGATAGTCACCACCGTGTCGAGCGGCACGAACTGGCCGGAGGGCGCCTTGAGGTAGAGCGAATGCAGCGTGGCGCTATCGCGCGCGTCGGCGGCCAGCCGCACCCGGAAAATCACCTCCTCGTCGCCGCGCCCGAAGCGGCGCGCGATCGATCCCTCGAAGGAATCGCGGATCTGGCGGCCGACTGTTTCCGTGGTGAAGCCGAGCGCCTTGCCGCGCGGGGTCAGTTCGAGCAGCGCCTCCCGCTTGCCATACGGCAGATTGTCTTCGACGTCGGTTACGCCCGGAACGGTCTTGATCAGCTGGACCAGTTCATTCGCCGCCTTCTTGAGGATGGCGGGCTCCGCCCCCGACAGGCGCACGTCGACATCCCGGCCCGGCGGCCCGCCCCGGGCCGGCTTGATCGTGAAGACCTGCAGTCCGGCGAGCGGTTTCACCTCCGCGCGCCAGGCGCGGACGAATTCGTCGGCGGTGATATCGCGCTTCTCGGTCGGGATCATCTGAACGAAGATGCCGCCGACATGATCGCCCTCGACCGGCGCCGTGACCGGGCTGACCCCGACGGGCGTACCCAGTCGCTCGACCGCGGCGTAGACCAATTTCCCCTTGCCATCGGTGAGCTTGCGCTCGGCCGCGCGCATCGCGCGCTCCATCTCCTTGAGCATCGCTTCGGTCTTCGCCCTCGGCGTCCCCGAGGCGAACTCGACGTTTGCGAACAGGTTGTCGACCTCTGGATTGGGGAAGAAGATGAAGGCGATACGGCCGCCCACGACGAGCCCGACGCACACGATCAGCGACGCGACGGCGAGCGATACCGTGGCATACCGCCAGCGCACGGCCAGCCGGACGACCTTGAGGAAGAGACCGTCACGGAACCGGTCGAAACCGGCGTCGAACCCGCGCTTGCCGAGAACCAGCAGGCGTCCCGGAAACAGCAGGATCCGGGAGGTAACCGGCAGCGACGCCCAGGTCCGGCGCGCGCCTGCCCGGGTCTTGTCGGCGAGCGCGTGGCGCATGTGGCCGGGCAGGACCAGGAAACATTCCACCAGGCTGGCGATGATCACCGCGATGATCACCAGCGGGATGGCCCGCATGATCTGGCCGATGATGTCGGAGATCAAAAGCAGGGGCAGGAAGGCGGCGATGGTCGTCAACGAGGCGCTGAACACGGGCGCCGCCATCCGCCGGGCGCCCGCTTCGGCCGCCAGGGGGGCGTCGTAGCCCATGCGCTTGAGCGCCTCGGAATGCTCGCCGACGACAATGGCGTCGTCGACGATGATGCCGATCGCCATGATCAGTCCGAACAGGCTGACCATGTTGATCGACTGGTCTGTGCCCCACATGACCAGCAGCGTCGCCATCAAGGAGACCGGAATCCCGACCGCGACCCAGAAGGCGACCTTGAAGTTCAGAAACAGGAACAGGATGATGAGCACGACCAGAAGCCCGGTCGCGCCATTCTCCAGCAACAGGCCGATGCGGCTGCGGATCAGATTCGCCTGAACATCGAAGCGGACGACGGTGATGTTGGGCGGCAAGGTCGGCTTCAACTCGGCCAGATATTTCGTGACCTTGTTGGACAGCGTCAGGGCGTCGCCGGTGGTCGACCGCTGTATGTGTAGCTCGATTGCGCGCTGACCGTTGTGACGGAATTCGTGCCCGTCCTCGTCGAAGGCCTCGGTAATCGTCGCGATGTCCCGCAGCAGCAGCTTCTGGCCGCCGGCCAGGGACTTGATCTCGATCTTGCCGACCTCGCGGGCGGTCTTCGCCTCGCCGATGCTGCGCAGCTGGCGCTTCGCCCGCCCGCTCAGGTCGCCGGACGGAATATCCTGGGAGATTGCCCGCAGCCGCTTGGAAATATCGTCGATGCTCATATCGAGCCGGCGCAACGTCTCCGGCTTGAGTTCGACGAGAACCTCTTCCTTGCGCGCGCCGCCGATGTCGACCTTATCGATGCCCTGGCGCAGCAGGCCGTCGCGAATGCGCTTGGCCAGTTCCTTGAGCGAGCGTTCCGAATAGGGTCCCGAAATGACCAGCCGACTGAGGGTGTCATAGCGGATGATCCGCTTGATCACCGGCGTCTCCGAATCCTCGGGCAGGGTCGTGACCTGGCGGACCGCCGTCTCGACGTTGGCCAGCGCCGACTGCATGTCGGTGCCCGGCTCGAACTCGACGGAGATCACCGCCCGGCCCTCGAAGGCGTTGGAACGGGCCCGCTTTACGTTGTCGAGAAAGCGCACCTCGCGGTCGATCGGCTGGACGATGCTGTTGTCCACGTCTTCCGCGCTCGCCCCCGGCCATTCGACGGTGACCGAGACCACGTCGATGCCGAAGTCCGGGAAGAACTGGGTGGTCATCTTGTACAGGGCGAACAGCCCGGCGATGATCATCAGGACCATCATCAGGTTGGCCGCCGTGGGATGACGCGTGAACAGGCCGATCAGGTCGGCCTTGGCGCGAACGTTACGCGGACCGTCCGGCGGCTCCGCCGTGCCGGTCACGGAACCCGCACCCGGACACCCGGGCCGATCTCCGGGAAGATGCGAGCGACGACCCGCTCACCATCCTTCAGGTCGCCTCGAACGAGCACGTCGTTCTCGATCCGGCCGACGATCTCGACCGTACGCGCCTCGAGGCGTTCCTTCCCGATCACATAGACCGTCTTGTGGTCCTGGACCGCCTCGTCCGGCAACCGGATCACCTTGTCATAGGGCTTGTCCGCGATCTCCACCTGAACGAAGACGCCGGGCCGGAGCACGGTCTTCAGATCGGTGCTGTCGAGGCGGGCGAACAGGTTGATCCCGCCGGCGTCGCTCGACACCTGCCCCGACACCCGCCTGATCGTCGCCGGATACCGCAAGGACGTGTCACCGGTCTTCCAGATAACGGTCGCCTTGCGTCCGACGACGGAGCCCCGGGACACGAGCCGCCCATACTGGCCGTCGGTGACCTGGAACTCGGCTTCGAGCCGCCCGATGTCGGTCAGCCGCGCCACCTTGTCGCCGACCCCGATCCTCTTGCCGATCGCCGTCGTGATTTCCCGAAGAATACCGTCGAACGGCGCGGTCAGCCGCGTGTCCTCGAGATCGCGTTCGGCCCGCTTGAGCGCAACCGAAGACCTGTCGATGATCGCCTGCTGCTGCTGGATGCGGGACTCCAGCGAGGCGATGTTCTTCTTGCGGTTCGCCTGGGCGCGCTGCTGCTCGTTCAGGGCATAGCGCGCATCGTCGAGCGATTTCTCCGTCCCGGTCTTGCGCTTGAGCAGATCCTCGCGTCGGCTCAGGTCGCGGGTCCGCACCTCGATCTGGCGCTCGTCGAACTTGAGCATGTCCTTTTCGGCGACCAGATCGGCCCTGAGCTCGCGCAGCTTGGCCCGGGCCTCGACGAGCTGGGCTTTCCGTTCGGTAACCGCGGCCTTGTATTCGAACGGATCGATGACGGCGAGCGTGTCGCCCTTGCGCACCAGTCCCCCGTCCGCGAAATTCTTGCCGACCTCGATGACCTGGCCGGTCACCAGGGGCCGCAGTTCGACTTCCCGTCCGGCGACGATCCTGCCATAGAGGGTGAGCGTCGGCCTGACCGTCGTCGTCTTGACCGTCACCGCACCGACCAGCCACACGCGCTCGGCGATCGCCGCCGTCTTGACCTCGGGCCGGGTCGCCCGAAGATAAGCGAACGCAAAGCCGGCAACGCCGATCACGACCAGCGGCAGGATGATCTTCGCGGATATGCTGAAGAAGCGGCCCACAGCGCTTTTGCGGCGCGGCTGGGACGCCGCGCCGGAGGCTGGCCTGTCGATGACAGGATCACTCACTGAACGCGCCCTGTGCAAGTCTCACACACACTGAGCAGGCCACAGATTCGCCCCTGTCGCGCAGATTGTATCGTCAAAGAGATACGCACTTTCGTCATGGTTTCAACGCAATTGCTGTCGCACCGGCATTTAGACATTGTTTTCCCTAATTTCTTCTTACCGGTCCGCCCCCCGGATTGCCCGCAGCCCCGAGCCGCGCTAAACCGAAAGGCGGCAACAACGGCAGAACCGCGATGACCTCAACCGATCCGACCGCCATTCCCGCTAAACTCGACGACGACGAGTTCCAGACCATTCTCGAACGCCACATGACCTGGCTGCTCAGCAGCGGCAAAAGCGGCGGGCGCGCCGATTTCCGGAACCGCGATCTCGACGGCCGCCATTTTCACGGCTTCACGCTCCAGGGCGCCGATTTCAGGGGTGCGCGGCTGCGCGGGGTCGAGTTGATCCGAGCGGAACTCAGCGACGCCGACCTGACGGGCGCCGATCTGACCGGCGCCTTTATGCACCGGACGATCCTCTCCCGCGCCAAGCTGCGCGGGGCCCGTCTGGGAGGCGCGGAATTGAATCACGCCGATCTGCGCGGCGCGGACCTGACCGATGCCGACCTGTCGGCGGCCGACCTCCACCGCGCCGCCATCGACGGCGCCGATTTCACCGGGGCGCGCCTCGACGGGACACTCGGGCTCGACGGCGCCGTTGGCGCCTGATCCTCCCGGCTAGGGCGCCGAATCGCTGAGGCCGATCGTGGTTACGGCCGTCGTCTCCGTGCCATCGATCCGCATCAGGATCTCGAGCACCATTTCCGGGTTGTCCGCTTCGGACCGCGGCAGCGCGAGGCGCACCGACGCCAGCGTGTCCAGGATGCTCCGCCGGGTGCCGCCTGTGATGACCAGCCCGGCTCCCCTGAACTCGACCGCCGCCGGCAGCGACTTGTTCCAGTCGACCAGCGCCCCTGCCGGCAAGGGCGACAGCCGGATGCCGCTGATCGAGGCACCCCGCCCGAGATTCTCGACCCGGAAGTTCAGGCGGCTGACCAGCCGATGCCAGACGCGGGGCTGCCGAGGCCCGATGACCAGGCCCCGGCGCGCCTCAGCGGGAAGACGGCGCCGATCCATGCCGGCGGCCAGCGCGAACGGCGCATAGGACTCGTGTTCGGCTTTCAAGGTACCCACCCGGTGATTTCCGTAATACCGACAGGACCTTAGCGATCGCCGATTGCCCGAAGGTTAACGGCGGCCAGGATATCAGTCGTCGGACCGGGCGTCCGGCTGGCAGAACTCGAGCAACAGCCCGGTTCCGGCATCGCGCTCGAAAAAGGCGACCTCGCCATGGGCGCCGCGCCGGGGAAATCCCTCCTGGACCCGTAATCCCGTCTCCCGCGCCGTTTCGAGGCTGGCGGCGAGGTCGCCGACCCTGAGCGAAATGTGGTTCAGCCCCTGCGCATCGCCCATCACCTGGCGGGCGAACTCGGCCTGCTCTCCGGCGTACTGGATCAACTCGATGGTCACGTTGGCGGTCTCGAACTCGGCGACCCTCAGGCCGACCTCCTCCAGCTCGATCCGCTTGGCGGGCGGGCCCAGAATCGGCGTGTATCTTGCGACCGCGTCCTCGATGTTCTCGACGATCACGCCGATATGGTCGACAGCGACCTTGCTCATGCCTGCCCCCTCGCCTCGCGGGTCGCCGCCTCGTCGACCGTCAGGGTCTCGGCGTCGATGACCACCCCATACGCGCGCCGCGCGGCCTCGACCGAGACCATACCGTTGCGCACGTCGTCCAGCACCGCCTCGGGCGGTCGCTCGTTCGGGTCTCCATACCCGCCGCCGCCGCCCGCCTTCTGGACGAAGACCGTGCCCCCGGGGATATCGCGGACGATCTGCTTGGTCTTGGGCACCCGTTCGATGCCGTCCGGCTGGCGGAAAACCGCTGTGTTGAGGCTGCCGTCCTGGCCTCCGAACAAGCCGAAGGCGCGCGCCCCCTCCTCGACCCCGTCGCCGAAGGCGACCGCGGTGACCTTCTCCCCTTCGATGCGGAACTCGGTCTCGGTCCCGACCCCGCCGCGCCAGCGCCCGGCGCCGGCCGAGTCCGGATCGTACTCGTGGCGAACGAGCCGCACCGGGTTCTGGATCTCGAACATCTCGTAGTCCTGGGCCAGGATTCCGCCAGCGCAGTTAATCAGGCCGATATGGTCGTAACCGTCGGCCTGCCAGGTCGCGCCGGAACCGCCCTTGAGCGCCAGGAACAGGATGTCGACGAAGGGCCGGTCCCGGCGCGGGTCGTGGCCGGTGATGCCGATGTTGAGCGACCGGTTCCAGCCGGCCGAGACCATGTGCGGCAGCGCGTCGGCGAAGGCGCGGAAAATGGCGTCGGATGTCGGCCCGGTGATCGAATTGCCGAAGGTCGTCGCCGCCGGAAAGGCCGCGTTCAGGAAGCTGCCCTCGGGATTGACGATCTTGACCCGGCGCAACAATCCCGCGTTGTGCGGAATATCGGGGTTGATCAGCATCAGGAAGGTCAGCATCAGCGCCGAGGCGGTCGCCGAGAAGGGCGCGTTGACGAAGCCGGGCGTCTGCGGCGCGGTGCCGGTGAAGTCGAAGGTCACCGCGTCGCCGGCCACCGTCACGGCGAGGTTGATCAGCATCTCGCTGCCGTCCGTGACCCCGTCGTAATAGACCGTGCTCTGGCCCTTGTAGACGCCGTCGGGGATGCCCGCGATCTCGGCGGCGACCATCGCCTCGGTGCGGTCGAACAGATAGTCCTTGTGGGCCAGGAACGAGGCCAGACCGTAGCGGTCCACCAGCTCGCGGACGCCGCGCTCGCCGACCACGGTGCCTCCAATCTGGGCGCGGATGTCCTCCTGGACGATCGGATAGCGGATGTTGGCGAAGACCATGCCCCAGACGTCCCGGCGCAGGGTGCCCCGGTCATAGATCTTGAGCGGCGGAATGCGCAACGCCTCCTGCCAGACTTCCCGCGCCTCGGGGTTGTAGCCGCCGGCGACGGCGCCGCCGATATCGGCCTGGTGCCCCTTGCAGGCCGACCAGGCAACCAGCGTCTCGCCGCAGAAGACCGGCCGGAACACGGCCACGTCGTTGTTCTGGTTGCCACCGGAGAAGACGTCGTTGTGCAGGATCACGTCGCCCGGATGGATGTCGTCGCCGAAGAACGAAATGACCTGCTTGCAGGCCGGCTGCAGCGCGAAGGCGAGGACCGGGATGTATTCGGTCTGCTCCAACATGTCGCCGTTGGCGTCATAGAGACCGGTGACGAAGTCGCGCGCCTCGTTGAGGATCGGCGAGCGCGTGGTGCGCAGCAGCGTCAGCCCCATTTCCTCGGTGATCGACTTCAACCGCCGCTGGATCACCGACGCGAGGATCGGATCGACGGCAGCGGTTTCGCCTGCGGGATTGGCAGCTGCGGAGGTCATGCGGCTCCTCCATCGGTCAGGATGCAGTTGCGCCAGGCGTCGACGCTGAGACCGAAGCCGGGTGGCACGAAGATCGTCGTCACCACCGTTTCGACGATGGCCGGCCCATCCAGCCTGTTGCCGTGGCGCAGGAGATCGCCGTCGAAGACGTCGATGTCGGCGAAGTCGCCAAGGTCGGCCAGATAGACCGGACGCCGGCCCTTGCGGGCGGCCGATGGATCGTCCCCGGCCTCCGGCTCGGGAGACGACCCCGGCTTGTCGGTGACGCCGAAGGCGGTCAGGCGGAGGTTCACGAGCTCGATGCCGGTTCCCTCCTCCTGCAGCGAATAACCATAGAGCCTGTCGTGCGCCGCGTGGAACAGGTTCGCGATGACATCGAGATCGAACCCGTCGATTGCCGCCTGGGGCACATCCTCGACCCGCACCTCGTGATACTGACCCTGATAGCGCAGATCGAGGGCCGGAACGAACCGCTGCCGGTCCGCCCCGACGCCTTCGGCCGTGAGCGTTAGCCGGCCCTCTTCGGCCATGGCTTGCCACAGTCCGGAAAAACGTCCCGGATCCAGCCCCTCGGCGGTCAGGGACGCGGCGCAGGAACGGACGTAATCATGGCGCAGGTCCGTCTGCATCATGCCCGACGCGCAGAAGATGGAGGCTTCGCGCGGGACGACGATCTCGCCGATGCCGAGTTCGCGGGCGATCATGGCGGCGTGGATCGCTCCGGCCCCGCCGGCGCAGATCAGCGGGAAGTCGCGTGGGTCGTAGCCGCGCTCGACGGAGATCTCGCGAATCGCCGACGCCATGTTGACGTTCATCACCCGATACATGCCCGCCGCCGCCTCGACCAGGCTCATGCCCAACGGTTCGGCCACCGCCGCACGGATCGCGCCTTCGGCCCGGCCCGTATCCAGCGTGATGCGCCCGCCCGCGAAATAGCCCGCCGAGAGATAGCCGAGGACCAGATTGGCATCGCTGCAGGTGGGCGCCTCGCCGCCGAGGCCGTAGCAGGCCGGACCCGGCTTGGCGCCCGCACTCTGCGGACCCATGCGCAGCAGGCCGCCGCCGTCGATCCAGGCGATCGAGCCGCCACCCGCGCCGATCGTCTTGATGTCGGCGGTCGGCAGCGCCATGGCGAAGCGGTTGACGCTCGCCGAGGTCGTGATCGCCGGCGCGCCGCCCCGCACCATCGACGCCTCGAAACTGGTCCCGCCCATGTCGATGGTGATGAAGCTGTCGCGCCCATGCTTCTCGGCCAGTGCCCGGCCGGCGATCGGGCCGGCGGCCGGCCCCGACAGCAGGGTCGAGGCGGCCAGCCCGGTGGCGACTTCAGGTGTCGTGACGCCGCCGTTGGACTGCATGATCAGCAGCGTGCCCCCGAATCCGTTCTCTGCCAGCCGCCCGGTCAGCCGATCGAGATAGCGTTTGAGGATCGGGCCGACGGCGACGTTCAGCACCGTCGTGCTGGTCCGTTCATAGAATCGGACCTGCGGCAGCACATCGCTCGAGGCCGAGACATAGGCATCGGGCATCCGCGCACGCAGGCGGTCCAGCGCGGCCCGCTCATGCTCCGGATTGGCGTAGGCGTGCATGAAGCAGACCGCGACCGCCTCGACGCCAGCTTCTTCGAAGGCATCGATCGCCGCGTCGACATCCCCGAGGTTCAAGGGCTCAATTTCGGCGCCGGTCTCGTCGATCCGCTCCGTGACGGGCAGCCGAAGCCAGCGGGGCACCACCGGCACCGGCGCCAGGAACTTGTTGTCGTAGAGCTTCTCCCGGATGCCGCGGCGCATCTGGAGCGCGTCCCGGAAGCCCCGCGTGGCGAGCAGTCCGGTGCGCACCGTGTTGCCGGTCAGGACCGCGTTGGTCGTGACCGTCGTGCCGTGGACGATACGCCCGACCGCCCCCAGGAAGGCGGTCAGCGACAGGCCGTCGGCCGCCGCCATTTCTTCCAGGCCGGCGACCACGGCGTCCGACGGGTCGTCCGGGGTCGAGAGAACCTTGAAGATTCGGCCCTCGCCGGCATCGTCGAGCAACAGGAAGTCGGTGAAGGTGCCGCCGACGTCGATGCCGATCGCATAGCCCATTCCCGCTCCCACTCCTTGCCAGCAACTCCCCGGAACCGCTTAGATGCCCGCCTTCGCACGGCGATGCAAGCCGCGCGGCCCTGCACGCAACGAAGAGGTGACGCGGTGGCACTGGAACTCGGACTCGAAGGCCGGAAGGCCGTGATCACGGGGGCGTCGGAAGGAATCGGGCGCGCGGTCGCCCACCGGTTCGGCGCCGAAGGCTGCGCCCTTTACCTGTCCGCGCGCAACGAGGCGAACCTGGCCCGGGTCCGCGACGAGATCCGGCGGGAACACGGTGGGTCGGTCGAGATCTTTCCCGTCGACCTCAGCCAGAGCGCGGACCAGACCGCACTCGCGGAGGCCTGCCGGGACGCCGACATCCTGATCAACAACGCCGGGGCGATCCCGAAGGGGCGGATCGACGAGATCGACGAAGCCCAGTGGCGCAAGGTCTGGGACCTGAAGGTATTCGGCTACATCAACCTGTGCCGCCACTTCTACGGCTTCATGAAGGCACGCGGCTCGGGCGTGATCGTCAACATCATCGGCAACGGCGGCGAGAAGCCCGTGTCGGACTATATCGCCGGCAGCACGGGCAATGCCGCGCTGATGGCCTTCACCCGCGCGCTCGGCGGCGACAGCCCCAAGGACGGGCTGCGTGTTGTCGGCCTCAATCCCGGCCCGGTGGCGACCGAAAAGCTCGTCTCGATGATGAAGAAGGGCGCGCGCGACCAGCTCGGCGACGAGAACCGGTATACCGAATTCCTGGCCCCGATGGGGTTCGGCCGGGCCGCGACCACAACCGAGATCGCCGACATGACCGCCTTTCTGGCCTCCGACCTGTCCGCCTATACGACCGGGACGATTGTCACCGTCGACGGCGGCATGATCAACAAGGGCCCCCTGTTCTAGGACCCGGGGCTCTCGTCTTCAGCGGGCCGCCGCCAGCGACCGCCATATCCGCTCCGCCGTCGCGGGCATGCCGACCGGCTCGGCGCCGGCCGCGACCAGCGCATCGCCGATGGCGTTGATGACCGCGGGCGTGGCGCCGGTCGTGCCGGCCTCGCCGCACCCCTTGGCGCCGAGCGGATTGGTCGTCGCCGGGACAGGATGGAATTCGAGGTGGAAGTCGGGCATGTCCGCCGCGCGGGGCATGGCGTAGTCCATGAAGGAGCCGGCCAGCGGCTGGCCGTCCTCGTCATAGACGGCTTCCTCCATCAGCGCCTGGCCGATGCCCTGGACGATGCCGCCGTGAACCTGGCCTTCCACCAGCATCGGATTGACCAGGGTGCCGAAGTCGTCGACGACGGTGTATCGGTCCAGGTGCACCGTCCCGGTGTCCGGATCGATCTCGACCTCGCAGACGTGGCAGCCGTTGGGGAAGGCCGACGGCGGGGTCTCGGACATCAGTTCGCTGTCGAGCGACGCCGGCAGACCCTCGGGCACGGCCTCTCCCGCGCCGAGCCGCGCGCCGATGTCGAGCAGTCCGATCGAGCGGTCGGTACCGGCCACGGTGAAGGCGCCGTCAGCGAACTCGATGTCGACCGTGTCCGCCTCGAGGAAATGGCCGGCAAGCGCCCGCCCCTTCTCGATCACCGCGTCGGAGACGTCGAGGATCGCCTTGCCGCTCGCCATGATCGAGCGCGATCCGCCGGTGCCGCCGCCGGTCAGCAGCTGCGTGCTGTCGCCCTGCAGCAGCTCGATCCGGTCGAACGGCACACCCAGCTTGTCGCCCAGCACCTGGGCGAAGGCCGCCCGGTGACCCTGGCCGTAGTCGAGGGTGCCGGTCACGACGGTGACCGTGCCGTCTTCGCCGAAGCGCAGCCCGCCCATCTCCTTGCCCTGGGGCGCAGTGACCTCGACATAGTAGACCAGCGACCGGCCGCGCAGCTTGCCCGCGGCGGCGCTCGTCTCGCGCCGCTTGGCATAGCCGTCCCAGTCGGCCGCCGCCGCCGCCTGCTC
The DNA here is from genome assembly GCA_947259335.1 of uncultured Alphaproteobacteria bacterium. Classification (GTDB taxonomy): domain Bacteria; phylum Pseudomonadota; class Alphaproteobacteria; order Bin65; family Bin65; genus CAMYMQ01. The sequence goes on along the minus strand of CAMYMQ010000030.1, from coordinate 24,729 downwards.
GAGGATCGCGCCGAACTCGCCGCTGTCGTAGGGCTGGCCCGAGGCCGCCGTGTAGGGCATCGCGGCCGGATCGATCAAGTTGCGCCGGCGCAGCTCGACCGGGTCGATGCCGGTTTCCCGGGCGGCCGCGTCGATCAGCTGCTCCATCACGAACACGCCTTCCGGCCGGCCCGCGCCCCGATAGGGTCCGAGCGGCGTGGTGTTGGTGAACACGCACTGGGCGGTCAGGTGCAGCGCCGGGGTCGTATAGGCGCCGGGCAGGTTCTTCATGATGTTGATCGTGGGGATCTGGGGGCCCATGGTGCTGTGATAGGCGCCCATGTTGCCGATCGTGTTGGCGCGGATCGCCAGGAATTTGCCGTCCTTGTCGAGCGCCAGTTCCGCCTCGGTGATCGAATCGCGGCCGTGCTGGTCGGACAGGAAGCTCTCGGTCCGGTCGTCGCGCCACTTGACCGGCCGGCCGAGGTCGCGCGCGGCGTGCAGCGCCACGACATATTCCGGATAGGGCGGCGCCTTCATGCCGAAGGAGCCGCCGACGTCGCGGGTCAGCACCTGCATCTGGCCTGGCTCGACCTTCAAGATGTTGGCGAGGCCGCGGCTGAGCCCGAACGCGCCCTGGCAACCGACCCGCAGCACGAACCGGTCCGCCGACGCATCCCAGACCGCAACCGCGGCACGCGGCTCCATCGGCGAGGCGGTGACCCGGCTGTTGACGATCCTCAGACGCGTGACATGGGCCGCCCCGGCGATGATCGCCGCCACAGGGTTGGCGTCGCCGAATTCCCAGTCCAGGGAGATGTTGGAGGGCGCCTCGTCGTGGAGCTGGGCGGCATCGCCCTTCCCGGCCGTCGCAAGGTCGACGACGGCGGGCAGCGGCTCGATATCGACCACGATGGCCTCGGCGGCGTCGCGGGCCTGGGCCACGGTCTCGGCGACGACGAACGCCAGCCCCTCGCCGACAAAGCGCACGCGATCCCGCGCCAGCGCCGGGCGCACGGGCGCGATCAGCGGCGACCCGTCCCGGTTCTTGAGTTGCAGGCCGCACCTGAAGCCTCCGTATCCGGCCGCGTCCAGATCCGCCGCGGTGTAGACCGCGAGCACGCCGGGCATCGCCCGGGCCGCCGCCGTCTCGACCGAGCGGACCGTGCCGTGGGCGACCGTCGAGCGCAGCAGAACACCGTGAGCCTGCCCGTCGAGATGGACATCGTCGCTGTAGCAGCCCGCGCCGCGCAGCAACCGCGCATCCTCCGGCCGGGGCGCCGACTCGCCGACATGGTAGGTGGCGGGTGTGGTGTGAAAGTCGCTGTCAGGTGTCATGGCGGCGTCGTTCTTTGGTGCGGCGGTTTGAGCTGGGTCGATGCCAGACTTAGCATGCCGCGCGGCCGCGCGGCCATGCCGCCTGAGCAGGCGGCGGCGCTGCCCGGCACGGGCGGGATCAGTAGGCGGGAACCCGGTCGGGGTGGTTGTTGTCCATCCGCTCGCGATAATAGTCGAGGTAGCGGATCGGCTCGTAGCGAATGTCCGACTCGGTCTCGGCGAACTCGTCGAGGCACTCGATCATCGAGCTGTAATTGGGATCGAAGAACAGGGCCACGGAATAGCGGTCGCGGCTCGCCGACTTGTTGATGACGCGGTGCGGGCTCGAATTGAAGACGTCGTTGGTCCAGCGCGCCATGATGTCGCCGATGTTCATCACGAACGCGCCCTCGATGTAGGGAGCGTCGATCCAGCTGCCGTCGATCCGCTGAATTTCCAGGCCGCCCACGTCGTCCTGGGCCAGGATCGTGAAGAAGCCGTAGTCCGTGTGCGGGTAGATGCCGATATGATCGGGCGGCGCCTGTTCCGGCGTCGGCGGATAGTGGACCAGGCGCAGCGTCGTCGACGCCGGATTGAAGAAGGGTTCGAAATAGTCGACGGCGTTGCCCACCGCGCAGGAAAATCCGGGCAGGAGCTTGCAGGCCAGGTCGCGCAAGGCGGCGTGGTAGGTCTCGACCTGGGCCCTGAACACAGCGTCCCCGGGCCACTGGTTCGGGCCGATGAAGGGCGCCTGCTTGAAGCGCGGGTCGCTCTCGGGCACCTCGTCGCGGATGATGAAGGATTCCAGCTGGTTGGGCATGGTCGCCGGCGCGAAGCGGGCAGACGAGTTCATCTTGGTGCTCGCCATGGGCTGGTAGCCCCGGTGCCAGCTGTTCAGCTTGATCGGCAGCTTTTCCTCGTCGGGCCGAGCGTGGAATGTCCGGTTGGCCTCGAACACCCCGTCGACAACCTCGGACGGCACGCCATGGCCGACGATGTAGAAAAAGCCCGTGTCCCGGCAGGCCGACGCGATTTGACGCCCGACGTCGGCGGCGGCCGACTCGAAGCCAGCGGCCTGCAGGCCGCTTACGTCGATGACCGGAATTTCGTTCGCGGCGGTTGGTGCCATGCCTCTCCCTCCGTCACAGCGTCCGGCTGATCAGTTCCTTCATGATCTCGTTGGTGCCGCCATAGATCTTCTGGACCCGAGCGTCGGTATACATGCGTGAGATCGGATACTCGTTCATGTAGCCGAAGCCGCCGAAGAGCTGCAGGCACCGGTCGATGATCTCGTTCTGCTTTTCGGTCGTCCACCATTTGGCCATTGAGGCCGTGGCCGTGTCGAGCCCGCCGTCGAGATGCCGCATGATCAGGTTATCGAGGAAGACGCGGGCGATATGGGCCTCGGTCTTGCACTCGGCGAGCACGAACTTGGTATTCTGGAAGTCCAGGATGCGCTGGCCGAAGGCCTTGCGCTCCTTGACATAATCGACGGTGAGATCGACGGCCCGCTCGATCGCCGCGACGGCGGCCACGGCGATCCCCAGACGCTCCTGGGGCAGCTGCTGCATGAGCTGGACGAAGCCCCGGCCCTCCTCTCCGCCCAGGATGTTCTCGGGCGGCACGCGGACGTCGTCGAAGAACAGCTCCGAGGTGTCCGAGCCCTTGCAACCCATCTTCTCCAGGTTGCGGCCCCGCCGGAAACCCTCCGCGCCCTCGGTCTCGACCGCGATCAGGGAAATGTTTTCCGACGGCTTGCCGTCGCCGGTCTTGGCGACCACGATCACCATGTCGGCGTGCTGGCCGTTGGTGATGAAGGTCTTGGCGCCATTGACGACATACTGGTTGCCGTCCTTGCGCGCGGTCGTCCGCACGCCCTGGAGGTCCGACCCCGTGCCCGGTTCGGTCATGGCGATGGCGGTGACCATCTCGCCCGAGGCCATCTTCGGCAGCCAGCGCCGCTTCTGGTCCTCGGTGCCGTAGGCGAGGACATAGTGGGCATTGATCGTCGAGTGGACGACGTGGCCGAAATTGATGCCGACGCCGGACTTCTCCAGTTCCTCGATGATCGCGGCCTCGTGCGCGAAGGAGCCGCCGGCGCCGCCGTATTCCTCGGGGATGCTGGGGCAGTTGAGGCCGGCCTCGCCCGCCTTGTTCCAGGCGTCGCGATCGATCTTGCCCGCGCGGATCCAGCCGTCGAGCTTGGGGGCGAACTCCTGTTCGAAGAAGCGCCTGGCCGAGTCACGGGCGATCGCGACGTCCTCGCTTTCCCAGGGAATGGTGTAGCCGCTCATAGATGCCTCCGGTGGCGGGCCTCTGTCCGGCAGGCGTAGCACAGATGCGGTCGAGACGAGAAGCGGCCCCGGCGGGGGACCTCGGCGGGCGGGCGCCTAGGCCTTCACCCTGGAGCGGGCCCTCGGCTTGGGCACCGTCTTCGATGCCGCCCCGGCCTTGCCGTGCGGCGCGGCGCCCCCACAATAGAGGTCCCACAGGGTCGACATGATCGCCACCGCCTCACGGCTGGCCAGACGGTAGTAGATCGTTTGAGCCTCGCGCCGCGTCGCGACGAGCTTCTTCTCGCGCAACACGGCCAGATGCTGGGACAGGGCCGACTGGCTGAGGCCCACGCGGCGCTCGAGATCGCCGACCGAGCTTTCGCCCGTCGCCAGATGGCACAGGATCATCAGGCGGCGTTCGTTGCTCATCGCCTTGAGCAAAGCGCAGGCCGATTCGGCGTTGCGCTCGAGTTCCTCGATTTCCACCTTATCCAGCGCGATCATGCTGTTACTCGGCAGTGAGTGTCGTTGGTGCGGCCTGCTTTCATAACGGTTCGGCCTCTTTTTTCAAGCAGGAGACTGCAGGACAGGTAATACGACGCCCTCACCCGTCACGGTGCCCGTAGTACAAGGTTACAGTATGCCGTGCTTCGGCAAAAAAGAGCCACCGCTCGACCAGGACACCCAGGGTTGCAAGCAACGCAGCCAGGACGGCGCAGACCGAGCCCGGCACCGCGGGCAGCAGCCACCCGGCGACAAGCAATGGCACCGGCAGCGCCAGGCCGCCGATCACGGCCAACCCGCGCAGCTTGACGGCATGCTTGCGGGCCACGCGATAGCCCATTTCGCGTTGAAGATAGTTTTCTTCGGTATGCGGGGCCATCAACAGGCTGACCGGACCGAGCGCGCCCAGGCCGGTGGCGCTCTCGGGCGTGCTGATCGATTGCCCGGTGTCGATTCGCTTCCAGTAGGCAGCCTTCACGCCCCAGGCCAGGACCAGCAGGACAATGGCGCCCAGGCTCAATGCCTGGTTGTTTCGGGCCAGCACCGTCACCACCGCATCGAGCCAGACCGCGCCGGTCGCCAGCGCGAACAGCAGATAGGCCGGCACCACCAGCGGGTCGTGCCACTGGCGGATCGGCTTGAGCACCGCGTAGATCATGCCGGTCGAGGCCACGGTGACGACCGCACCCAGGGCGGCCAGCAGCCCCGCCGCGCCCCACCAGCCGGCGGTCGCCTCGAAAAAGACCCAGCCGATCGCAAAGACGCCCGCGACAATCATCGTCGCGACCGCGGCCACCCCCTCGCGCGACAGCCACGACGACCGCCACTGGGAAAAGGCGTAGCGCGCGCGCGACGGGCTACGCAGGTGCAGGGTCGACGACAACAGGCCGCTGACGGCGAGCGCGAAGGCGACGAACAGCGCCACCAGGCCGAACCAGCGGTCGTTCGGCAGCTGCTGCAGGGGGCCCAGGATGCCCAGAAGGGTCAGCAGGCCGAAGCCCGCCCCCGACGCCGTTGTGAAGAAAATGACGGAATAGGCCGGATGCATGGCTCAGACCGCGCTCAGCAGCCGGTCGACCCAGCCCAGGAAACCGCCCTCGGGCCTGGCCTCATCCAGCCGCTCGGGCCGGCTTCCGGCCGTCGTGGCGTCGCGCCGCGGCCGGGGCGGCAGATACTTGTTGGTCGGCTTGTAGCCCTGTTCCGGCATCAGGTCGTAGCCGCCCCGCTCGGCGACCAGTTGGGAGACCGCCGAGCCCGGATCGCCAAGGTCGCCGAAGTGGCGGGCGCTCGCCGGACAGGTCGAGACGCAGGCCGGCACCCGATCCGCCTCATCCAGGTTCTCGTTGTAGATCCGGTCGATGCACAGCGTGCACTTCTTCATCACGCCCACGCCCATATCCATCTCGCGGGCGCCGTAGGGGCAGGCCCAGGCGCACAGCCCGCAACCCATGCAGCGGTCTTCGTCGACCAGCACGATGCCGTCGTCATTGCGCTTGTAGGAGGCCCCGGTCGGACACACGGAGACGCACAGCGGCTCCTCGCAATGCAGGCAGGACTTGGGGAAATGGACCGTCCGCCCGTCGGCGCCCTCGCCCGCCTCGAAGGTGTGGACCCGGTTGAGCCAGGCGCCGCTGACATCCTTGCCATAAGGGTTCTGGTCGGTCAGCGGGGCGGGGTAGCCGCCGGTATTCCACTCCTTGCAGTTGACCACGCAGGCATGACACCCGACGCAGGTGTCGAGGTCGATCACCAGGCCGAGCTTCCTGGCCGACGGCTGTTTGGGCAGGCTGGTCATGCGCGACGTCTCGCGCGGAAGGTCTCGCCATAGCGCGACTCGTCAGGCGCCGGCGGCAAGCTTCGGGGTCGCTTGACCGGCGCCGCCTGGGGCGCGATCTCGCCGGCCTCCTCGGCGGCGGCCTTCTCGATTGAGACGCGCAGGTCGTACCACGCCGCCTGCCCCGTCACCGGGTCGCTGTTGGAATAGCGGTAACCGCCCTCGCGCTCCGGCAGCAGGTCGTCGATCAGGTTGTTCAACAGGAAGGCCTGGCGGGCCTCGGGGGCGTCGGGCGACAGGTTCCAGGCCCCCGCCCGCTTGCCCATGGCGTTCCAGGTCCACACGGTATCGCCGTTGACCCCTTCAGACAGCTTGACCTTGACCTTGATCCGGCCGTTGCGGCTCGACACCCAGACCCAGTCGCCGTCCTCGATTTCCTTGTCCGCCGCCCAGGCGCGCGGCACGAACAGGACGTTGCGGGAATGGAGCTGGCGCAGCCAGGCGTTCTGCGAGCCCCAGGAATGGTACATCGCCATCGGCCGCTGGGTGAGCGCGTGGAGCGGATACGCATCGACCCCCTCGACCGCGTCCTCGAAGGGCGGATACCAGATCGGCAGGGGATCGAAATGGGCCTCGACCCGCGCGCGGTGCCGCTCCGGCGGCTGGTAGTCGCCGTGGCCGCGGGCCGCCAGCCGGAATTTCTGCAGCGGCTCGCAGTACAGCTGGGCGACGATCGGTGTCGCCTCGTCGAGGAAGCCCATGCCAACCGCATAGTCGAGATAGGCGCGGTTCACGTTCTTGAAGAAGCGCGCCTCTTCCGGGATCCTGCCCTTCCAGAAACAGCCGTTGGCGATATAGGCGTCGATCTGGTCGGGATTGACAGCACCCTTGCCGCTCTCGGTCCCGTCCGCGCCGCGCCAGCCCGCCAGCGGACCCAACCCCGGCTTGCGCTCGTGGTTGACCAGATAGTCGCGGTAGCCGCCGGGATATTTCGCCGTTCCGTCCTCGCCGGTCAGGCCCGGCAGGCCGAGCCGCGCGCCCAGGTCGATCAGCACGTCCTGGAACGGCCGGACGTCGCGGTCGGGCGCGACCACGGGCTGGCGGATCGAATCGGCCGGACCGTCGGCATGGCTGATCGGCCGGTCGAGCATCGACATGCAGTCCCAGCGCTCGAGATAGGTCGTGTCGGGCAGGATAAGGTCGGCATAACCGACCATCTCGGAATAATAGGCATCGGAATAGATGATCCGCGGGATGCGGTATTCGCCGGTGTCGGGATCCCTGTCGGTCAGCATCCGCGCCGTCTCGGCGGTGTTCATCGCCGAGTTCCACGACATGTTTGCCATGTACATGAACAGCGTGTCGATCGGATACGGATCGCCCTTCCAGGCGTTGGTGATGACCGCGTGCATCATGCCGTGGACGGCGAGCGGCGCGTCCCAGGAAAACGCCTTGTCGATCCGCCGCGGCGTGCCGTCCTCGCCGACGAGCAGATCCTCGGGGCCGCGCGGAAAGCCCAGGTGCGGCCCCGGCAGCGGCATGTTGGGGTGGACGTCCTTGGCGCGGCCGGTCGGCTTGGGCAGCGCCTCGATAGACTTGGGATAGGGCGGCTTGAAGCGGAACCCCCCCGGGCAGTCGACGCTGCCTAGCAGCAGCTGCAGCAGATGGATCGACCGGCAGGTGTGGAAGCCGTTGGAATGGGCCGAGATGCCGCGCATCGCGTGCATCGAGACCGGCCGGCCGATCATGCGATCGTGCTTGCGGCCGAAGGCGTCGGTCCACGGCTGCTCGATCACCACCTCGCGCTCGAAGGCGGCCTCGGCGAGCTCGGCCGCGATGCGCCGCACCGTCGCGCCGTCGATGCCGGTCTGGCCGGCGACCGTATCGGGAGCGTAGCGGTCGTCGAGATAGCGTTCCGCGAGAATCTGGAACACCGGCACCGCCGTGCGGTCGCCGATGTCGTATTGGCCCTTGAGTGCCGGCTTCGTCTCCGGGTCGAGGGCGGGCGCGGCGTGCTGGCGCGCCCGGTCCCACGCCATCGGCGCGCCGTCGTCGCCCCGCAGGAACAATCCGTCGTCGGCGCCACCCGGGTTCCGGATCACCAGCCAGCCGGCATTGGTGTAGCGCGACAGATAGGCGGCATCGACCTTGCCGGCCTTGAGTAATTCGTGAATCAGCCCCATCACGAACAGGCCGTCCGTGCCCGGACGCAGGCCGACCCACTCGTCGGCGATGGCCGAATAGCCCGTGCGGACCGGATTGACCGACACGAACTTGGCGCCCCGCGCCTTGATCCGGCCGAGGCCCATCTTGATCGGGTTGGAATCGTGGTCCTCTGCGACCCCGAACATCATGAAATATTCGGTCCGCTCCCAGTCCGGCTCGCCGAACTCCCAGAAGGCGCCGCCCATCGTGTAGATGCCGGCGGCCGCCATGTTGACCGAGCAGAAACCGCCATGGGCGGCATAGTTGGGCGTGCCGAACTGCTGCCCCCACCAGCCGGTCAGCGACTGGCTCTGATCGCGGCCGGTGAAGAACGCCAGTTCGCGCGGATCGCGCTCCCGGATCGCCTTGAGCCAGTCGGTCGCGAGGCCAAGGGCCTCGTCCCACTCGATCTCCTCGAACTCGCCGCTGCCCCGCTCGCCCACCCGCCTGAGCGGCTTGGTCAGCCGCGCCGGCGAGTAGTGCTGCATGATGCCGGCCGAACCCTTGGCGCACAGCACGCCCTTGTTCACCGGATGATCGCGGTTGCCCTGGATGTAACGGATCTTGCCGTCGCGCAGGTGCACCTTGATGCCGCACCGGCAGGCGCACATGTAGCAGGTCGTCGTCTTGACCTCGTCGCCCACTGTCGGCGACGTATCGAGATCGCGTCCGTCTGAATTGTCGCCCTTGCCCACTGCCGGTTCCGGAGCCCCCTGCCCTGGCACGAGTCGCGCGCCGTGCCGTCACCATAACCATCCTCTAATATTCATAAACCTGAAACTGTCCCCGCGCGAAAGCCCCCAATATGCCGCGCATGGCAAAACCCGCCTGCGCGCATGGCACAGGCGGGCCGGAATCAGGCGAATCGTGAAGCCAGGATTAGTTGCCCCACACCTCGGCGGCGGTTTCCACCACGAAAGCGAGCTTGCGCTTTTCGTCGTCGATGGTAAGCGCGTTGCCGTGGTGGGTACTGGAGAAGCCGCACTGGGGGCTCAGGCACAACCGGTCGAGGGGCACGTATTTGGTCGCCTCGTCTATCCGGCGCTTGATGTCCTCCTTGGACTCCATCTCCGACGCCTTGGAGGTGACGAGGCCGAGAACCACGATCTTGTCGTCGGCGACATGGCGCAGGGGCTCGAAGCCGCCCGCGCGGTCGCTGTCGTACTCCAGGAACAGGCCATCGACCTTCATGTCGCCGAACAGCTTCTCGGACACCCTTTCGTAGCCGCCCTGCGCGGCCCAGCCGCTCTTGAAATTGCCCCGGCACATGTGCACCGACACCGCCATGTCATCCGGCCGGCCGCCGACGACCCGGTTGACCAGGTCGATATAGAGGTCGAGCAGCTCGTCCGGGTCGTCGCCGCGGTCGGCATAGGTCTGGCGCATCTTGTCGTCGCACAGATAGGCGAAGCTGACGTCGTCGATCTGGAGATAGCGGCAGCCGAGCGCGTAGAGCCCGTCGATCTCGGCCCGGTAGGCGGCGCACAGGTCTTCCCAGAACGGCTCCAGGTCGGGATAGACGGCGGCGTCGATGCCGGCCCGGCCCGGCCTCATGTAGATCATCGCCGGCCCCGGGATGGTGATCTTCGGGGTCTCCGTGGTCACCGACGCGAGGAAGGCGAAATGGTCGGTGAAGATGCCCTTGCTCCGGCCGACCTTGCCCGAGACCTTGTTGGTCGGGGGCTGTTCGTCCGTGGTGAACCGGTTGACCAGTTCGGGCCACACCGTCTCGACCCCGTCGAAGGCGGACAGGAAATCGATATGCCAGTAGTCGCGACGGAACTCGCCATCTGTAATGGCGTGAAGGCCGACGCCCTCCTGCAGGGCGACCGCCTCGCGGATGGCGTCGTCCTCGACCGCCCTGAGCGCCTCCGCGGTGATCTCGCCGGCCTTGGCCTTGGCGCGGGCGTCGGTCAGGCGCTGCGGACGCAGCAGGCTGCCGACATGGTCGGCGCGGAATGGCGGTTTCGTTCGCTGGGTCATCGGCGTTTCTCTCCCCGGGAAGGCTTCGATCTGATCTAGTTCTTGTAGGACGGATCCCTGGCGTCGACGGTCCGGCGCAAGGCTTCGAACACATCGCGGCCGGCGCCGTATCTGGGATCGAACTGGAGCGAGGCCCGGGCGCATTGCAGGCGGACCTCCTCGGACAGCTCGATCGACCGGCCCGGCAAGGTTTCGGCGGCGTGCTGGATCTCGCAGGACCGCTGCAGGGTCCACAGTCGCACCAGGGCCTCGGGGATGGACTCGCCCCACGACAACAGGCCGTGGTTGCGCAGGATCAGGAGCCGCTTGTCGCCGAGACTGGCCAGCAGCCGCTCCTGCTCCTCGAGATTGACGGTGATGCCCTCGAAGTCGTGGTAGGCGACCTGCTTGTAGATCTGGGCCGAGTAGAAGTTGTTCCAGTCGAGCCCGTCCGCCTTGCACGCGACCGCCATGCCCGCCGTCGTATGGGTGTGCATCACGCAATGGGCATCGGGCAGGTTGGCGTGGATCGCGCCGTGGATGACGAAGCCGGCCGGGTTCACCGGCCACGGGCTGTCGTCGACCTTGTTGCCGTCGAGGTCGATCTTGAGCAGGTTCGAGGCGGTGACCTCGCGGTAGGTCAGCCCGAACGGGTTGATCAGGAAATGGGTCTCGGGGCCCGGGATCCGCGCGGTGATGTGGTTGTAGATCAGCTCGGTCCAGCCGAGATGGTCGAAGATACGGTAGCAGGCCGCGAGCTCGACCCGCAGGTTCCACTCCTCGGGGGAGACATGGGCCGGCCGGTTGGCCAGGTCTTCGGTCGTGCGCGCGCCGTCCATCGTTCTCTTCCCATCCCGCCCGTCAGGCGACCGCCATGGTCGCGACGGTGCAGCCGACCGCGAAGATCGGGATCGGCGCGTAGTACATGAGGTCGCCCGTCGAGCCCTCTGTGGCCGCCGCGACCGTGATGAAGGTGCGAATCTCGAAACCGCCGTGGCCGGCGTCGCGATAGACCTCCTCGTCGGTATAGGCGAGCAGCTCGTCCTTGCGGTTGTTGATGAACTTGTCGAGGAAATCGCGGTCCCATTCCTCGTTGATCACGCCCGAATCCGGCGTGCACGGCCAATGGGAGATGCCGCCGGTGCCGACCAGCGCGATCCGCTCGTCCATCGCGTCGCAGGCGCGGCGCAGGGCTCGGCCGAACGTCCAGCAGCGGTGCAGCGGGGTCAGCGGCGCTTCCTGGCAGTTGATGTTGATCGGAATGACCGGCAGGTCATAGCGCGGCGTCAGGAAGTTGAGCGGCACGATGATGCCGTGGTCGAATTTCCACTCCTGGGCCCAGGCGACGTCGACATCCTGCATGACGTTTTCGATCAGGCGCCGCGACAGGTCGGGCGCGCCCGGCACCCGTGTCGGCTTGATCCCGATCCAATCCGGGTCCTCGATCGGGCCCTCGTAATGATCCGCCATGCCGACGCAGAAGGCCGGCATGTTGTTCATGAAGAAATTGGCGAAATGCTCGGCGCCAACGACGATCAGCGCATCCGGCCTGGCGGCCTCGAGTTGCTCGCGCATCCGGTCGTAACTTTCGTAGAAGGCGTCGCGCACGACCGGATCGGCCATATGGGCCCTCCCCGTAATCCCCGGCGCATGGCTCGACGCACCCGCGAAGACAAGTGGCATACCCTAGCTCTCCAACATGGCGTAAACGCCGGCGCGCACCTTGCCATGCTGGCGGACGCCCTCGCGCATGGCTTCCAGATACTCGTTCCACTCGTAGCCGTGCAGGGCGGCATAGTGCATCAGCAGCTGGCCGTTGACCCCGAGCACATAGAGCAGCCCGATGTCCGGCTTGCGCAGCGCGCCGAGTTCTTCATCGGTGAACTCGAACTCCGCGATCACCGATTCCGAATCCGCCTCGAACCGCTGGCGCACCTTGGGGTCGCGGTTGAGCTGGTAGATCAGCTTCTGGACGTTGTAGAGGCTCATGCGGTTGCCCCGCTCCAAACCTGGCGGACGTTTTCCGTTCTCTTCCCCCTCTTCAGAGGGGGAAGTGGCCGTACGCAGTACGGTCGATGGGGGTGCCGTGCGTCGCCGCGGGACCGTGGGAAGGCCCCCCCATCCCCTTCGCTTCGCTCCGGGACTTCCCCCTCTGAAGAGGGGGAAGGGATGAACGCGAGAGCCCCCATCAAACTACACGCCCATCTTCGGGATCCGGTGGTCGCCCAGCGCGATGCACACGTTCTTCGTCTCCATATAGAAGTCGAAGCTGTAGTCGCCACCGTCCCGGCCGATACCGCTCGCCTTGGTCCCGCCGAAGGGCGACGGCAGGTGCCGCACGTTCTGGGAGTTCACCCAGATCATGCCGGCGTCCAGCGCGTGGGCCATGCGGTGCGCCCGCGCCACGTCGCCGGTCCAGACATAGCCGGCGAGGCCGTAACGGACGTCGTTGCCAATCTCAATCGCTTCGGCCTCGTCCTCGAACGGAATCGCGGTCAGGACCGGGCCGAAGATTTCCTCCTGGGCGATGCGCATCGACGTGTCGGCCCCGGCGAACAGGGTCGGCGCGACGAAGTTGCCCTTGTCGGAATAATCCGACCGGCCGCCGCCGACGGGAACCTTCGCCCCGTCCGCCCTGGCGACATCCATGTAGCCCATGACCTTGTCGCAGTGACGGGTGTGGATCAGCGGTCCGACCCAAACGGTCGGATCGAGCGGATGGCCGACCTTGATCTTCGCGACACGCTCGGCGACCCGGCCGACCACCTCGTCGTAGATGCCCTTCTGGACCAAGAGCCGCGACGACGAGGTGCAGCGCTCGCCGTTCAGGCTGTAGATCATGAAGATGGCGGCATCGACGGCCCGGTCGACGTTGGCGTCGTCGAAGACGATGACCGGATTCTTGCCGCCCAGCTCGAAATGGACGCGTTTGAGGGTCGGCGCCCCCTGGGCCATGATCTTGCTGCCCGTCGCCGATTCGCCGATGAAGGCGATGGCCTTGATCGCCTGGTGCTCGGTCAGGGCCACGCCGGCGTCCTCGCCGAAGCCATGGACGAGATTGACCGCCCCCTCGGGCAGCCCCGCCTCCTGCATGATCTCGGCGAGCAGGAGCGCCGTCAGCGGGCTCCATTCGGCCGGCTTGTGAACCACCGTGCAGCCCGCGGCCAGCGCCGGCGCGATCTTCCAGGTCGACAGCATGAACGGCGTGTTCCACGGCGTGATGATGCCGACCGGGCCGACCGGCGCCCGGAGCGTGTAGTTCATATGCTCCACGTCGGGCAACGAAAGGCCGTTCGAGGCCTCGGGCGCCTTGTCCGCGAAGAAGCGGTAGTTCACGGCGCCGCGCTCGGCCGCCTTGCTCATGTAGCGAATCGGCTGGCCGGTATCGATGCACTCGACGAAGGCGATCTCCTCGGCCCGGGCCTCGATCAGGTCGGCGATCCGGTGCAGGATCCGCCGCCGCTCCTTGCCCGGGGTCCGGCTCCACTCGCGGAACGCCTCCGCCGCCGCATTGGCGGCGGCGTCGATGTCCGCCGCGTCGCCGCGCGCCACGTCGCACAGCCTGGAATTGTCGATCGGGGTCAGGTTCTCGAAGGTCTCGCCCGACCGGCCCTCGTCCAGCTTGCCCGCGATGAAATGCGGCACCACGCCGGACTTGAACCGCGACAGGTAGCCCTCGGCCTTGCGGATGTTCTCCGCCAGGACGTCATCGCCGCCACCGCCCGTGGCCGGCGCTTCGGAAGCACCCGGCGCACTGCCCGCCTTGTCCATGCTCAGGCCTCCTTGCCGGCGCGCTTGGCCATATGTTCCCGGATGTTGGTCTTCCGGAAATTGAGGTCCTTGTCCATCTGCCGGATCTCATAGGACAGCGCCAACGGGCCCGCATCCTGAAGTGGCCCGAAGTGGTCTGTGATGACCTCGAAGATTCGCTCGCACGCAGCCACCAACGTCTCGCGCTCGCGCCCGGAGCCGACCCGCATCGACACGTGGACGAAGGCGTTGTCGGGATGGCCGTCGGCGATGCGGTACTGGCCGCACGGGACCACCCGGCTGCGCAGGCCGCCCAACGGGAAAACGCCCGTCTCAACGGCAACGTTGTGCAATTTCTCGAGAAGCTCGGGGATCTGGACCTTGTCCGCGATGTTGGTCGAATGCTCGATGATGAAGTGCGGCATGATGGATCTCGCTGGGTGCGGCTCGCCCGCTCATGGGCGTTGACGGGTGCGGCTACTCTATTTAACATGTTAAATAATACGGAGGGCCGCGGAACCTGTCAACACGCGCGCCGAATTGACCGGGGACCCACGCATGAAATTCCTGACATTCGAACACGACGGCAAGACCTCCTTCGGCGCGGTTACCGGTGACGGCACCGGCATCGTCGACCTCGGCGCGCGCATGAGCGACACGCCCGGCTTCCTAGAACTGCTCCGCGCCGGCGGGCTCGACAAGGCCAAGGACATGGCCGCCGGCCAGTCCGGCGACGTCGCCCTGTCGGACATCGAATACCGCCGCCCGGTCCTGTATCCGGAGAAGATCATCTGCGTGGGCATCAACTACGCCAACCGCAGCGAGGAATATGCCGACCGGCCCAAGCTGACATACCCGAACATCTTCATGCGCACGCCGGGCTCGCTGGTCGGCCACGGCCAGCCGATCCAGCGCCCGCCCGAATCGGACAAGTTCGACTACGAGGGCGAGATCGCCATCGTCATCGGCAAGGCCGGGCGGCGCATCCCCGAGGACAGGATGGAGGAGCACGTCGCGGGGCTGACCTGCCTCCAGGAAGGCACGTTGCGCGACTGGCTCCGTCACGGCACGGTCAACGTCACCCAAGGCAAGAATTTCGAGAAGAGCGGCTCGGTCGGCCCCTGGGTGGTGACCGCCGACGAGTTCAAGGATTATGACGACCTGCAGGTGACCACCCGGGTCAACGGCGAGGTCCGGCAGAACGACACCACCGCCAACCTGACATTCCCGTTCCGCTACCTCGTCCACTACATCTCGACCTGGACCGAGCTGAAGCCGGGCGACATCATCTCGACCGGCACGCCGACGGGCGCCGGGGTCGCGATGGATCCGCCGGTCTTCCTCAAGCCCGGCGACGTGGTCGAGGTCGAGGCGACCGGCGTCGGCACCCTGTCCAACCCGGTCATCGACGAACCGCGTTAGGGGCACTCGTGACCCGCGCGGCGCAGACGGCAAAACGGGCCGAAGCCTCGGCCCGGGAGCCGATGCGCGCCTTTTCCCGATCGCTGCCGATGCTGCTTCTGCGGGCCCGGGAAGCGGTCATGAACCGCTTCCGGCCGAACTTGCGCGACCACGGCTTCACCGACCAGCAATGGCGGGTGATGCGCGGTCTCGTCGACAATGGCGAGATGCAGCTCAGTGCGCTGGCCGAGGACTGCTGCCTGCTGATGCCGAGCCTGTCGCGCATCATCCAGAACCTGGAGGAACGCGGCCTGGTCTCCCGTCGGGCGGGCGACAACGACCAGCGGAGCTGGGTGATCTCGGTGACGCAGGAAGGGCGTGCCCTGTTCGAAAGCGCCGCGCCCATCTCCGAGGCCCGTTACGCCGAGATCACCCGGCTGATCGGCGATGAGCGGCTGGAGCAAACATACGAGCTTCTCGAAGACTTGATCCGGGTCCTCGAAGCGCCCGACGCCGACGACGCGGCGGCGCCGAAGCCCCAGAAATCGGCCTGGAAAACGCCCTAGAAAAGGCCCTAGAAAACGTAGGTGTAGGGATCGAGGCCCAGCCGGGTCATGCCGCTGAGCTCGTAGGCCGTCTCGAGATCCATGAAATAGTGCGACTTGATCGCGTGCAGATCGCGCATCGACCGCTGCAGCGGACTCTTGAGATTGAGCTGAGAGCCGCCGCCGGCGAAAAAGACGATCTCCCCCGCCTCATAGGACAGGTGCGTCGAAACCACCCCGTTGCGCCGGCACAACGCCCGCTCCTCGGCGGACAGCGGACGTCCCGCCACAGCCGCCTCCATGATTCTGTCGGCCGCGTCGCGCAGCAGCAGCCGCGCCATCTGGATCTTGGCCTCGGCCTCGGCGACCTGCCGGTGGGTGCGCACGAGGTCCTTCTGCACCTTGTTCATCGGCGCCACGATCTTCTTGCCGGCCATGCCCAGCATGTAGTCGAGCATCGACTGGGCGACGCCCGGTGCGGGGCCACACAGGGCCGTGTGCAGGAAGGAATAGTAGGTCGCGCCGAACAACGTGCCGTCGTTGGACGCCCGTCCGGGCGCCTGGCCCTCGACGGCGTCGGCGATCACCAGGGTCCGGTGCTCGGGCACGAACAGGTTGCGGACCTCGATGCTGTGGCTGCCCGTGCCGCACAGGCCGGCCACGTTCCAGTCGCCCTTGATGTCGACATCGCCGATCGGCACCAGGCACAGCCGGGAGTCTGCCGCCGGATTGCCGAAGATTTCGCGGCCCAGGGTCAGCGGCGTGCCGTCTTCGTCGACCCGCTGGGCGCCGAGCAGGATCCAGGTGCCATGCTCGCAGCCCGATGCGAACGGCCACAGTCCGTCGAGGATGAAACCGCCCTCAACCGGCGTGATCGTGCCCCGCGGCGCCAGCACGGCGCCGACATGAAAGTCGGGTTCGGAGCCCAGGGTCTCCTGCTGGGCCTCTTCGGGAAAGTGGGCGACGATCCAGCTGTGCTGCTGCCAGACAGTAAGGCACCAGGAGGAGGAGGCGCAGCCGCGGGCGACCTCGTACAGCGTGTCGAGACCGGTATGGAGATCCAACTCCAGCCCGCCGAAGCGCTTGGGTATCCAGACCTTGCACAGGTCCGCCGCCTCGAAGTCCGCGACCGTCTCCCGCGGCAGCCGCCTTAATGTCTCCGCCTCCGCGGCCCGCTCGGCGACCACCGGCGTCAGGGCGCGCGCCCGCGCCGCGAGATCGTCGCGGGTCGGTTCCGCGGGAAGGCTGGCGATCATCTGGTTCATCCGAAGGTTCCTCTCGGGGGAAACGGTCAGGCGGCGGCTTGCCGTTCCCAGATCAGGGGAAAGAGCCGGTCGTCGTCGGGATGCTCGCCCGGGGCGCAGGTCGGCTCGAAAGGCAGTTTGACGGTATAGGGCTTGGGATCATAGCGGGCGTCGTCGCCGAAGAAGCGCAGCGACAGGCCGATCCGGCGCTGGGTCTGTGATTTGTTGCCGCCGGCGCCGTGGACCGTCAGCGGATGGTGGCAGACGCAGTCGCCCGCCTCCATGTCCCAGGACAGGAATTTCAGGGACGGATCGTCGCGCCGCTCGGTGAAGTTCGGACACGGCTCGAGGTCCGGGTTGGCGAAGGCCGGGTCGTCGTCGGGCGTGACCGGACGGTAGAACTTGCCCCACTTGTGCGAGCCGGCGATGTATTCGAGGCCGCTGGTCTCGCGGGTCGCCGGGGTCAGCGCGACCCAGATGGAGACGACATGATCGCCCAAGAAGGGCCAGAACGGCAGATCGTGGTGCCATTGGGTCGGCGCCACCGTCATCGGCTCCTTGATGAACAGCTGGTCGTACCAGAAACGCGCGGCCTTCGACCGCATCAGGGTCGCGGCGACCTCGGCGATCGGTGACTCGTTGCGAAACGCCAGGAAGTCGTCGTTTTCCATGCACATGAACACGTTCGAATAAAATTGCCCGGTCTCGTCGGGCCGTTCGACGACCCGCTTCCGGCCCGCGCCGCTTTCCATATAGCGGACAGAGGCGTCATGCATGCGGCTGCACCAGTCCTGATCGAACAGCCCGCGCAGGCAGACCACGCCGTCGCGCTCATAGGCGGCGACGTCGTCTTCGGTAACGGGATTTGCTGGATGGCGGTTCATGGGTTCGCTCCCTAAAAGCCGGGCGCGGCGCCGAGTGTTCCACCCGGTCCCGGCCGTATCGCTGGTGCAATGGTTGCCGCCCTGCCCGGCCCGGTCAAATCCGGGAGCGGTACTGTTCACGATGTGGACAGGAGCAGCGACAGAATCTCACGCGTCCTTCGACTCCGCCGTGTCCTTGGGCGCGAACAGGCGTTGGGCCTCCCGGCGCAGCACCTTGCCCACGCCGCTCTTGGGCAAGTCGTCGGAGACGTGAACCGCCTTCGGCGTCTTGACCGAGCCGACCCGCTCCTTGACGAATGCCCGCAATGCTTCCGGGTCGAACGGTGCGTCGGGCGCGACCTGCACCGCGACCTCGACCCGCTCCCCCCACTTGTCGTCGGGCACCCCGAAGACGATGCAGTCATGCACCGCGGGATGCTGGAGGATCGCCGCCTCGACATCCGAGGGGTAGACGTTGAAACCGCCGGAGATGATGACATCGCGGAGCCGGTCCCGGATGAAGAGATAGCCGCGGTCGTCCATCTCGCCCGCATCGCCGGTGTGCAACCAGCCGTCGACGATGGTCTCCGCCGTCGCCTCGGGCATGTCGAGGTAACCGGACATCAACAGGTCGCCCCGGCACACGATCTCGCCGGTCTCGCCGGGCGGCATGATCTCGCCGTCCTCGCCCATGATCGCGGTGCGCATCAGCAGGGTTTCGCGGCCGACGGAGCGCAGGTTGCGTTCGTCCCGGAACTCGGCCGCCGTCATCCCGGTGATCAGCATCGGCGCTTCGGTCTGGCCGTAGATCACTTCCAACCCGCCATGGAAGACGTCGAGCGCCTGGCGAATGCGCTCCGGCGCCATCGGCGCCGCCCCGTAGTGGAGGTGGCGGACGCGGGAGAAATCGGCGCTGCCGGCGGCCGGGTCGCCGAGGATGTTGTAGATCATGGTCGGCGGCATGAAGGCAGTGGTGCCGCCGAGCCGATCGAACGCGTCGATCAGGGTGCCCGACTTGGGCTGATCGATCAGGATGTGCCGCCCGCCCACCGCCAGGATCGGAATGATGTAGTGGGCGGCGCCGTGGGTCAGAGGCGCGGCGGCGAGATTGACGTCGCCCGCATCGAAGCCGAACAGCTGCAGGAACGTCGCGATCGAGGTATTGACCGCCCGGTACGGCTGAATGACGGCCTTGGGCCGCCCGGTCGAGCCGCCGGTGAACTTGATGGTCTGGGCCGCGTCGAGCGGCCGGGTGTTGAGCCGGGGCCGGGCGCCCGCATGGTCGTGCACGAAGCCGGCCAGCGATCGGTTTTCGGCCGCGCCGGTGGTCCGCCCCAGGATCACGGGCACGTCGGGGATGGCGAACTTGTCGAGGCAATCCTCGTCGACGATCACCGCGTCGAGGCCCGTCGTCGCCACGATCTGGTCCAGTTCCGGCTTCGCGTTGCGCGGATTCAGGGCGACCCAGACATGGCCTGCGGCATAGACCCCGAGGATCGCAACCATATGCTCGATCGTATTATAGGCGCAGACACCGATCCGACCGCCGGGCCGCGGCAGCAGCGCCTGCAGCCCGCAGGCGACCGCCTCGACCTGCCCGATCAGGTCGGAATAGCTGAGCCCGCGCGCGCCGTCCTCGACGGCAACGGCGTCGGGATTGAGGCGGTGGCCACGATAGATGTAGTCGACGGGATGCATGGAGGGACCGTGCTGTTCTGTGCAGGCAAGCGCGTGCGGGCGTTCATTCCGGCGGGAGACGGCCCCGATGCAAGCCGCCTCCTGCTACTGTCCGCATGTCGGACAGGCGTTGGGAAGCCATTGACCTCCCCGGACCGCTCTTCAAATGTGGCCCTCACAGCTGTCATTTCGGCCCACCCCACGGAACGCGACGGAGTCCCATGTCCGGCCCACCGAAAGATCTCGATTTCAGCCATGTCGGCCTGTACGTCTACGATCTCGAGAAGATGCGCGATTTTTACGTGCGTGTCCTCGGGTTCAAGGAGACGGACCGGGGCGTTGCCCGGGGCCGCAAGATCGTGTTCCTGTCGCGGAACCCGAGAGAGCACCATCAGGTCGTGTTCGCGGAGGGCCGGACGGGCGAGCCGACCGACATGGTCGTCAACCAGCTTTCGATGCGGGCGGGATCGATTCAGGATCTGCGGGCCCTCAAGGAAAACCTCGACCGGGAGCCCGACGTTTCCGACATCGACCCGATCAGTCACGGCGTCGCCTGGTCGGTCTACTTCCGCGATCCCGAGCGCAACCGGATCGAAATCTTCGTCGACACGCCCTGGTATGTCGACCAGCCCAGGATCGACCCGCTCGATCTGACCAAGTCCGACCAGGAGATCGCCGAGGAGACCCACGAGGCAATCGCCAGCCACCCGAGCTTCGAACCGCTGGCAGACTGGCAGGCCGATTTCTCGGAGAAGCTCAAAACCCTTTGAGCACCCGGGCGCGTGCGCCCCAACAAAACGACAACGCAGCAGGAGGAAACGATGCGAAGTGTTCTCATAGCGGCCGGTGCGGCCGCCATGACCCTGACGGCATTACCCGTGCAGGCTCAAACCACGACTCTCAAGTTCGCCGTCTTCACGCCGGAGCAGGAGCTCACTTTCCAGCGGGTCATGAAGCCGTTCGCTGACGCGGTGACGAAGGATTCCAAGGGCACCCTGGCCTTCAAGATGTATCCGAACGGCGCCCTCGGCCGTCATCCGGCCCGTCAGCTCAAGATGGTGCAGGACGGCGTCGCCGACATCGCCTGGGCGATCCCCGCCTATACGCCGGGCCGCTTCACCGACAACTCGGTGTTCGAGCTGCCCAACGTCATCAAGACCTCGACCGAGGGGTCGGTCGCCGCATGGCGGATGCTCAAGAAGGGCATGCTCAAGGGCTATGACGACTTCTACATGATCGGCCTGTTCACCAGTTCGCCCTACACCTTCCACACCAAGAAGCCGGTCACCAGCATGGACGGCCTCAAGGGCCTGAAGATCCGCGCGGTCGGTCCGGCGATGGTCGATTCCGTCAAGGCGCTCGGCGCCGCGCCGGAGCCGATGCCGTTCACCAAGATCGTCGAGGCCATCAGCCGAGGCGTGATCGACGGGACGACCGGCCACCCGATCGCCGTCCACGACTTCGGCGTCTCGAAGGTCACCACCAGCCACTATTTCGGCCGGCTGGGCACGGTCAACCTCGCCCTGTTCATGAACAAGAAGAAGTATGCCGCCCTGCCCGCCGCGGCCCGCGCGGCGCTCGACAAGCACAGTGGCGAGCCGCAGTCGCTCGCCTTCGGCCGGATGTCGGCCGAGCGCAACGCCGAGCTCCAGGCCCAGTGGTCGAAGGACCCCAAGCGCACCGTCACGGTCCAGTCGGCCGCCGAGGAGGCCCGCTGGGACAAGACGCTGGCCCCGGTGGTCGACGCCTGGGTGAAGAAGCACCCGAAGGGCAAGCAACTGCTGAGCGCGCTTAAGGCCGAGCTGGCCGCGATCCGCGCCGGCAAGTGACCGTCCTTTCGTGAGCCGTAACGACGGGCTCGAACGGCTCGAACGGTTGACGATCCGCGTGGCGCGGGTCGTCGCCGTTCTCGGCCTTTTCGCCCTTTTGGGTCTTTCGGTGCTCATTCTGGCCAACGCGACCATGCGCTGGCTGTTCTCGGCGCCGATCGAGGGCGTGCGCGACTGGGTCAAGCTGGTCGTCGCCGTCGCCATCGGGTCCTGCCTGCCGGCGACCCTGGCCTTGCGCCAGAACGTCACGATTCGCTTCCTCGGCCATTTGATGAAGCGGCCCGGACGTAATTCCCTGGAACTGTTCGGCGGCCTCGCCACCCTGGCGATGTTCGCCATCCTGGCCTGGCAGCTCCAGGTATGGACGCTGGAATTGCGCGAGCTCGGCGATACCACGGAAAATATCGGCATGAAGATCTGGCCGTGGTGGCAGGGCGTGGCCGTCCTCTTCTACTTCACGGTCCTCGTCCAGCTTCTCGTCGTCGTTCGTCTCGCCGCCGCCCTGGTGCGGGGCGAGGAGGCTGACGCAGCGGACCGCGCCCCCCTCGACGCCGAAGCCGGCAACGGCTGACCGTCATGGATCCGTTCCTGATCGCGCTGCTCGGTCTCGGCGCCACCTTCCTGCTGATCCTCCTGCACGTGCCCATCGGCGTCGCCATGTTCGCGGTCGGCGTGGGCGGCTACGCCCTGCTGGAAGGCGTGCGGCCCGCGGTCTCGACCATGATCAGCGAGATCAGCGGCAATATCGAGAATCCGGGCTTGGCGGTCATCCCGCTGTTCCTCCTGATGGGCAGCTTCGCCACCGCGGGCGGCCTGTCCGGCGAGATCTACCGGTTCGCCAACGCCTTCGTCGGCCACCGCCGGGGCGGCCTGGCGATGGCGACCATGGGCGGCTGCGGTGTGTTCGGCGCGATCTGCGGCTCGTCGGCGGCGACCGCGGCGACCTTTGGCCGGGTCGCCCTGCCGGAAATGCTCAAGCGCGGATACGCCGCCCATTTCGCGGCCGGGACCATTGCCGCCGGCGGAACCCTGGGGGCCCTGGTTCCTCCGTCCGTCATCATGATCATCTACGCGGTGATCACCCGCGAGAATATCCTCGACCTGTTCGTCGCCGCGGTGATCCCGGCGGCCATGGCGATCCTCTTCCATTTCAGCGCGATCTCAATCTATCTCGCCCGTAATCCCGAGGCGGGGCCGCCCGGCGAACGGGCAAGCTGGCGGGAACGCTGGCAGGCCACCCTGGGCGCCTGGGCGGCGCTCGTCATGCTGATTGCCGTCATCGGCGGCATCTACGGCGGGATCGTGACCGTCGACGAGGCCGCCGCGCTCGGCGCGATCCTGGCGCTTGTCTTCGCGGTCGCCCGCCGGCGGATGTCCTGGCGGGTGTTCTGGAACGCGCTGATCGAAAGCGCTGCGGCAACGGCGATGATCTACGTCATCATCTTCGGCGCGTCTGTCTTCACCTATTTCATGACCGTATCGAACGTGCCGCCGGCCCTGACCGAATGGGTCAAGGGGCTCGACCTGGCGCCGGTGCTCATCATCCTCGTCCTGCTGGCGATCTACATCGTGCTGGGCGCCGTGTTCGACACGATCTCGGCGATGCTGATCACCCTGCCCTTCGTGCTGCCGATCGTGAAGGACCTCGGCTACGACCCGATCTGGTGGGGCATCATCAACGTCGTCGTCGTCGAACTCGGCATGATCACGCCACCCATCGGGATGAACGTGTTCGTGCTCCATGCGCTCGCGCCCGAGATCAAGCTCAACCGCATCTTCGCCGGGGTGACGCCCTTCGTGATCTCGGACATGATCCGGCTGCTGATCCTCGCCCTGTTCCCGGTCATCACCCTCTACCTGCTGAGGTGAGTTGCCGTCGTCCGGGCCTGCCTGGGCCGTCGGGCTGGGCTGTCGGGGTGGGCCGTCGGGCTGGGGCCGCATCCCTGCAAACGTCCCATCGGGCGAAGGTTTGAGTCATGAACACCGCTGACAGCCGCTTCGTCCGGGAATTCTTCGTCGGGCCCGATCCCTATCGCATGTACGTGCAGGAATGGGCCGGGCTGGACGATGCCGCTGACCGGCCGCCCCTCGTTCTCATCCACGGCGGCAGCCATTCCGGCGTCATGTGGACAACGGAGCCCGGCGGGGCGCCCGGATGGGCGCGACGGCTGGCGGCGCGAGGCTGGCGGTGCTTCGTCGTGGATTGGCCGGGAAGCGGCCGCTCGGGCTGCGCACCGGACGACCTGCCCGACCTGACGATCGGCCATGTCGCGGCCGCCCACGCGGCGCTCGTGCAGGAGACGGGTCCGGCATTCCTGATCGGGCACAGCATCGGCGCTGCGGTCGCCTACAAAGTCGCCGAGGCCGACACCGGCGCCGTGCTCGCGATCGCGGCCCTTGCGTCGGCGCCCCTTCCCAACGGCGGGACCGCGGTCCAGACGGTCCCGGCCGCGGACCCGGACAGGCCGGTGCGCAGCAACCGCGCGGTCGTGGAGCAGCGGCTCGCCAGCGGCGACCGGTTTCCGAAGGACGCCCTGGACTCCTATTTCGCCTCGCTCGTGCCGTATGGCCCGCGGCTGCGCAACGGTGCGCTCGGCGTCGGCCGCCCGGACGAGAAGGATGACTTCCGGATCCACAATGTTGACGCGGTCGCCAGACTTCCGGTGCTGTTCGTGACCGTCGACGACGATCGCGTATCTCCCGCTTCGGCCTCCGTCAGGACCGCCGAAGCGCTGGGCGCCCACTTCGTTTCGCTCGACCGGGATTGGGGCCTGCCCGGCTTCGGTCACATGTTCCCGATCGAGACCGGCAATGGCGATATCCTGGACAGGGTGGAGGCCTGGCTGCTCGCGCAGGTGCGCGACGGCTAAGGTCGCCCGTGAACAGCGACTCCGTGAACAGGGCCACCTTTCTGCCGTCGGCCTCCGGCCCGGCGGGCGCCGGCGCGTCAGGACCGCTCGAGCACCGTCACGACCGTCGCCGCCTCCTCGACGCCATAGAAGCCGCCGCCATTTTCCGCCGCGGCCAGGCGCGCGCCCTCGACCTGCCGCTCGCCGGCCTCGCCGCGCAGTTGGGTCGCCAGCTCGTGAAGCTGGATGATCCCCGTGGCCCCGATCGGATGGCCCTTGGAGACCAGCCCGCCCGAGGGGTTCACCGGGACCGACCCGCCCAGCGCCGTCGCCCCCGACGCGGTGAAGGGACCGCCCTCGCCCGACGCGCAGAAGCCCAGATTCTCGACCTGCTGGATCTCGGCATAGGCCGATGCGTCATGGACCTCGGCCACGTCGATGTCTCCGGGGGCGACCCCGGCCTGCTCGTAGGCCGCCAGCGCCGCGCGCCGGCCGATATGGCGGTCCAGCGCCTCCGGCGGCCGGTCGGTACCGCTGACCAGCGCGACCCCGCG
>CAMYMQ010000029.1 GCA_947259335.1 uncultured Alphaproteobacteria bacterium | reverse complement strand
TCGCGTCGGGCGCGATCACCGGCAGCGGCCGGCCGAGGGTCGCGGCGGCGGCCTCGAGGTCGCCGATCCGCTCGGGCAACGACACGGCCAGAACGGCGTCGCTGTGGTCGAGCAGGTAGGTCAGTTCCTCCGACCGGTAGTGCGGGTTGACCGGCACCACCGAGACGCCCAGGGCGTTGAGCGCCAGCCAGTGGTCGAAGAATTCGGGCCGGTTCTCGAGCAGGAGCGCGACCCGATGGCCGTGGCCGTAGCCCGCCGCTGCGTAGGCCGCGCGCCAGGCCTCGATCCGGGCGAGGCCCTGGGCATAGGTCAGGGTAACGCCCTCGGGCGCATAGTCCCTGGCCGCCGAGGGCGGCACCACCAGATAGTCGCGGTCGGGAACCTCGGCCGCCGCCTCGGCGAAGATGTCGAAGGCCGTCCCGCTCATGGATAGACCCGCCGCCGGGTCATGGCGAAATGGGTCACCTTGCCGCTGAAGGGTGGGAACTGCTTGTAGTCGTCGCGCAGCTCGTGCCGGATGTCGTCCTTGAGCGAGTCATTGAGATCCTGCAGCGAATCGAAGACGACCTCGTTGCCGATCATCGTGTTCGCCCGCTCGATCCCGGCCGAGTCCTTCCAGTCGAGCCGCATGTAGCAGAGCACGTTCCGGATCCGGGGCAGTCGGGCCAGGATCTGCGGGTGGTGGGTGACATAGAAGTCGATGAAGGCCTGTTCGTCTTCCGCCGGCGGATAGTAGCGCACGACGTAGCTGACCGGCGCGGTGCGCGGACGGGGCTTGTCGTCCCCGCCGACCGCCCACCAGCGCGTCTCAAGCGCGTCGTGGGTCAGCGAGATGTTCGGCACCGGGATCTTGGACGTGTCGGCGATCTCGGACCGGAACGCGCCGCCCGAGATCGCGCATTCGACGTCACCGATATCGTCGAAATCGACCTGGACCATCAGCAGCGGCCCCGGGCCGTCGTTGAGATAGGGGTCTGAGGATTCCTCGGGCACATAGTGCTCGATCGCCCGCGCCTTGGGCAGGGCCCGCAGGGTCTCCATCGGCTTGCCGTCGAACCAGTCGCGAAAGGCATCGGCGTCGTCGTGGGGGCCCTGATAGGTCAGGAAATAGGCGATCGTCATCAATCCTCTCTGGCTTCGGTCATGGACGGGCACGCGGTCTCGGCGGAAGGCGGCGGGCGGGTTGGCGGTTCGCGGGCAGGCGTCAGTGGGCCGGGCGGGGCCAGCCGCGGACGCTGACCCGGTTCATGATCCGGGCGTCGGCGGGATCCGCGGCCTCGTCCAGGCGCGGGCCCGTGTGCAACAGCGCGGCGTTGTCCCACATGACGACGTCGTTCAGGCGGTACTGGTGGTCGTACTGCACCGCCGGATCGAGCGCGTAGCGGCCGATCTCGGCGAGCAGCTCGGCGGCCTCGTCGTCCGGCATGCCCTTGATGCCGATACAGGTGCTGCTCGCGCCATAGAGCGCCTTGCGGCCGGTGGCGGGATGCGGGCGCACGAGCGGGTGATAAACCGTCGGCATCGAACCGTCGCGCCGGCCCTCGTAGCAATGGGCGATGGTCAGCCCGTCCGCCGTCTTGCGCAGCGCGGCCGGCAACCGCTCGTAGGCGGCATACTGATTGGCGAAGCCGGTATCGCCGCCCCGTCGCGGAACGGCGACGGCGTTGAGCATGGTGAAGCTCGTCGGCTCGTCCGTGAAGACAAGGTCGGTGTGCCAGTGAAACCCGCCGTTGCGCTGCCGCTCCGGCCGGCCGTCGGCATTGGAAAGCGTCATCACCTCGGGCACGTCCTCGACCAGGATGTCCTTTTCGACATGGACGATCGGCTCGCCGAAGCGGCGGGCATGGTCGGCGAACTGGCGCGGGGTGAGCTCCTGGCCGCGGATGCAGACGAGGAGATGGTCATAGATCGCGGCGGCGATCTCGCCGACCGTTTCGTCGTCGAGCGGCTCTCTCAGATCGAGGCCGACGATCTCCGCGCCGCAGATTTCGGACAGGGGCTTAATGTTCATCATCGAACATTACACTCCGGATTCGGGATCGGGTAGATGGTAATCGCGCGCGCCCTTCGGCCAACGACCGCTCCAAGTTCCGCGCCCGCACCCGAGGAGCGCGACGGCGGCATGGGCGTCATGCGTCCGGCACGCGCCTCGCGCCACGGATCGCCCTTCACCGCGCATCGGCGCTGCGCGATAGTAGCGCCATTCGCGCATGCACGGCCGCGCCACAGGCGCCGCCGCGTCGCTGCGCCCGATCAGGGTTCGCCCTTCCATGATGCTTGTTCTCGGTATCCTGTTGCTGGCGTTGTCGGCGCTGGCTTTCCTGTGGGCTTTCTCCATCTATCACCGGCCCGACCGTCCTAGCTGGACCCGGCGCGAGGATAACGGCGCCTTCGTTACCCTCGGAATCATGCTGCTCGGCGCGATGGGCCTGGGCTTCCTGCTGAAGTTCGGCATCGAATTCCAGACGCAGGCCTTCACGCTGGTCGACGCCGCGCTGTCCGCCGCCATCGTCGCCGGCACGGTCGTGCTGATCCGGCGGCTCCGGTCCGTCATTCGGCAGAATCGGCTCGCTCCGGCTTCGGCGCCGCGCGTCGTGGCCCGTGGCCGCGGGACGGTC
>CAMYMQ010000028.1 GCA_947259335.1 uncultured Alphaproteobacteria bacterium | reverse complement strand
CGCGCAGGACGGCGGTAAAGCGCCGCGACCGGATCGCGCCGAGGGTTCCCTGGAGCGAGGTCACGCTCAACAGGATCACCCGCAACAGCCGCCGGGCCGTGTGCAGCCACAGCGGCGAGAACAGCAGCGACAGGGCGACCACGGCGATGACGAGCTGGGCGTTCTCCGTGTCGATGACGCCGATGCTCTGGGCCTGCTGGCTTAGCACCAGCGAGAACTCGCCGATCTGGGCCAGCATCACCCCGGCGATGAAGGCGTGGGGCCACGGCTCCTTGAGGACATGGAGAATGGCGATGTTGAGGACCGTCTTGATCACCGTCACCAGCACCAGGAACAGGATGACGATGCCGATATTCTTCCAGATGAAGTCGAGGTCGATCAACAGGCCGATCGACAGGAAGAAGACCGCGATCAGCACGCCCTGGATCGGCCGGGTGGCGCGGACCATGGTCGCGCGGGCCGTGCTGTTGCCGACGACCAGCCCGGCGAGGAAGGCGCCGAGCACGGGCGAGAGCTGCAGCAGGCCGGTCAACGCCGCCGCGCCGAAGCAGAAGGCCAGCGCGACCAGTGGCTGCAGGTCGTGGGAATCGCCGACCACGGCGCTGAACGGCAGCGAGATCCGCTTGCGGCGGCTCAGATAGACGATCAGCGCGGCCAGCAGGCCGATCGACAGGAAGATCTTGGCGATGCCCAGAAGGGTGATGCCGCCGGGGCCGATCATGTCGAGGGTGAGCAGCATCGGCACGACGGCCAGATCCTGGGCGATCAGCACGCCGATGATCAGCGCGCCGACCGGCTGGCGCAGGATGTTGAGCTGCTCCAGCATCTTGACGACGACCGCCGTGCTGCTCAGCGCGATGATGAAGCCGACCACCACGGACAGCTCCATCGACCAGCCGAACGCCCAGCCGATCAGCATGGTAAGGCCGACGGCCGCGCCGATCTGAAGCACGGTCGCCGCCACCGCGACCTTCCAGATCGCGCGGAATCCGCGCAGGCTGAGCTCCATGCCGACCAGGAACAGAAGCGTCAGCACGCCCAGCTCCGCGAGGGTCTCGACGCTGCTCCGGTCGCTGATGAGCCGCAGGCCCGACGGGCCGAGCGCCACGCCCGCGAGGATGTAGCCGACCACGGCCGGCTGCCGCAGGCGCGCCATGAACAGCCCCCCGGCCAGGGCAATCAGGGCGACGGCCGCCAGTCCGGTGAGGTCCGCATGGGCTTCCATGCCCGAATCATAGCACGCGCGCCGAAGGGCGAAAGCGGGTGTCGAAGGTCACTGGAATTAAGGGCGTGCGGGGATGTCGGCGTGCGCCTCCGGCCGCACGCGCCCCCGGCGCAGCCCGCGATCCACGCTCATCCGCCGGCGGTCGACCTGCAGGGTCTTCGGCCTGAACCGGCTTCGCCTTTGTGCAGGAGTTGCGCGCGGCGCGCTCGCGCTACAGCAGGCTCAGCTGCTCGGCCCGGCGGTAGGGCGGGCGGAAGGCCTCGGTGTTCAGCGGCGCGTCGCGCCGGGCGAGGCCGAGCCGGTGGGTCGCGACCACGAACCGCTTGTGCAGCAGGTCGGCGAAGGGGCCGCTGCCGCGCATCCGGGTGCCGTAGTCGGGATCGTTGAGCCGGCCGTCGCGCATGTCGCGGACCCGGTTCAGGACGTGTTCGGCCTTGAGCGGCGCATGCTCGCCGAGCCATTCGGCGAACAGGTCCTTGACCTCATGGGGCAGGCGCAGGGGGATGTAGGAGGCCGTGCCCGCGCCCGCGTCCCGCGCCGCCGCCAGGATCTCCTCAAGCTCGTGGTCGGTCAGCGCCGGCACCACCGGAGCGACCATAACGCCGGTCGGGATGCCGGCCTCGGACAGGGCCGTGATCGTCGCCAGCCGCTTGGCCGGGGTCGCCGCGCGCGGCTCCATCCGCCGGGCGAGGCCGCGGTCGAGGGTCGTCACCGACAGCGCGACCTTGACCAGGTTCCTGGCCGCCATCGGCGCCAGGATGTCGATGTCGCGGGCGACCAGCGCGCCCTTGGTGACGATCGTGACCGGATGGTCGCAGGCCGCCAGCACCTCGAGGATGCTCCGCGTGATCCCCCGGGTCCGCTCGATCGGCTGATAGGGATCGGTGTTGGTTCCCATCGCGATCGGCCGGCACGCATAGGAGGGATTCGACAGCTCCCCCTTGAGCAGTTCGGCGGCGTCCGGCTTGGCGAACAGGCGCGTTTCGAAGTCCAGCCCCGGCGACAGGCCGAGATAGGCGTGGGTCGGCCGGGCGAAGCAATAGACGCAGCCGTGCTCGCAGCCCCGATAGGGATTGATCGAGCGGTCGAAGCCGATGTCCGGCGACTGGTTGCGGGCTATGACCGTGCGCGAACTGTCGGGGGTGACGGTGGTGCGCAGGACCGGGGGCGCGAAGTCCGCGTCGTCGGCTTCGCTCCAGCCGTCGTCGAAGGGTTCGCGCCGGGTCTTCTCGAAGCGGCCGGTCGGGTTGGTGACCGCGCCGCGGCCCTTTCGCTTGGCTGGGGGGGAGGGGGGGAGCGAAAGGGCCGGCTCGCCGCGGGGACGGAACGAGCGGGCGGCGCGGCCAGCCTTCCCGGGACGGGAGGCCGCCTGATCCGCGGTCTGGGGGTGGCGGCTCAGGGTGTCCATGATGGTGTATATCCTTTCAAAAAGAATAAAACAAGAACAAAATGGCAAAAATGAGAACAAACCGAAACCGAAAGAAATCGGGCGAGGGCGTGCGGATGGGCCGAGTGCGGCCCCAGGGCAAGTTCCTTGGCAGCGATCTGGCAGTCCGGCGGCGCGGCGCGCCACTTCCGGACTCTCCTTAACGGTCGGAGGCCGATGTGCTATGGTTGCCGTTCGATCGGCGGCGCGCCGGTTCGGCGCTCGCGGGTCGGCCGTGACAATCCCGACAGGGAGGTGCCCATGGCAGACAGTCCACCCGGCATACCCTGCGGCTCCGTCCACCAGGCGGGGCCGGGCGCAACCAGCGCAAGATCAACACATCAACTGACATAGACGGGAAGCCAACCGCTTCCCCCGCAAACGCCGGAGCGTTCCGGCCAACGGCAAAACCAGCCGTACAGAGCCCCGCACCAGGTCCCGGCCCCAGGCCCCGACCGGCGGGGCTCATTGTATCCGGCACGCCTTCAATATCTTGAACAAATTCCTATATACTGGCCCTGACAGCGTGGCTCGATCCGTCCGTGCCCGCGCGCGAACCTGACAGAACCTGACATCCGAAGGGGGCTTCCAACCTGACGCGCGCGCGGGTCGGCAACGGCCCGAGGCGATAGCCAGGGATAACCGAAGATAACCGAAGATAACCGAAGATAACCATTTCGCCGCTTGCCGCTCCCCACCGGCCCCGGATGACAAATGCTGACATCGGATGACGGAACCGCGTCCAGGCCGGGCCCGCGCCGGCGCAGGCCGTCAGAGCGCGTCGACGGAGGCGCCGACGCGCTCGATCGTCGCGGCGGACAGGTAGTCGGCCACCGTCTGCTCGGCATAGGCGCGCGCCGCCGCCGGCAT
>CAMYMQ010000027.1 GCA_947259335.1 uncultured Alphaproteobacteria bacterium | reverse complement strand
GCCGATCGTCTCGGCCCCGGCGTCGATGCCGGTGACGGCGGCGCCGAGCCGCGCCATCGGCTCGCACACCAGGCCCCCGCCGCAGCCGATGTCGATCAGGCTCAGGCCGGACAGCGGCTTGTCCGCCGAGGCGTCGCGCCCGAACCGGTCGCAGACCCGGTCGCGCACGAAGCGGACGCGGGCGGGGTTGAGCTTGTGCAGGGGGCGGAACTTGCCGTCGGGGTCCCACCACTCGGCCGCCATGGCGGCGAAACGGGCGATTTCCCCGGCGTCGACGGAGCCCGTGGTCTCACCAGTCTTCCTCATCGCCGCACTCTGCCCGTGGTTTTGTTGCATTGGCCTGGCCCTAACCGTATGTATACGCCGCCCCGCGCTCAACAAGAGGCGCATTATGCGCAACCTCCCGTGCGCGGCGCGGGACGGCCAAAAAGCATGAAGCGGGGATTGCGGGCTCGATGGCGCGCATCGTTCAAAAATTCGGCGGCACGTCGGTCGGAGATCCCGACCGCATCAGGAATGTCGCGACCAAGGTCAAGCGCGAGGTCGACCGGGGCAACCAGGTCGCCGTCGTCGTGTCCGCCATGGCGGGGACGACCGACCAGCTGATCGGCTATACGCGTGCGCTGTCGGACCGTCCGGACCCGTGCGAGTACGACGTCGTCGTCTCGACCGGCGAGCAGGTCACCATCGGCCTTCTCGCCATCGCGCTCCAATCCATCGGCGTCCCCGCCCGGTCGTGGACCGGTTGGCAGTTGCCGGTGCGCACCGACGGGGTCCACGCCAAGGCGCGGATCGAGGGCGTCGGCACCGAGGCCATCCTCGCGGACATGGCGCAGGGGCGGGTCGCCGTCGTCCCGGGTTTCCAGGGAGTCACCGACGACGGCCGGGTGACGACGCTGGGCCGGGGCGGATCGGACACCTCCGCCGTCGCGCTCGCCGCCGCGCTCAACGCCGACCGCTGCGACATTTATACCGACGTGGACGGCGTCTATACCGCCGATCCGCGCATCGTCTCCAAGGCGCGCAAGCTGGAGCGCATCACCTACGAGGAAATGCTCGAAAGCGCCTCGCTCGGGGCCAAGGTGCTGCAGACCCGCGCGGTCGAGATGGGCATGAAGCATCACGTCCGCATCCAGGTTCTGTCGAGCTTCGAGGACGTGCCGGGAACCCTTGTCGTCGATGAGGATGAGATCGTGGAACAGGAAATCGTCAGTGGCATCACCTACAGCCGGGACGAGGCCAAGATCACCTTGCTGAAGGTGCCCGACCAGCCCGGCGTGGCCGCGGCCATATTCGGGCCACTTGCCGACGGCAACATCAATGTCGATATGATCGTACAGAATGTGTCCGAGGATGGTGCGACGACCGACCTGACCTTTACCGTGTCCCGGGGCGACATGGCGCGGGCGATCGAAGTGCTCGAGGCGAGCGGCAGGACGCTCGGTTTCGAGAGGATCGCCAGCGACCCGAATGTCGTGAAGGTGTCGGTTATCGGCGTCGGCATGCGCAGTCATGCCGGCGTTGCCAAGTTGATGTTCCAGACCCTGTCGGAAAAGGGAATCAACATCCAGGTGATCTCCACGTCGGAGATCAAGGTCAGCGTGCTGATCGCCGAGGACTATACTGAGTTGGCGCTGCGCGCCCTGCACACGGCCTACGGGCTCGACGCCGACTGACATCGAGGCGCCGTCCCGCCGCAGGAGCGCGTTCGCCCGGACGGAACCGAGGGGAGCGGGCCCAGAGGGGATGACGAAGATTCCGAGCAAGTCTGCCGGTCTTCCCAAGGCGCCGAGCGAGTCGGGCTCGCACCACCATACCGATTCGCGCCTGCTGCTGCGGCGCATGCGCGATGTCATGGCCGGGCCGGGCACCGGCCAGGACCGCCTCAACCAGATCGTCAAGCTGATCGCCACCACCATGGTGGCCGAGGTATGCTCGCTCTATCTGCGGCGCGCCGGCGAGGTGCTCGAGCTGTTCGCCACCGAAGGCCTGCTGCAGACCGCCGTCCACCATACCCGGCTGCGCTTCGCCGAAGGCGTGATCGGCGACATCGCCGCCCGGGCGCGGCCGATGGCGCTGGCCGAGGCCCAGGCGCACCCGGGGTTCGCCTACCGGCCGGAAACGGGCGAGGAAATCTACCACTCGCTGCTCGGCGTGCCGATCCTGCGCGGCGGCAAGGTGATCGGCGTGCTCGCGGTGCAGAACCGGACCCGGCGCCACTACACCGACGAGGAGGTCGAGACCCTCCAGACCATCGCCATGGTCTCGGCCGAAATGGTCGCCGCCGAGGAATTCGTCCGCGCGACCGAGCTGCACGACACCGACGGCAACGCCATCCTGCCGTTGCGCCTGACCGGCGTGCGCCTCGCCGGCGGGGCCGCCATCGGGCAAGCCGTCCTGCACCGGCCCCGGCCCGAGGTGCGGACCCTGATCGCCGAGGACACCCAGCTCGAGAAGGAGCGCCTCTCGGCGGCGCTCAACAGCATGTACAGCGCGCTCGATTCGATGATCGCCGACAGCGGCGACGTCATCAGCGGCGAGTCGCGCGAGATCCTCGAATCCTACCGCATGATCGCCGAGGACCAGGGCTGGATCCGGCGCATCCGCGAGGCGATCGAAAGCGGCCTGACGGCCGAGGCCGCCGTCCGCCGCGTCCAGGACGAGAACAACGCCCGCATGGCGAAGATCCAGGACGCCTATCTGCGCGAGCGGATGACGGACTTCGACGACCTTGCCAACCGGCTGCTGCAGCATCTGGCCGAACCCAGCGGCGTGATGATCCCGCCGGTGCGCCGCGAGTTGCCCGACGACGCCGTGGTCATCGCCACGGCGCTGGGGCCGGCGGAGCTGCTCGACTACGACCTGCGCCGGCTGCGCGGCGTCGTCCTCGAGGAAGGCTCGCCCAATTGCCACGTCGCCATTATCGCGCGCGCGCTGGATATTCCGGTCGTCGGCCGCGTGCGGGGCGTGCTCGAGAGGATCGACCCGCTCGATACCGTCATCGTCGACGGCGACAATTCGCAGATCTTCGTGCGGCCGTCCGAGGACATCCAGTCCGCGTTCCAGGACAGCGTCGCCGAACGCACCCTCAAGCGCGCCGCCTTCTCGGCCCTGCGCGACAAGCCCTCGGTCACGCTCGACGGCGTCGGCGTCCGGCTGCAGCTCAACGCCGGCCTCCAGGTCGACCTCAGCCATCTGGAAACCCAGGGCGCGGAGGGTGTCGGCCTCTACCGGACCGAGATCCCCTTCATGGTCCACGCCGACTTCCCGGACGTGCGCACCCAGACCGACCTCTATTCCGAGATCCTGGCCAAGGCGGGCGACCGGCCGGTCATCTTCCGGACGCTCGACATCGGCGGCGACAAGATCCTGCCCTATCTGGCCGACCCGGACGACGACAACCCGGCGATGGGCTGGCGCGCGTTGCGCATCGCCCTCGACCGTCCCGCGATCCTGCGCATCCAGCTCCGCGCCATGATCCGCGCGGCGGCGGGCCGGCCGCTGCACGTCATGTTCCCGATGGTCGCCGAAGTCGCCGAGTTCGACCTGGCGCGCCGCATCGTCGACCTGGAGCTGGACCGCGCCCGGCGCCAGGGCGAGCCCGTGCCCGAGACCTGCCGGGTCGGCGCCATGCTCGAGGTTCCGGCGCTGCTTTGGCAGTTGCCCGCCCTGGTCGAACGGGTCGACTTCCTGTCGATCGGCTCGAACGACCTGCTCCAGTTCCTCTATGCCAGCGACCGGACCAACCCCCGGCTTCTGCAACGCTACGACCCGCTGGCGCCGCCCGTGATCGGCCTGATGCGCGACATCGCCGCGACCTGCGCGGCGGCGCGCGGCGGCGCGG
>CAMYMQ010000026.1 GCA_947259335.1 uncultured Alphaproteobacteria bacterium | reverse complement strand
CTCGCGCGCCCTGATGCGCGCGGTGGTGCTCAAGTGGGTGCTGGAGAACTAGGCGGCCCGGCCGCCCCCGCCGCCCGCTCGCGTCCGCCGCCCCTTCGCGTCCGCCGGGGCGAATTGCCTCGAAAATGTGTAGATGCTAAGGATTCGCCTCCGGGGCCGACCTCCCGGCCCCGAACCTCATGCGAGTGTAGTCCATGGAGCCGAGCCGGCGAGCACTGGAGTGCCCATGCCGCTAGCGCCTGAAACGGGACGGCCGCCGGCTGTCGACGCGCTGTTCGGACTGCCGGGTGGCGCCGCCATGCCCGATCGGGCGAAACGTTTCGAGACCCGGACCTCCGCCGACGCGTGCGATTACCTGAGCGACTACACCGAGAACCGCACCCGGCTCCAGCTTACGGAGAGGTTCCGGTCGTTCGCGCACTACCAGTCGCGGCTCGACCGGACGAAGCTCGAGTATTTCCGGTTCGAATCGAACGTTCCGCACGACATCGTCACGACCCACTATCTGGACAGCGAACTGCTGCTCTATGTCCCCTGCCGGGGAACGATGCATTTCGCCCAGGGCGGGCGATGGACCGCCGTCGAACCGGGCCAGATCGCCCTGATCGCCGCCGACGGGCGGGAGCGGAACAAGCGCCTCTCCGAAACCTGCGAGGCGCTCCTGTTCATGATCGACCGGGACACCATCGGCCAGACGCTGAAGACGGCCTATGGGATCGAGCCGGACCGGGCGGTCCGTTTCGCCCCCCTGCTCGTCGGCGACCTTGCCGATGCCCCGGCCCTGTGGAATTTCATCCGCATGGTCCTGTGGGACATCAACGCGCCCAGTTCCTGCTTCGCCGAGAAAGCGACCGCCGGCGCGGCGGAACGCACGCTCATGCTGATGCTGGCGCAGAATTTCATGGACGACATCGACGCCTATCGCCGCCGATCGGACGCCTCCATCCTGCCGTCCTACCTTCGAGCGGCCGAGCGGTATGTCCGGCGGTCCCTGAGCGAGCCGATCGCGGTCGAGGACCTGGCCGAAGCGGCCGGGGTCAGCGTCAGGACGCTCTATTACGGCTTCCAAGGGTTTCTCGGCACGACGCCGATGAAATTCTTGAAGCGGATGCGGCTCCACGCCGCGCGCGACGACCTGGCCGCGGCCGCCCGAACGGGCCGCACGGTCACGCAGATTGCCCTGGACTGCGGCTATCAGAGCCTGTCCAGCTTCAGCCGGGACTATCGCGCCCAGTTCGGCGAATCGGCCTCGGAAACGATGAGGGGCCGGGCCCCGGCAGGTCCACCTAGGCGATCTTGAACAGCGCCCGCGCGTTGTCCTCGAAGAACTGCTTCAGCCCGGCCTCGCCGATCGGCATGGTCTCGAGCTCGCCGATCTCCTCGGGCAGGAACTGCCACGGATAGTCCATCGCATACATCATCCGGTCGGGGCCGATGACCTCGCGGATGAACTGGATCGGCGGGGTCCAGCCGACGCCGCTGGACGTGTAGTGGAAGTTCTCCTTGAGATAGTCGCTGGCCTTGCGCTTGAGCGGCTTGACGTTTGGGTGGCGGTTCGAGACCGAGATGCGGGTGTGCATGAAGTCGATCCGCGACAGCCAGAAGGGCAACGCCTCGCCGGTATGGCCGAGCACGATCTGGAGCTTCGGAAAGCGGTCGAACAGGCCCGAGACGATCAGCTTGAGCGCGTGCAGCCCGGTCTCGCAGGCGAAGCCGTAGACCGCGGCGTCCAGCGCCCGGTCGAGGAACGGCTCGATCATCTTCGGCGGCGGCGTCTGCGGGTGCAGGTAGATCGGCACGTCGAGCGCCTCGGCCGCCTCGAAGATCTCCCAGTATTTCTCGTCGTCGAGATAGGTGCCGTGGGTGTGCGAGTTGAGGATGCCGCCGCGCATGTCCAGCGTCTTGACCGCGCGCTCCAGCTCCTTGGCCGCATTGGCGGGATCGAGCGGGCTGAACGCGGCCAGCGCGACATAGCGGTCGGGATGGCGCGCGACCCCCTCGGCCAGCTCGTCGTTGAAGCGGGTCGCCAGCGAGGTCGCCGTCGCCGGATCGAACAGCTGGACACCCGGCGAGGTCAGCGACAGCACCGCGATGTCGATGCCCGACCTGTCCATGTCCCGCAGGCGCTCGTCGTCGAGATCCTGGATGCGCCGGTTGTGCGCCCGGGCGATGTCGGACGAGCCGGCGAAGAAACCCCACAGGCTGTGGAAGCCGGGATCGTCGACGGTCTTTTCCGCGATCTCCTTGTGGTAGAGGTCGAGCATCTCGGCCGGGGCCCAGGCCTCTTCCGTGGCGATTCGCTTATAGGGCGGATTGGGATTCGTCTCGGGCATCTGTCCTCCCCTCTTTCGGGCTTTTGTGTGCTGGCCGCCGGTCGAGCGCCGGCTCCGAACCGGTACGCCAGATGCGCCGCCGGCGCCACCCTTTTGCGGCTCGGAGTCCCGCGGCGGGTTGAGGCTCGACGAAGGCTGCACCCTCCCCCCTTGAAGGGAATGACGGGGTGGGGGTATGCCGAGGAGCGGACACAGATGTCGGCGGGGTGCGGGCTGACGCTGCCTCCCTACAGCGGCACCGCCAGCAGACCGACGACATTGGCCGTATCCAGCAGCACCAGCCGCTCCTTGAACCGAGGCACGCCGTCCACGAAAACGATCCTGTCGTGGTACTCGCCGGCGGAAAACAGCTCCGACCGGCCTTCGGCGTCGGTCTGGATCACGGCGTAGTTGGCGAGGGCGTCCAAGACCCCGTCCGCCGCGCCGACGATGTCGACGTTGGTGATCAGGTGCCGGTCGATGTGCAGGTTGTAGTAATTGGCGACCCGCAGCGACTTGACCCGGTCGCGCATCATGCCCTTGTTCTCGAAATAGAGGATGTAGCCATAGAGCCCGGCGTCGCGGTTCTCCCGCGACTGGATCAGATAGCGGCCGTCCTCGAGGAAGAAGTCCGGCCAGTCCTCCAGCCGGTCGTCGTCGAGACAGCGGGCATAGGCCTTGTTGAGCTGCTCGATGGCGAACAGCGCGTCGCGGTCGACCTCGAACACCCTACCCTGCCGCCAAGTCGGCCCTGGGATCGGGCGGGGCGAAACCCATGAACCGGGCATAGCCGCGCCACATCGAGCGCAGGTTGGCTTCTGTCACCATGTGGTCGATCCGGTCCGGCGTGGTGTCGCCGCCGTCCATCGCCAGCAGCGACGCGCCCTTGTCGGCGCCCAGCGCGATCCGCGCCTGGAGCTTTTCGACCACCTCGGCGTCCTCCATGGCGACATAGCCGGCGGGGCCGAACTGGTTGTTCTGCAACAGGTGCTCGCGCAGGCAGGCCGGGTCGTCGGCATAGGTGAAATAGGTATAGAGCACCTCGAACCGGTCCGGCGCCTTCGGCCGGAACTGGCGTACGCTGAAGGCGCTGCCGACCAGGGTGAACAGGCAGTTGGGAAAGATGCCGATAATCGAGATCGCGATGTCGTCGGGCAGCGACGACCGCTCGGTGGCCACCCCCGGCTCCTCCAGCTTGATCCGTTTCTTTCGCCCGCTCTTGTCCTGCCAGATGGTCGCCAGGCAATGGGTGCCCTCGTGCCACATCTCGGCGCGCGCGTCCTGCTGCGGCTGGACGATGCCGAAGGCGCCGAAGAACTTGTGCAGCTGCGGCGCGTGGTAGAGGTCGCGCGAATTCTCGTAGAGCAGCTTCCAGTTGGCCCGGATCGTGTGGCGCTGGTAGCCGGTGACCATCACCGGCCGGGCGAAGACCGCCGCCAGCCGCTCGGCGATGGCGGGGCCGAGATAGTCCGCGAGCGGCGGCGGCTCGTCCGCGAAACTGCCGAAGACCACACCGGCATGCGCGGCGACCTTCAGCGGCTGGAGCCGGTGCTGCGCCTTGTCGAAGCCGGGACCGTAGCCGCCGACACCGTCGCGCCCGGCCTCCCACGGCACGCCGGTCAGCCGGCCCTCCCGGTCGTAGCTCCAGTTGTGATAGATGCAGGTGAAGCCCCGGGCGTTGCCCCGTGGCTCGCGCACCACCTCGGCGCCGCGGTGGGCGCAGCGATTGACCATCGCGCGCAGACCGCCGTCCTCGGCACGCACCAGGATATAGGGCGTCGCCCCGACATAACCGGTCGTGTAGTCGCCGGGGTTGGGCAGTTCGACCTCGAGGCCCAGGTAACTCCAGTGCGGGCCCCGAAACAGGCGCTCGTCTTCGCGCACGTGGATCGCCGGATCGGTGAACAGCTCAAACGGCACCCGGCCGAAACCCTCCGCTGGCCAGACCAGACCGCCGGAATTGTCTCGAGTATCGTGGTGCCCGTCCGCGCCGTGCATGGCGTTCTCCCCAGTATTTCCAGACAGTAGGGAGAGCCGCCAACCCGTGCAAGCGCACACCGGAATTCTTGACTATTTTCCTATGACCCCCATTTCCCGAAGACGCCTCGTCCCTCTGGTCCGACGAAAGACGAGCGGCCTCGGGCGGCGCGGACCCGAACCGAGGATAACCGACGATAACCGATGATAACCTTCACGGATCTTTCGCGCCGAGGCCGCGCTTCGCGACTTCCCCTTAACATTCCCGCGCGCGCCGTTAAGATCGGCGGCCAACGAAATCCCGGGAGGAGTGAAGCCAGATGAAGTTCGGAGTCGGACAGCCGGTCGCCCGCCACGAGGACCCGAAATTCCTGACCGGCCGGGGGCGCTATGTCGACGACATCAAGCTGCCCGGCCAGGTCTGGGGCCACGTGTTGCGCTCCCCCCATGCCGCCGCGAAGATCCTCTCGATCGACACCGCAGCGGCGAAGGCGGCCGACGGCGTGCTGCTGGTGCTGACCGGCGCGGACCTGGACGCCGCCGGGGTCGGGACCATCCCGTGCCCGGTCGTCCCCATGGCCATGGGCGGCGCCCCGCCGAAATTCTGGCCGCGCCAGCCGGCGCTCGCCGGGGACCGGGT
>CAMYMQ010000025.1 GCA_947259335.1 uncultured Alphaproteobacteria bacterium | reverse complement strand
GCAGCGTCGCCGTCGCGCTGCTCGCGGCGGCCGGCTTCGAGGTGGCGGCGGTGACCGGCAAGGTGGACGAGCACGACTATCTGCGCGACCTCGGCGCGGCGGAGATCGTCGACCGGGCCGAATATGCCGAGCCGGCGAGCCGCCCCCTGGGGTCGGCCCGCTGGAACGGCGGCATCGATACCGTCGGCGGGACCACGCTCGCGAGCATCCTCACCCAGATGAAACCGGGCACGGCCGTCGCGGCCTGCGGCAATGCGGGCGGGGTCGAGCTGAACACCACGGTGCTGCCCTTCATTCTGCGCGGGGTCGGCCTGCTCGGGATCGATTCGGTCTACTATCCGGCAGCGGGCCGGCAGGCGGCCTGGGACCGGCTCGCGCGGGACCTGCCGCTCGACAAGCTGGACGCGATGACGACCGTCGTTTCCCTCACCGAGGTCCAGGACACCGCGGGACGGATCCTCAAGGGCCAGGTCCGCGGGCGGACCGTGGTCGACGTCAACGCCTGACCGTGACCGTCAAGCGATCGCGGTCGGGAAGGGGCTGCGGTCGACGAGGTTGATGCGCCGCCGGGCGAACGTGTCGAGCAGCTTCAGCTTGACGTCCTGGTGTTCGGCGTCGTCCCAGAGATTTTCCATCTCGTCGGGATCGTTCTCGAGATCGTAGAGCTCGCCGACCTCGGCCTCGTTGTAGATCGACATCCGCCACCGGTCGGTGACCAGGGTGTGAACCCGGAACGGGCCGCTGAAGCCCAGCACGGTCCGTTGCTGGTCGTCCTCGACCAGTATGTCGCCGGTGCCATGGTCGGCGAGCGTCTCGACCTCCGGCATCAGGCTGCGGCCCTGGATGCCGTTGTAGGGCGTGATGCCGGCGCGATCGAGGATGGTCTGGGCGATGTCGAGGGTGCCGCACAGGGCATCGGTCTCCGCGCCCTTCTGGCCGGCGGCCGGATCGGCGACCAGGAAGGGCACGCGGATCAGGCCCTGATAGTGGATCTGGCCCTTGAGCATCAGCCGGTGGTCGCCCAGGAAGTCGCCGTGGTCGGCGGTGAACACGATCACGGTATTGTCCAGCTGGCCCTGTTGTTCGAGCTTGGCGAGGATGCTGCCGACGGCATCGTCGATCATGGAGATCATGCCGCAGGTCAGCGCCATCGCCTCGCGCACTTCGCGTTCGTTGACCACGAACAGGAACTGGCCCTGGCCGCGGTCCATCTTGCCCTCGACACGGTTGTCATAGGCCCAGGCGACGGTCGGCGGCGGCCGGTTGCCGATCCGGCCGAAGCTCGCAGGCAGCGGCATGTCGGCCGGATCGTACATGTCCCAGTATTTGCCCGGCGGCGTGAAGGGATGGTGCGGGTCGGGGAAGGACACCATCAGGAAAAAGGGATCGTCCTCGTCCGTCTCGGCGCGCTGGTCGAGCCAGCTCAGCGTCTGTTCCTCGATATACCGGGTCGGATACAGCTCTTCGGGAACCGAGGTCCGCCAGGCCTGCGGCGCGATATAGTCATGCGGCAGGCTGTTCTTCTTGCCGACCAGCGTGTCGGCGTCCGCACCCTTGTCGCGCAGCCAGTGGAGATATTCGCCGCCGACCATGTCACCGTGCATGGTGCACAGCCGCACGTCCTCGAAGCCGTAGAAGGGCGTGTCCACGGTGAAGTCGTTCTTCTTCCAGGACCATGGCCGTTCCTGGTCGTAGGCGCCCTCGTCGGTCGGATAGGGCTTGAGCGCCTCCGAATACTCGTCCGTGCGCTCGGGAATGCGGCGTTCCATGACCGTCGGGCCGTCGGTCATGTTCTGCAGATGGCTCTTCCCCATCAGCGCGGTGCGATAGCCCTCGGCCCGCATCAGGTCGACGAAGGTATTGGCCTGCAGGCTCAGCGGAATGCCGTTGTGCCGCACGCCGTGCAGCGAGGGCATCCGGCCGGTCATCAGGGTCGACCGGTTGGGCATGCAGACCGGGTTCGAGACATAGAAGCGGTTGAAGCGTACGCCGCGGTCGGCGATCGAGTCGATATGGGGCGTCTTCAAAACCGGATGCCCCGAGCAGCCGAGATGGTCGGCGCGGTGCTGGTCGGTGATGATGAAGAGAAAGTTGGGGCGCTTTTGGTCGCTCATGGGCGGGGGTCGCTCACGTTCATGGCTTCGAGGGTGGGTGCCGGGTACCGGATTTCAGTTCGTCGCAAGGCGCCGATTTAGCATGAATTCCGACGTCAGGAGTACGGCCATTCCGAGCAGTCCACCCATGTTGACCCAGATCGCGACCGGAGTAGCGTCGATGGGCAGCAGCAGGGCCAGCCCCGCGACGGCGTAAGCGATCCGCATCGGCATGGTTACCGGCCGGACCATGAAGCCCATCACGGCGACCGAAATCATCCAGACACCGGCGAGGGCGGTAACGCAGGTCAGGGTTATGTGCCAGACGTCGCCGCGCATGATCAGCGTGGGCGAATAGACGAACAGGAACGGGATGATGTAGGCCGACCAGCCGAATTTCATGGCGTTCCAGCCGGTGCGCATCGCCGGCGCGCCGGCGAGGCTGGCCGCGGCGAAGGCGGCAATCGCGACCGGCGGCGTGATCATCGACATCATGCCGTAGTAGAGGACGAACAGGTGGGCGGCCAGGACCGGCACGCCGAGCTCGATGATCGCCGGTGCCACCAGGGTGGCGAGCAGGATGTAGACGCCCAGCGTGGGCATGCCCATGCCCAGGATGATGCAGACGATCGCCGATAGGATCAGCAGCACGAACAGCACGCCGCCGGCAAAGCCGACCAGTTCCAGGGTCAGCGCGAAGCCGAGGCCGGTGATGTTCAGCACGCCGATGATGGCGCCGGCGGCGCCGCCGATCATCAGGATTTCAAGCGATGCCCGGCCGGTGCGGCCGAACACGCTGAAGAATTCGGAGAGGTTGAGCCGGTCGCCCTTGTAGCCGACCAGGAAGCCGATCGGCAGCAGCGAGATGGCGGCATAGAGCGCTGCGGTTTCTGGCTGCAGGTTCCAGCGGAACAGACAGACCACGATCACCGCGAAGGGGATGATGAACAATCCGCCCCTCTTGAAGACCGGCCAGATCCGGGGGATCAGGGATCGCTCGATCGACTTGATGCCGTCGCGCGCAGCTTGAAGGTCGACCTGAATAAACAGGGCGGCATAGTAGAGGATCGCCGGGATCAGCGCGGCGAGGACGACCTCTCCATAGTCGATGCTCAACAGCTCGGCCATCAGGAAGGCCGCGACGCCCATCATCGGCGGCATCAGCTGGCCGCCGGTCGACGCCACGGCCTCGATGGCGGCGGCCGAGGAGACGTCGTAGCCGCTCCTGCGCATCAGGGGGATGGTGATGACCCCGGTCGAGACGACGTTCGACACGGCGCTGCCCGAGATCGACCCGAACAGGCTGGAGGCCACGATTGCGATCTTGGAGGAGCCGCCGCGGAAGCGGCCCATCAGGGCGGTCGAGATATCGGTGAAGAAGCGGCCGCCTCCGGCGGGCTCGAGCAGGAACCCGAAAAAGACGAAGGCGATGACGATGGTCGTCGAAACCTTCATCGGCAGACCGAACATGCCGTTCGAATCCAGCGTGACATAGATCGCCAGCCGGTCGAGCGGGACGTTCTGCCCCTGGAGCTTGCCGGGGATCAAATGGCCGACGAGAGCGAAGGCGAGGAAGAACAGCAGGAAGAAGAACAGGACGTTGCCGGCGGTCCGGCGCAGGCCTTCGGCGATGCCGACGAGAATGATCGCGGCCGCGACGACCGCGTCCCGCGGGTT
This sequence comes from uncultured Alphaproteobacteria bacterium, assembly GCA_947259335.1. Lineage (GTDB taxonomy): Bacteria > Pseudomonadota > Alphaproteobacteria > Bin65 > Bin65 > CAMYMQ01. Next base: position 32,780 of record CAMYMQ010000025.1, on the reverse strand, counting down.
GTCGGCAAAATTGTCGAGGATTTGCGGGTAGACGACCATGACGTAGAGCGAGGTCGCCGCCAGCACGACCGAGGCAATGATATCGAGCCAGATCAGGCGCCGCGGACCTGTCTTGTTCGAGGCCACGGTCAGATAGAGCGCCGGCAGGCCGATCGCGAGCATACCGGCGTAAAACTGTTCGTTCATGAAGTTGAGGCCGACCTCGCGATACAGGTCGGCTGCCCACAACAGGGAACCGATCGTCAGGATCGCGCACAGCACCATGCCGATGCGTGTGGTCAGCCCTTCAGGTTCCTTGCTGGCCTGCTCGGCGTTGCCGTCGACGCTCACTTCGCTCACGCCTGCTCTCCCCTGTTGCATGTAGAGCCACACTCCGCCTTTAGGAGGCGGTTGATACTTGAAGGCATCTCACGTGCGATCCGGCCACAAGCGCAGGATAGCACGAAACCGTCGGCAGAAGCGGGGCCCCTCCGGAAGGAAGAAACCGGACGCATCACGATGCTATCGAGTAATCCGACTCGCATAGTGGCGAGACGGAATCGACTTGTCAGTCACCGCTCTCCCGGCAAACGGGACAACACGGGCTTCCCATCCCGCAGCGCTGGCCGGTGGCGCCCAGACCGCCTGCATCGAACCCGGATATCCCAGGGAAGACGGACGATCCGAGAGCTTCAACGCCCGCTTCAGGGACGAACTGCGCAACGGCGAGATCTTCTAAATTCTGAAGCAGGCTCAGACCGTGATCGAGCAATGGCGACGGCACTTCAAAACCGTCCGGCCGCATGGCGCGTTCGGATACCGGCCCCCGATACCGGAGGCTATCGTCCCGTCAGACCAGAGACCATCAAGCCACTGACAATCAAACCGGATCAGTCAGTGGGGTCTGGTCAACATAGAGCATTGGCATTCCTGCGCGGACGCAGCTATGGGCCGCTCAGTCGAACCAGGCGTCGAGATCGATATCCTCGATACCCGGGAACTCCCGGCGCGCGAATACCTCCCGCAGGTCCATCGGAACGGTGGCGTCGAACGCCATCTTGCCCTTGTGGACCGGGCGCACGTCGGCGCGCGGGAAACTGCCGAGGCGCGGGATATGATAGAGGCCGGTGTCGGGACGGCAGCGGGTGTGGATCGCCCAGAGAACTTCCTCGGCGTCGTGCGGGTCGATGTCATGATCGACGACGACGCAGACCTTCATCCAGTTGTGGGCGGCCAGCGCGGCCATCAGCACGGCACGGGCCTGCTCGTCGCTTTTCTTGTTGATGCTGACCACGCAGCCGAACAGGTGGCCCGGCGTGCCGATGTCGACGATGTCGGCGAAGCTCCGCACGCGCTTGAGCACTTCGACCTGAAGCGGGACGCCCAGCAGGGTTGTGTCTTCCGCGGCGCCCGCCAGCATCGTGTGGAAGACCGCATCCTTGCGGCGGGTGATCGCGGTGACGCGAAGCACGTGGTTCTTCGCCGGCTCGACGTAGGTGTCGGTGAATTCACCGTAGGGGCCTTCGACCTCCCGGGCATGCGGCACGACGAAGCCCTCGATCACGAATTCTGCGTCGGCCGGCACCATCAGCGGTACGGTAACGGCGGGCGTGACCCGCAGCGGAGACCGCTGCCAGGCGCCCGCGACCGCGAGCTCGTCCGTTTCCAGCGGAATCTTGGAGGCGGCGCTCAGCATCAGCGCCGGCGGCGCGCCGATGACCATGGCGACGGGCAGGGGGGCATCCTCGGCTTCCGCCATCTCCTGATATTGCCCCAGGTGTTGGGGAGCCATCATGCGGATACGGGCATGGTCGCCGCCGACGATCTGGACCCGGTTCCAAGAGGCGTTATAGGTGCCGTCCCGGGGGTGGCGGGCGATGCAGACGCCTGCGGTGATGTAGGGCCCGGCGTCGCCTTCGCAGTGGATGATCTGCGGGATGTCCCGGGCGATATCGACCCCGTCGGTCAGGACGATTTCCTGCACGGGGGCCTCGCTCACCTCGACCGGGGCGACGGGCTGGGCCTCCAGGATTTCCAGCTGTCGAATCATGTCGGTTGGCGCGAAGCCGAGAGCCGTGGCCAGACGGTCGCGGTTCGACAAGACGTTGGTCGCGACCGGAGCGGGGCTTCCGGTCACGTCCGGAAAGAGCGAACCCTTTTTCAGCGTCTTCTGATTTTTCAGCGTAACGGTGATCAGCTCGTGCTTCGGATCGACCGCGCGGCGCGCGCGCTTGAGTTCCCCGGTCGCCTCCAGGTGTGCCAGCAGGCTCCTGAAGCTTTCGTGCGGACGCAGTGTCGAAGGGGGCGGGGCGTTCATGGTCTGCTCCTCGGGTGCCGGGGACGGGTCGATCCGGCGCGGCACTGTTCTGCTGCGTCTAGGAAACGGCGCACCATACTGTATGGTGCGCCGGTTCGGCCGGTTGGCAAAAACGGTATCTCGCTCAAGTGAAAAAATTTGTATCGTACATGTAACAAATGAACAAGAGCCCAGGGTGACATGACCGTTCTAGACTCGAACCTTGGCCTTCCTCTGCACCAGCAGGTGCGCGCCATCCTTCTGTCCCAGATCGCCAACGGCGAGTTGCGGGTCGGCGACCAGCTTCCGACCGAAGCCGTTCTGTGCCGGCACTTCGGGGTGAGCCGCGTCACCGTCCGTCTCGCCTTGAAGGAGTTGAGCGACGAAGGGCTGCTCGACCGCAGCCCCGGCAGGGGGACCTATCTCCGGGCCATGCCCGACATGAGCCGCGTCGATTTCAAGCGCGATCTGGTCGACGTCCGGGATCTGGTGACGGGATGGATGTGCGGTTCGGGCGAGGTGCTCCGCCATGCCTGGGCACGGCCGCCGCTCGTCGCGACCGAAGAGATGGGCCTTCAGCCCGACGAGGAGGCTCCTTATTTCATCAAGGTCCTCGATCGGGCGAAGCGCGACTGGCGGGTGGCGGTCAAGCGCTTCTATCTGCCCGATTTCGACGATCTCGTGGACGCGCGTGTCCGAGAGGAACGGAATTTCGATGCGGCGCTCGGCCAGCGCCTGGGCAAGACGGTGACGCCGGCTTTCGGCTGGGCCGAATCGATCCTCGCCGAGCCGCACATGATCATCACGCTCCGCGTGCCGCTGGGCACGCCGCTGCTCTCTGTCTGGGCGGTGAGCCGGGCCGAGGGCCGGACGGTTTCGATCGCCCAGCTCCTCGCTCCCGGTGTCAGCGTCCGCGCCGGCTTCGACCTGTAGCGGTCGGCCGGATTGCCGCGGCGCTACTTCGCCTGGCCGGTTTCCCGGTAGTATTTCAGGGCGCCCGGGTGATAGGGCACGCCGATGTCGATATACATCCGCTTCGGATTGAAGCCGGACATGCCCTTGAAAACCGAAACCATCAGCCCTTTGCTTTCGGCGATCGCCTTGGTGAGCTTGTAGACCATGTCGTCCGAGACGTGGGCGCCCGCGGTGACGATGAAGGGCGCGGCCATGATCTTGGTCGGACCCGTGACGCCGGCGAATGCGGGCGAGGGGTCTATGGTCTCGACGATTGTGCCGGGCGCAACCGCCTGCATGCGCTTGACCGACGCTGGATCGTCCGGGAGCGAGACGTAGCGCGACTTGACCGAGGAAAATGTCTGCCGCACCTTGCCCGAGGTGATCGAAAACATGGCCACGTCGACCTTGCCGGACATGAAGTCGTCGACGCCGCGCACGCCGTTGGGCGCCGGTACGCTCCGGACGTCCTTGTAGGTGAGGCCGGGCATCGCCAGCATCGCCCGCCAGAACAACTGCTGGATCCGCTGCTTGCCGAAGCCCGACGAGACGCGCGCGCCCTTGATGTCGGCCATCGTCTTGATCTTCGAATCCTGCTGGGTGAACACGCCCAGCCGGAGGGTCCGCAACACCGCGACGACGCGGATGTTCTTCTGCGCCCGCCCCTTGAACATGGCGCGGCCCTGATAGGCGAAGGCCGCGACGACGCTGACCGCGATCGAGGAATCGAGCTTGCCCTGGCTGACCAGCGGCAGGGTTACGACCGGACCGCCCTGGGGAACGACGCGGGCGCGCAGGTCCAGCTTGTCCCGGGCGACCCTGGCCACTGCGGCGCCGGTCGGATAGGCCGACGAGCCCTGGGGATTGGTGCCGATGCTGTAGGTCTGGGCGATCGCCGGTCCCGAAACGAGCGCGGCGCCGAGTGCTGCGATGATGGCATGTTTCATTGATACCTCCCTGATAACTACGTTTTTTTGAGCTTTTCCGTACCGATGCTCTCATTCAATGGGGGCCGGGGCAAGCCGGGTGGTCGGATATCGGTCTAGAGGTGGATGGTCATTCCGTCCCGGGCGATGTGAAGCGGGCCCGAGTATTTGCTGCGGATGTCCGTGACGACATCGTCCATGAACTCCGGCCCAACCAGCTCGATCGGCATGTGTTTGGCCATATGCTTGCGCAGGATCGTGTTGGTCGTCTCGAAGTGGCCGAAATGGGTGGCGACGGCCTGCTTCGCCCGCGACTCCGTGGCGATGCGGCCGAACTCGCTCGGACTGGTGTGGGCCCAGGTGCCGATGCCGACCTTGCTCCGGAAATCGATCGCCTTCTGCGGAAAGGTGCATTCGTGGATCAGCAGGTCGACGTCGCGCGCCAGCTCGATCATGGCGTCGCACGGCGCGGTGTCGCCGCTGAAGGCGACCGACTTGCCGTCGACCGTGTCCATGCGCAGCCCGAAGCAGGGAGATATCTCGCGCGGAATGTGCTCGACGTAGCAGGCGGTGACCTTGACGAGGTCGTCCTCGTAGACGAGCCCCGGCGTGCATTCGAGAACGGGCGGCTTCAGATAGTCGAAGTTGGCCTGCCGCTGGGGGTACTGGGCGCGCGCCTCGATATCCTTGGCGAAGGCACCTTCGGCCAGCTGGCTTGTCACGAAATGCTGGGTCTCCGGAGGGCCCACGATGACCGGGGGCTCCTCGCGGCCCATCATCCAGGTCGAGATCATGTAGTAGGCGAAATCGGCGATGTGGTCGAAGTGCAGGTGCGACAGGAACATCGCCCGCACGGACACCGGATCGACGCTGTAGGTCACCATCTGGCGGGTCGCGTTGTGCCCGCAGTCGAACAGGTAGTTCACGCCCCGGACCGTGAGCAGGATCGAGGAATGGTTCCGGTCGGGATCGACCAGCGCGGCCCCCGTCCCCAGCAACATGACCCGCATCGTCGTCTCTCCATCAAATTACAGGTAATTACCTATATTGTGCGCATGATATGGCATGCTATTTTTCGGGTCAACGGTCGCCTCGAAACGGATCGGTCAGATGGACGGCAGTCACGAACAAACCGCGTTCCGCCTCGGCGCGACGCCCACCTATCTCGTCCGCGCGATCGCAGAGCGCAACTTCGTCAACCTCAAACGCAAGCTGGAACGGTTCGGTATCGGGCCGGTCGGCTGGCGTATCCTGGGCGCCCTGCGGGAGCATGACGGCTGCAACATCGCGCAGCTGGCGGACGCGACAGCGACGGACCGATCGAACCTCAGCCGGGCGGTCATCGAACTGGAGCGTCAGGGCTTCGTGACCCGAAGTCCCGCGCCGCGCGATCGGCGCAATATCCTGCTCTCGCTGACCCCGGAAGGTCACCGCAAGTTCGATGACGTGCTCCCCGTGGTCCTGCGCGTCACCGGCGAGTCCCTGGACGGCTTCAGCCGGGAAGAAACGGATCAGCTGATGGCGTTGCTGCAGCGGATGGCGGCGAACGTGCGCCGGGCCGTGCCCGACTGATCCGAGCCGAAGCCGCGGTCTGGCGGCGTGGGTCAGTCGTACTGGACCTTGCCCGTGCGGACGTCCCAGACCTCGTCCAGGTTGGCGCCGCTGTCGCGCTCCTTGACGGCCTGCTTGAACCCGACGTCCTCGGCCCGGTGCTTGAACGCCATGCCTTCGGCCGAATGGCGGGTGATGCCGTCGAACAGGGTCGCGATCATCTGGGTCGTCTCCAGCCCCATGTTGGTCAGCGCCTGGTTGATCATCAGCTTCTGCATCATGAGCTGGTTCTTCGGCACGCCGGCCATGCGCGCCGCGATCTCGTCCACCCGGGCATCCAGCCGGTCGGCGGGCACTGCATCCGTGACAAGGCCGATCGCCTTGGCCTCCCGCCCATCGATCAGGTCGCCGGTCAGGAGCATTCGCTTGGCCCGCTCTGCTCCGATCCGGTAGACCCACATGGCCGTCGTCGGGCAGCCCCAGGCGCGCGCCGGCGGATAGCCGATCTTGGCATCCTCGGCCATGACGATGATGTCGGAGGTCAATGCGATGTCGGAGCCGCCGGCGAAGGCGTAGCCGTGAACCTTGCAGATCACCGGCTTGTAGCTGCGCCATATCGCCATGAACTTCTCGGTGTAGCCCTTCATCATGGCGTAGTCGCGCATCGGGTCCCAGGGCATCTCCTCCTGGAGCAGCGGTGTCTTGCTCTCGGCATAGTCCTTGAGATCGTAGCCGGAACAGAAGGCCGGGCCGTTGCCGGCCAGCACGATGACATGCACGCGGTCATCCGCGTTGGCCTCGCCGACCGCCGCTTCGATTTCGGCTGGCGTGTCCTCCGTGATCGCGTTCAGCCGGTCGGGCCGGTCGAAGGTGATGCGGGCGATCCGCCCGTCGCGTTCGTAGGTGAGCGTCTTGTGGGCCATCGGTGTTCTCCCACGGACCATTGCGCACACGGTGCGCGTTCCGAGTTGCGCCGCCTCTCAAAAGACATAAATGTATCCGATCGAACCGCCCGCGCGACCAGGACGATCGGATTCCGGCCTTGGACATCGAAAAGCTGATTGTCGAATACCAGTACTGGTTTTACGGCATCACCTTCCTGTGGACCTTTCTCGAAGGGGAATCCTTCGTCATCATCGCGGGGGCGGCGAGCTACAAGGGTCACCTCAACATCTACTTGCTGGTGGCGGCTGCCTGGATCGGCAGCTTCTGCGGCGACCAACTCTACTTCTTCCTCGGCAGGCGGTACGGCAAGCGCCTGCTGGCGCGCTTTCCGCGCTTCCAGGGCGGAGTCCAGGTCGCGCTGAACATGCTCCACAAATACCATACCGTGTTCATCCTGACCTATCGCTACATCTATGGCGTGCGCAACGTGGCCTCCTTCGCCATGGGGATGAGCGATCTGCGCTGGTCGCGGTTCATCGTCCTGAATTTCATCGCGGCGGGCCTGTGGGCGAACAGTTTCGCCTGGGGCGGATTCTTCATAGGCAAGGCCTTCGAGGCCGTTCTCGGCGACATCACCCAGAACTTCGGCTACATCATGCTGGGCGTCTTCGTCTTCGTGGTTACGCTGTTGACGTTGATCCACTGGATGGCGAAGAGGAAGCACGCGCGGCGCAAGGCGGCGGAGGCCGCCGGGCCTTCCGACGCCAAGGGCAAGACTGACGCTTCCGCCCCGCAATTGCCGGAGGCGGTCGGTAAATAACTGCCGCCCGGATCGTCTCGGATCGCACTCGATCCGCACAAGGGCGCGGGAGGGGACGTGTTTCGGGGCTGGCTGGTCGTTCTCGGCGCCTTTGGCGTGCTCTTCGTTATTTTCGGGTGCGCCTATTCCTTCCCGGCCTTCTTCGACATCCTGGTCGACGAGTTCAAGGGCGCGCGCGGCGATGTATCGCTGGTGTTCGCAATTTCGGGGTGCCTCCTTTTCGTCGTCGGGGCCATCAGTGGCCCGTTGTCGGATCGTATCGATCCGCGCTGTGTCATCGGCTTCGGCGTGATCCTGGTCGGCGTCGGCCCGATCGCCGCCAGCTTCGCGACCGAGCTCTGGCAGGTACAACTGGCCATGGGCCTCGGTATCGGGGTTGGGGTCGGCTGCGCCTACGTCCCCGCGGTCGGACCCGTGCAGCGCTGGTTCGTTCGGCGACGCGGTTTCGCCTCGGGGATGGCCGTGGCCGGCATCGGCGTCGGTTCGTTCGCGACTCCGCTGATCGCGACCGCGATCATGGACGTGCTCGACTGGCGCGCGGCCTATCGGATCCTGGGCGGCGCGGCGATCCTTCTCGGCCTCGGCGCGACGGCTCTCATTGTCGCGTCGCCCGAACGGGTCGGCCTTGCGCCCGATGGCGCGACCAGGCCGATCGCCGACCTTGCCTCCCGCGAGCCGCCACCGGGCATGAGCTGGCGCGAGGCGGTCCGGTCCCGGCCGTTTCTGGTCCTGTGGTTCTCCAGCTTCGTGCTGTCGTTCGCGCTGTTCATGCCCTTCGTGCACCTCGCGCCCTACGCGATGGATCTCGGCTACGGGAAGACGAGTGCCGTCTTCGTGACCAGCCTGATCGGCGCTGGCAGTATCGCGGGCCGCTTTTTGATGGGTGGGTTCGCCGACCGGTTCGGGCGCCGGGAGTCGCTGATGGGCATGTATATGGGCGTGGCGCTGATGTTCGCCCTGTGGCTGGTCGCCGACAGTCTCTGGATGCTGGCGGTCTTTGCCCTGGTCTTCGGCGCCTGCTATGGCGGTTACGTCGCGCTCGTGCCGGCGGTCGCCATCGACTATCTGGGCGGCCGCAACGCCGGCTCGATCATCGGCGCGCTCTATACCAGCGTCGCGATCGGAACCTTGTTCGGGCCGCCGCTGGCGGGCTATGCCTACGACGCATGGAAATCGTATGACGCCGCGCTCTACGCGGGGCTCGCCATGCTACTGCTGGCAACCGCGATCATGTTCCTGCTCCCGGGCCGCGCCAGCCGGCCGGCACCAGTTCCACAAGGCGGACGATGACGAGCACTGCCCACCAGGACACGATCCTTCATGCCGACGGCCACCGCCTCGCCGGGCGCTGGCTCCGGCCGTCCGCGCCCCCGGTGTCCGACGCGGCCCCGGCCTCCGGCGTCACCCTCGTATTCCTGCATGAAGGCCTCGGCTGCATCGGCATGTGGGGCGACTTTCCCGAGGCGGTGGTCGCCGCCACCGGGCTGCCGGCGCTCGTCTACGACCGCTATGGCTATGGCGGCTCCGATCCGCTCGACGGACCGCTTCCGCTCGACTGGATGGAACATGAAGCGCTCGTCTCGCTGCCCCAGGTGCTGGTCGACGCGGGCATCGAGCGGCCTGTCCTGATCGGCCACTCGGACGGCGGCACCATCGCCCTGGTCTATGGCGCCCATCATCCGTGCGCCGGGATCGTCACCGAGGCCGCGCACATCTATCAGGACGAGCTGACCCACAAGGGCCAGGCCTATGTCCGCACCCAGCTGGAAAAGGGCGCGATCCAGGAAATCCTGGAACCCCATCACGGTGACCGGGCCGGCGATCTGGTCGAGGCCTGGCTGACCCATTGGGGCCGCCCGGAAAAGCGCGACTGGGATATTTCCGCCATGCTGCCGAAGATCGCTTGCCCGCTGCTCGCCATTCAGGGCGAGCGGGACCGGTTCGGCGAGCCGGCGCAGCTCGATCGCATCGTCGAGGGCGCGGGCGGGCCGGCGGAAAAGCTGTTCCTGCCCGACTGCGGGCACGTGCCGCACCACCAGGCGCGCGAGACCGTGCTCGACGCGGTGGCGGGATTCGTGCGGACGGTGGCGTGAGGGAAAATAGGGCTTTCAGGCCCGCTTTCGGAAAAATGGTGCCGCCGGAGTGAATTGAACACTCGACCCCACCCTTACCAAGGGTGTGCTCTACCCCTGAGCTACGGCGGCTAAACCATTTTCGAAGCTTATCTCGCCGGAACCTCCCGCTGGGGAGACCGACGGCCCGGCTCTCAAACATGAGGCTGGAAAGCGGCGCGGACAATGCCACGCGCTCCTGGGGGATGCAAGCTGTTGGAGACGCCCGAAAGCAGCATTTTCGGGCACACCGCTTGACGTGCTGGGCCCGGCGGGTGACCCTGCCGTCCATGGGCGCCGAAAAGGACGATGGGAGAAACAGGCAGACCGCCGACGAGCGGTCCGCGCGCCTTGCCGCGGCATTGCGGGAAAACCTGCGCCGGCGAAAGGAACAAGAAAGACGCCGGGCCGGCAAGCGGAGGAGCGAAAATGGGGGCGGGACCGAGGGATCCGAAGGGTGAGGTAGAACCGCCGATCGGGTTGAGAGGGTACGAAGGTTCGAGTAAAAGCGCGCAAGCGTTCGGTCTGGAGCAGAGGGCGCGGGCGGATCGGCCGGAGCCATCGGCGGAATCGAGGGCGCGGCTTCGCATTCGGCGCCAAGGAGAATCGGCGGACATGGACAGCATTCGCATTGTCGGCGGCAATCGCCTGAAGGGCGAGATACCGATCAGCGGTGCCAAGAACGCGACGCTGCCCTTGATGGCCGCGAGCCTTTTGACGCCCGAGACCCTGCACCTCACCAACGTGCCGCGGCTTGCCGATATCGGCACCCTGATCAAGGTGCTCGAACAGCATGGCGTCGAGGCGTCGTGGGAGCCCGGCACCCTGACGCTCAAGGCGGAGGACATCCCGAATACCACCGCGCCCTACGATCTGGTCCGCAGGATGCGCGCGTCGGTTCTCGTCCTCGGGCCGCTGATCGCCCGGTTCGGCAATGCCGTGGTGTCGCTGCCCGGCGGCTGCGCGATCGGCACCCGGCCGGTCGACCTGCACCTCTCCGGCCTGGAACAGCTCGGCGCCCGGATCGACCTAGGCCGCGGCTACATCCACGCGACCGCGCCCAAGGGCCTCAAGGGCGCGCATATCATCTTTCCCAAGGTGTCGGTCGGCGCGACCGAAAATCTCGTGATGGCCGCCTCGCTCGCCAAGGGCGAGACGGTCCTCGAAAATGCCGCGCTCGAGCCGGAAGTCGAGGACCTGTGCCACTGCCTGGTCGCGATGGGCGCGAAGATCGAGGGCATCGGCACCGAGCGGCTGGTCATCGAGGGTGTCGCCGGCCTCCATGGCGCGAAACACAGCGTCGTGCCGGACCGGATCGAGGCGGGAACCTACGGCATCGCGGCCGCCATGACGGGTGGCGAGGTTGACCTGCTCGGCATGCGCCTGGACCTGTTCGGCGCGGCGGCGGAGGCTCTGCGCCATGCCGGCGTCGAGCTTACGGAGACGGAAAAAGGTGTCCGTGCCGCCTGCGGCAACGGCTCGCTGGTCGGCTATGACGTGATGACCGATCCGTTCCCGGGCTTCCCGACCGACCTGCAGGCCCAATACATGGCGCTGATGTCGGTGGCGAAGGGAGCGGCCATGATCACGGAAACGATCTTCGAGAACCGCTACATGCATGTGCCCGAGCTGATGCGCATGGGCGCGAACATCAATCTGCACGGCTCGTCGGCCATGGTCCGCGGAGTCGACAAGCTGTATGGCGCGGAGGTGATGGCGACCGACCTGCGCGCGTCGTCATCGCTGGTCGTCGCGGCCCTGGCGGCCGACGGCGAAACGGTCATAAATCGCGTCTATCATCTCGACCGCGGCTACGAGCAGCTCGAACAGAAGCTCGCGGCCTGCGGCGCGGAGGTCGAACGGATCGCGGAGCAAAGAGCAGCCTGATGCCTGATGGGTTGAGGCTCGCGGCCCGCGACCCGGACGATCTCGCCGTCATTGCCGGGTGCCTGCAGGACGCCATCGTTCCGATCGCCGATATCGCGTTTCTTCCCGACGAAGAGCGGTTCGTGATGGTTGCGAACCGCTTCCGCTGGGAGGCGGCAAGCGACGGCGTCAGCCGAGGGAAATTCGAGCGGGTCAACTGCGGTGTTTCGTTCGAGGGCGTATCCGGCGTAAAGAGCCAGGGCATCGACCTGCGGCAGCGGGAGGATATGTTATCGCTGCTGACGGTTCGCGCCGAGGATGGCGCGGTCGTGATGGTTTTCGCGGGCGGCGGCCAAATTCGGCTGGAAATCGGCGAGATCGCGTGCCACGTCGAGGATATCGGCGAACCCTGGCCGACCCGGTGGCGGCCGTCGCATCCGGATTTGGACGAGCGCTGACGGCGCCAATCGAGCTTGAGTGTCATGACTGTAGAGACCGCGCGGGCGAACAGCCCGATCATTCTTGCACTGCCCAAGGGCCGGATCCTGGACGAGGTGCGCCCGCTTCTCGACGGTGCCGGCGTCGAGCCGGAGCCGGCGTTCGACGATCCGAACAGCCGCAAGCTGCGCTTTGCGACCAATGTGCCGAACCTGGAAATCATTCGGGTGCGCAGCTTCGACGCGGCCACCTTCGTCGCCTTCGGCGGCGCGCAACTCGGCGTGGCCGGCAACGATGTGATCACCGAGTTCGGCTATCCCGAACTCTACGTGCCGCTCGACCTCAATATCGGTCATTGCCGGTTGTCGGTCGCCGAACCGGTGGAATTGCGCAAGCATGACGATCCGGCCCGGTGGAGCCACGTTCGCGTCGCGACCAAATATCCCGAAATCACGCGGCGGCACTTTGCCGCGCGCGGGGTGCAGGCGGAGTGCATCAAGCTGAACGGCGCGATGGAACTGGCGCCGCAACTCGGTCTGTGCCGCCGCATTGTCGATCTGGTTTCGACCGGGCGGACGCTGGAGGAGAACGGCCTGGTCGAGGTCGAGACGATTTCCCAGGTGAGCTCGCGGCTCGTGGTCAACCGCTCGGCGCTCAAGACCCGTCCGCGCGAGATCGGGGACTGGATCGAGCGGTTCCGCATCGCCGTCCGGGACTGCGGCGATGCCGCGTAGGTTCCGGACCGGCGATTCCGGTTTCGAGGCCGACTTCGCCGCGCTGCTCGACGACCGGCAGGAGACCGCCGACAGCGTCGATACCGTCGTCGCCGACATCATCGGGGACGTTCGCCGACGCGGCGATGCGGCGCTGCTCGATTATACCGAACGCTTCGACCGGCTGACACTGACCGCGGACGAACTGCACATCGGCCCGGACCGCTTGCACGAGGCCGTCGGCCGCTGTCCGCCCAGCCAGATCGCGGCGCTCGAAAAGGCGGCGGCGCGCATCGCCGACTATCACAGGCGGCTGTTGCCCGAGGATCTCGACTACACCGATGCCGAGGGCGTCCGGCTGGGCGCCCGCTGGACGCCGGTGGACGCCGCCGGGGTCTATGTCCCGGGGGGCAAGGCGGCCTATCCCAGTTCCGTCCTGATGAACACGGTGCCGGCGAAAGTCGCGGGCGTCGGGCGGATCGCGATGACCGTGCCCACCCCTGACGGCGAGATCAACGAACTGGTGCTGGCCGCCGCACATATCGCGGGCGTGGACGAGGTCTATCGGGTCGGCGGTGCCCAGGCTGTCGCCGCGCTCGCCTTCGGGACGGAGACCATCGGCGCGGTCGACAAGATCGTCGGTCCGGGCAACGCCTATGTCGCCTCCGCGAAGAAGCAGGTCTTCGGCCGGGTCGGCATCGATCTCATCGCCGGCCCCTCGGAAATCCTGATCGTCGCCGACGCCCTCAACGACCCGAAGTGGATCGCCGCCGATCTCCTGTCCCAGGCGGAACACGACGAGGTCGCCCAGGCGATCCTGATCACCGACAGCGCCGAGTTCGCGGAAGCGGTCGAGCGCGCCGTCGCCGTCCATCTGCAGCGGCTGGCGCGCACCGAGATCGCGGCGCGGAGCTGGGCCGACCATGGCGCGATTATCGTCGTCGACGACCTCGACGACGCGCCTTCCCTCGTCGACAGGCTCGCGCCCGAGCATCTCGAGCTTGCCGTGGAGGCGCCGGAAGCGATGGCGGCCCGAATCCGGCACGCCGGCGCGATCTTTCTCGGTCGGTTCACGCCCGAGGCGGTCGGCGACTATGTCGCCGGTCCCAACCACGTCCTGCCGACATCCAGGACGGCCCGCTTCTCGTCGGGGCTCGGCGTGCAGGACTTTCTCAAGCGGACCTCGATCATCGCCTGCGACGCGGGCGGTCTCGGCCGCATCGGTCCGGCCGCCGTCGAACTCGCGAGGGCGGAGGGCCTCGACGCCCACGCCCTGTCGATATCGATCCGTCTCGACGGGGAGGGGGCGGACGCCGCCGACACGGCCCGCCGCCGCCGCTGAAGCGCGTGGCCCAGGATCCCCGCATAGTCGATATCCAACTCGATGAGCGGACCGTCGTCCGTCGCAACAAGGACATCGAGCACGAGCGGGCGGTCGCCATCTTTGACCTGCTCGAGGACAATCATTTCGCGCCTCAGGTCGACCATCCGGGTCCCTATGTCCTGCGCCTGGGCCTCGAAGAAAACCGGCTGATCTTCGACATTCGCGATCGAGACGACGCGGAACTGTCGCGGGTGCCGCTGTCGCTCCAGCCGTTTCGCCGGATCGTGAAGGACTATTTCCACGTCTGCGAGAGCTATTTCACCGCCATCAAGACAGCCAGTCCGCGCCAGATCGAGGCGATCGACATGGGCCGGCGCGGTCTCCACAACGAAGGTTCCGAACTGCTGCGCGCAAGCCTGGCCGAAAAGATCGACATCGATTTCGATACGTCGCGCCGGCTGTTCACCCTTCTGTGCGTCCTCCATATCCGAGGCTGAGCACTTATGGGGCTGCCTGGGAGCGTTCTGTTCGCCTGCACGATGAATTCGGTCCGCTCGCCCATGGCGGAGGCCTACCTCAAACATATCCACGGCAAGCGGATCTATGTCGATTCGGTGGGGGTGCGTGCCCGCGACGTCGACGGTTTCGCCATCGCGGCGATGGAGGAGGTCGGGCTGGACATTGCCGGTCACCGGTCCAAGACCTTCGACGAGCTGGAGGATACGAGCTTCGATCTGGTCATCACCCTGTCGCCGGAGGCGCAGCACCGGGCGGTCGAATTGACCCGTACGATGGCGGTCGAGATCGAATTCTGGAACACGCTCGACCCGACCATGATCGAAGGCGATCGGGAGACCCGTCTCGCGGTCTATCGCACGGTTCGCGACGGCCTGTTCGAGCGCATCCGCGAGCGGTTCCCGCCGCCCCTGAAGCCGACATGAGGCCCATGCACGGGCTTGACCGGCACACCGTCGCCGACCATCCTTCCGGCCGGTGACAGAGCCGAGTTGGAGACCGTATGGCGAAAGAGGATATGCTCGAAGTGTCGGGGACCGTCACCGAGGTCCTGCCCAACGCCATGTTCCGCGTCAAACTGGACAACGAGCACGAAGTCCTTGCGCACACGTCGGGCAAGATGCGTAAGAACCGCATCCGAGTCCTGGCCGGCGACCGAGTGAACGTGGAAATGACTCCCTACGACCTGACCAAGGGGCGGATCACATTCCGCTTCAAATAGCCGTCGATATGGCGGCTGGGTTAAGCAGCAATCGCCTGGTGCTTGCATCGGGCTCCCCGCGCCGGCTGGACTTGCTCGGCCAGATCGGGGTCTCTCCGGAGCGGGTTGTCTCCCCCGAAATCGATGAAACGCCGCTCACCGGCGAGGCACCCAGCGCCTATGCCCGCCGGATGGCCGAGGCCAAGGCGCGAACGGTGCGCGATCTCGACAGGGACAGCTACATCCTCGCCGCCGATACAGTGGTCGTGGCGGGCCACTCGATCCTTCCGAAAGCAGAATCCGAGGCGCCGGCGGCCGATTGCCTGCGGCGGCTGTCCGGCCGGCGCCACCGCGTTCTGGGCGCGGTGAGCCTCCTGACGCCGGGCGGCGCGCACCATCAAAGGCTGGTGATGACGACCGTGACCTTCAAACGTCTCCAGAAGTCTGAAATCGACGACTATCTCGCCAGCGGAGAATGGCACGGGAAGGCGGGCGGCTATGCGATCCAGGGGCGCGCCGCCGTCTTCGTCCGCTTTCTGTCGGGTTCCTATTCGAATGTCGTCGGCCTGCCCCTGTTCGAAACCTGGAACCTCCTCTCCGGCGCCGGCTTTCGCCGTTCGGACGACAGCCGGTGACCAGACGCCTCCTGTTGAGCCGCTCGCCCGGCGAGACCCGGGTGGCGCTGGTCTCGAACGGGCGGCTGATCGACTATGAAGTCAGGCGCGACCATGCGCCGCCGCGGCTCGACGGGATCTATCTCGCCCGGATTCGGAAAATGACCGGTGACGGTCGCCTGGCCTTTGCCGATATCGGTGACGCCGAAGTCATGACCGACCTGGACGCCAAGAGCGCCAGGGCGGCCGGCTGGTCCCTGACCGAGGGGGCGCTGGTTCCCGTCCAGATTGCTCAGGAATCCCGGCGGGGGCGTCTAGCCCGCGCCACGACCCGTCTGGGATCGATCGGGCCGAGGCTCGTGTATCTGCCACATGCCGCCGCGGACAGCGTTTCGCACCGCTTTTCGGCCGCTGCGGAAAAGGACGCGGTGGCGCAGCTCTTGCCCAGGATCGAGCGCAGGTCCGGCGGCTTCGTGGCGCGACGCGGCGCCCGCGGCGCGTCGATAGAAGTTCTCCAGGCCGAGGCGCGTGCCCTGATGACCGAATGGGAGTCCTGCACGGAGCGCTTCGCTACCGCGCGCTCTCCCGGCGTCTTGCTGGCGCCGACAGCGCCGGGCGTGGGCCTGCTGCGCGATACGGTCAGCGCCATCCCGGATGAGATCGTCAGCGACGACCGCGCCGCGGCGGAGCCCCTGGCGGCTTTCTGCCGGACCTTCTTGCCCGATGCCGCTGCTCCCGGGTGGATCCCGGCCGCCGAGATGGCGCGGGCGTTCGACGATCTCGAGGAGCAGATCGATGCGGCGCTGTCCCGGCGTGTCGCGGTGCCCGAAGGAGGGGCCCTTACCGTCGATCGTACCGAGGGAATGACCGTCATCGACATCGACAGCGGTGCCGCCTTCGAGGGAGCGTCCTTCGGTCGCGGCGCGCAGCAGCTCAACCGTCGCGCCGCGCATGAAGTCGCCAACCAGCTCCGCCTTCGCGCGATCGGCGGCCTGGTCGCCGTCGATTTGGTCGGCAGTCCACGCGGCAAGGCTGGGGCTGCCGTCCTCGCGGCCTACCGGGACGCCTTTCGGGACGATCCCGCCCGCGCCGAGATCGACCTGGTCGAAAGCCGGGGGGTTGTACTGATTTCGCGCCAGTGGTCCCGACAGCCGTTGGACGAGGTGGTTTCGGCGCCCGCCGAACGAACCGATCGGCCGTCGCCGGAATCGCTCGATACCATTGTCCTGCGGGCGGTTCGCGCCGCCAGAGTGGCGGTCTCCCGAGCCCCGGTCACGCGGCTGACCGTGCATCTGTCGCCCGCCGCTGCCGGCCATTGGACCGTTTCGCACCTGGCCCCGGCCGTCGCGGAGCTGCTGGCGGAGACCGGCCTGTCGCCCGCGATCGCCGCCCATGAGGATTGGCCCGACGCACGGGTTGAAATCGGAACCGACTGAGGCGATGTTTGCGGTTCTGGCGTGGAAAGCGGGGAATCATGGCGCGAACCAGGAAGTGTCCGATCTGCGGTTCGACCGCCATCCGCGATCACGATCCGTTCTGTTCGCAGCGATGCGCCGACCACGACTTGGCGAACTGGCTGCACGGTCAATACCGGATCCCGGTCGACGACGAGCCGGTTGACGAGTATGACGACGCGGAACCCGCGCCTCGCCTCAATTAGGCGAGATCGCAGGGCGGCGGTGGACTCTCAGATCGGTGTTGCCTATAAGCGGCAGCCGCACTATGCAGGTGTGCATTGCCCAGGTAGCTCAGTTGGTAGAGCACGTGACTGAAAATCACGGTGTCGGTGGTTCGAATCCGCCCCTGGGCACCATTTCCCCCTCCTAGACGTTTGGGAATTGCCGTCCGCGCGTTGGCGGACCGGCGCCGACGCCGCCCTGGGGCAACGCAGGGCGCCGGTGCCAACGGCGATTGGCCAGTTCCCTCACGCAGGACGGCTGCGAAGCCGGCGGGCAGGGTTCCCCGCGCCTGGTGCCGCGCGCCTGGTGGCTTGCCGTCATACTCCATGATGTCACCGGACGCCGCCGCGGCGCTTCGTGCGTCCGCCGCATGGCACCCTTACAGCGATTGTCCGACAATTGTCTTGCTGGACGAGAGTCATTCCGGGAAAGTGACGGTTCCGTGGATTAGGCGCAGTCGCACTCATGGCCGGAACGCTGTTCGACAAGATCTGGGACTCGCATGTCGTGGCGTCGCGCTCGGACGGTACCGTGCTGCTGCACGTCGATCGACACGTGCTCCACGACCTCGGATCGAACATCGCGTTCGCGAAGCTGAACAAAGCCGGCCGTGAGGTTCGCTGTCCCGAGCTGACGGTTGCCGCCCACGATCACATCATCTCTTCGGCGCCGGGTCGCCGCGACGACACCTATGCGGAAGGTGCGCCCTTCGCCAAGGCATTGCGGGAGAATACCGCCCGCGCGGGCATCCGCCTCTTCGGCCTGAACGACCCCCTTCAGGGAATCGTCCATGTCGTCGCGCCGGAACTGGGGGTGGCGCTGCCGGGTGTCACCCTGGCTTGCGGGGACAGCCACACCTGCACGGTCGGCGGCATCGGCGCGCTTGCCATCGGCATCGGCACCAGCGAACTCGAACATGTCCTGGCGACCCAGACGCTGATCCTGCGCCGGCCCAGGACGATGCGGGTCCGGTTCGACGGCGTCCCCGGTCCGGGGGTGACCGCCAAGGATATGATCCTTTGCCTGATCGGGCGGATCGGCGCCAAGGGCGGCGTTGGGCATGCGATCGAATATGCGGGCGATGCCGTTGCGTCCCTCCCCGTCGAGGCGCGCCTGACCCTGTGCAACATGTCGATCGAGCTCGGCTCGCGCATCGGCATGGTCGCTCCGGACGACACCACCTACGAGTACATAAAGGGCAGGCGGTTCGCGCCAGAGGGTGAGCTTTGGGACCGGGCGCTGGCCCATTGGCGGACCCTGCCCAGCGATCCCGACGCGACCTTCGATCGCGAGGTCGTCATCGATGCGACCGAAATCGCGCCCCATGTGACGTGGGGAACGTCGCCCCAGGACGTGCTGCCCATCGACGGCCGGGTCCCCGACCCCGAGGCGCTCGGCGATGCCGGTGCACGGACCGGCGCCCAACGCGCGCTCACCTATATGGGCCTGACGCCGGGCACGCCACTCGATGGGATTCCCATCGACATCGCCTTCATCGGTTCCTGCACGAACAGCCGGTTGAGCGACCTGCGCGCCGCGGCGGCCATCGTCCGGGGGCGCAAGGTCGCGCCGGGCGTTCGCGCGCTGGTCGTACCGGGCTCGACATCGGTGAAGCGGGAGGCCGAGGCGGAAGGCCTGGACGCGGTGTTCCGCGACGCCGGCTTCGAGTGGCGCGAATCGGCCTGCTCGATGTGCGCCGGCGTCAACGAAGATCGGGTCGGGCCGGGCGAGCGCTGCATCTCGACCTCGAACCGCAACTTCGAGGGCCGGCAGGGCCCGGGCGCCCGCACCCATCTCGCCAGTCCGCCGATGGTGGCGGCGGCGGCGGTGGCCGGATGCTTTACCGACGTTCGCCGGCTGGGGAACTGATCCGATGGAAAAGGTCTCTCGCATTGCCGGGGTCGCGGCGCCGATGATGGTCGACAACATCGATACCGATGCGATCATCCCGGTTCCCTGGATGACCAAGGCGGACGTCGATTTCGGACAGGCGCTGTTCGCCAACTGGCGGTATCAGGACGAGGCGGGAGCGGTCGATCGCCCGGACTTCATCCTGAACCGCGAGCCCTTCCGCGGGGCCCGGATCCTCGTCGCGGGCACCAATTTCGGCTGTGGCAGTTCGCGCGAACACGCCGTCTGGGCGCTGCTCGGGTTCGGTATTCGAAGCGTGATCGCGCCGAGCTTCAGCGACATCTTCTATGAGAATTCCTGCAAGAACGGGTTGCTCGCCGTGAGCCTGCCCGCCGATGCGGTCGCCGATATCGGGGCGAAGCTGGATGGGGGCGACGCCGGCCTCGAAATGACGGTCGATCTGGAGGCCTGCACGGTGACCGGCCCGGACGCGCGGACACGGCCGTTCGATATCGATCCCGCGCGCCGGACGGCGCTGCTCGAGGGGCTCGACGAGATCGGGATGACCTTGAAGGACGCCGAGGCGATCGCGGCCTTTCAGGCGCGGGATCGGGACAGTCGGCCGTGGATTTACCAGGCGGGGTTCAACGCATGAGTCTTCACGGCAGCAATCAGCAAACGGGATGCCGATGATCGAATCCGCCGCCGCGCTCCGCAAGTTGCTGGATGGCACCGAACTGGTCTGTTTTCCGACCTGCTTCGATGCGCTGTCGGCGAAGCTGACCCGGGACGCCGGCTTTCCGATGTCGTTCATGAGCGGGTTCGCAGTCGCCGCGACCCGGCTGGGCATGCCGGATACCGGGCTGATCACCTTCACCGAGATGGTCGATCAGCTCAGAAATATCTGCGGCGCCGTGCCCGGCTTTCCGGTCGTCGCCGACGGCGACACCGGCTACGGCAACGCCATGAACGTGCGTCGGACGGTAACCGAGTACGCCCGGGCCGGGGCCGCCTGCGTGATGATCGAAGATCAGGTCTCGCCCAAGAAATGCGGGCATTTCGACGGCAAGCAGATCATCTCCCGGGAAGAGGCCAGGCTGAAGATCCGGGCCGCGGTCGAGGCCGCGCGGGACGCCGGTATTCTTATTCTCGCGCGCACCGACGCGCGCGCCGTGGAAGGCTTCGAGGCGGCGCTCGACCGCTGCCGCGACTTCGAGGAGGAGGGCGCCGACATCGTCTTCCTCGAGGCGCCGACCTCCGAGCAGGAAATGGGGGCGTTCGCCCAGGCCATGCGTCAGCCGACGATGGCCAACCTGTCGCCCGGCATCAAGACGCCGATGATCCCGCGCGCGGCGCTGCGCGAAATGGGCATTCGTTTGGTCACCTATCATCCGCTCCTGTTTTCGGCCACACGGGCCATGCAGGATGCGCTCAAGGCGTTGATGGCCGAAGACGACTCGCTGGCCCCGCCCACCGTTGGCTTCGACGAGATCAAGACGGTCGTCGGACTGCCGGAATATAGCGAGATGGAGCGGCGCTATGGCAGCCAATGACGGCGGCGGGCCCGAGGCGGCGGGCAGGTGTCCTGCCGCCTTGCGAGGGCTCCGCCCATTCGGTACAAATATTAGTGCACTATCAAGTATCGTAATTGACGGGAGAGCAGGCAGATGAAGCTCGTCGATTTTGACCGGGTCGATTTCGCCGACCGCAACAACCAGCATCGCGTCGGCACTTTCACGTCGAAGATGCTGTTGGAGGGAGAATCCGGCACGCCGGGTAACTTCTCTTTCCGGATGGTGCGGACCTATACCGACTTCTACTCGCCACGCCACAAGCACAACTTCGATCAGATCCGCTACCAGATCGAGGGAAGCTACAAGTTCTCGCGAGACGGGGTCATGCGGCCGGGCACGATCGCCTATTTCCCGGAAGGAACGCCTTACGGCCCGCAGACGTCGAGCGAGGACTCGCTGACGGTCGTGCTTCAGTTCGGCGGGGCCAGCGGCAACGGCTACCTGTCCGATGCGGAACGCGACCGCGGCGTCGCGGAACTTGCCCGCCAGGGAACATTCGAGGGCGGTATCTTCCGGCGCAATCCCGGAGTGCCCGGCAAGCCCAACGTCGACGGTTTCCAGGCCGTGTGGGAGCATATGCGCGGACGGGAGATGACCTATCCCGCCCCCCGGTACGGCAAGCCGGTATTCATTGAGCCCGGGGCATTCGCCTGGATGTCCTCGGATGCGGAGCCGGGCGTTTGGGAGCGGCCGCTGGGCATGTTCACCGAACGGCAATTCCGCTTGAGTTTCATCCGCCTCGAACCCGGGGCGAGGCACCGGCTCGCCGGCGACAGCATCTACTTCAGCCTGTCCGGCGAGGGCGCGTGCGACCAGGGCGACTGGTCGAAGTACGACACGCTCTATGCCGGCATCGGCGACGCCGCGACCATAACGGCGGGAGCCGAAGCGGAGTTCATTGTCCTGGGGCTTCCGGCCCTTGAGGGTGTCGATCAAAGGCGGCTCGCCGCTTGAGGTTCCAGCACGGGGAGGTGACGGCGTTTGTCCATGACAGGTGCGGGCGCGCGGTTGTGTCCCGACCCGTCGATTGTTAGATTTCGAACAAACGGGCGCGATTGATGTCCGGATCAAGTCTCGGCGATTTTGGGGATTTCCCGTCGCCCTCCAGTGACCACTCGGGAGGAGAAAATGATGCAGCGATCAATCTTGCGTAATGGCCTGCTCGGGCTTACCGGCGTCGCCATGGTCGGCGCCGTGGGAACGATGCACAGCCCTGCCGCCAAGGCGGATGTCCAGGTAACGGTGAGCCAGTATGGCCGCCTCGCGACCGGCCTGCCCTGGTTCATCGGCATGAAGAACGGCATGTTCAAGAAGGCGGGCGTCGACGTCACCAAGCTTATCTCCGGCAAGGGCGGGGGCACCTCGCTCCGCAACATGCTGGCCAGCGAGACGCCGATCGGCGAAATCGCGACTTCGGCGGTCGTCTCGGCCATCAAGAAGGGCGTCGACCTCGTCGTCGTCTACGCCGGCTCCGACAATCTCGGCGATCTGACCTGGGCGAGCCTTCCCGGCAAGGGCTGGAAGTCGGTCAAGGATCTCGTCGGCAAGAGGATCGGTTACACCAATCCGAAATCCGCGACCGAGATGACCCTCCGGCTCGTGCTCGAGGTGTCGGGCATCCCCTTCGACAAGGTCAAGGCGGTGCCGACTGGCGGCCTTGGCGCCGGTCTGACCCTGCTGCGCAACGGAGGCGTCGACGCGGCCGTGATTGCCGAGCCGATCATTACCAAGGCCGAAGGCAAGTTCATCCCGGTGTTCCGCGCCGGCGCGATCGTGCCTCAGGTCACCTGGACGGTGGGCGTCACCACGCGGAAGTACGCAGAGAAGAACGGCGACACGATCCGCAAGCTGATCCAGGTCCGCCGCGAGGTCGTGGACTGGATCAACAAGCATCCCCAGGAAGCCGCGCCCTACTACGCGGAGTATCTTCGGATCGACAAGAAGTTGGCCGCCAAGATCATGCCGAAGTTCGTCGAGTGGAACTATCTGGGCACGGGCAAGTTCAGCCGTAAGGGCCTGGAGACGACGGTCCGCGGTCTCAACATGATCGGCGCGGTCAAGGGCGAGGTCGACTGGGGCAAGTATGTCGACCAGCAGTACCTGCCCAAGGACCTGCAGTCGAAGCTGTGATGAACGTGCTGTCGCAAACCAGCGCGGCCGAACACAGCTTGGAAGAAGGAGCGCGCGGGGCGAAAGCCCCGCACGTTCACCTCAAGGGTGTGACCCGGATCTATCCGGCGGTTGCCAACAATCCCGAAGTGCACGCCCTGGCGTCCACCGACCTCGACCTGCCCCAAGGCAGCTTCTTTTCGTTGATCGGCCCTTCCGGCTGCGGCAAGTCGACCTTGCTCGACATCGTCGCCGGCCTGGCGTCGCCGACCGAGGGCACGGTGATGTTCGAAGGCAAGCGGATCGAGGGGCGTCCGCCCGAAGGCGTGGGCGTCGTCTTTCAGGAAGACTCCAGCTTTCCCTGGCTGACGGTGTGGAACAACGTCGCCTTTGGCCTGCGGCGCAAACGGATCGATAAGGCCGAGATGGCCAAGCGGGTTGACGCGATCCTCGCCTTCACCGGTCTTTCCGACTTCGCGCAGGCCTACCCGGCCCAGCTTTCGGGCGGTATGCGCCAGCGGGTCTGTATCGCCCGGACGCTCGTTCTGCAGCCCAGGCTGATCCTGCTCGACGAACCCTTCGGCGCGCTCGACCAGCAGACGCGGCTGTTGATGGGCGACGAATTGCTCCGCATCTGGCGAGAGACGGGCGCCACCATCATGATGATCACCCATTCGCTCGACGAGGCCGCGATGCTCGCCGATCATGTCGGGGTCATGTCGGCCCGGCCGGGCAAGTTCATCGAGATCATCGAGACCGGCTGGCCGCGTGACCGGACCTCCGAAATCGTATCCGAGGCCCGGTTCGGCTCCATCACCGCCCACATGTGGTCGCTCCTTCGCGAGGAATCGCAGAAGGCGATGAAGGCGCGCTGACGATGTCCAAGGCGGGATGGATACGGCTCGTCATCGTGATCGCCTTTTTTGGCGCGCTCGAGATCATGTGCCGTATCGGCTGGATCGACCGGCTGACCATGATTCCGCCGACCGAGATGGCGGAGGCGCTGTGGTCGATGCTGCTGGCGGGCAGCATCACCGAGGATGTGCTCTATTCCTTGCGCAACACCGTGGCGGCGGTCGCACTGTCGGTGTTGGCAGGCTTCGTTTGCGGCGTCATCGTCCATGCGCTGCCACGGCTGCGCCGCATCCTCGATCCGCTGTTCGCCTCCTATTATGCGGTGCCCGTCTTCGTCTTCTATCCCCTGCTGGTGGTGATCTTCGGGATCAACGCGACTCCGCTGATCCTGATCGGCGCCATGTTCGGCATCGTCGCGATGCTGATCAGCACGCTGACCGGACTCGACCGGGTGCCGCGGGTGATGTTCAAGTCTGCACGGATGTTCCAGCTCGACCCGCTGCGGTCCGCCCTGCTGATAAAGCTGCCGTCGGCCGCCCCGCATCTGATAACGGGGGTCAAGCTCGCGGTGGTCTATTCCGTGATCGCCGTGGTCGCCGGTGAGTTCATCCTGTCCTCCAAGGGCATCGGACACCGGATCGCCTATGCCTACAACGATTTCGACAGCCGGACGATGTACGGCCTCCTCCTGCTGCTGCTGACCGCCGTCACGGTCGTCACCATGTCGCTGCACATGTGGGAGCACCGGCTGCACAGCCGGTGGGCCAAGCAATGATGAAGCATCGCGCGATTGACTATGTCCTGCTCGTCGTCGGCCTGCTGGTTGTCTGGCAGATATGTCACGAGCTGGTCGGCGAGTACGCGCTGACGTCGCCCCTCGCGACCTTCGCATATGCCGCCAAGGAACTGGGCGATGCCCACTTCTGGAACAATGCCGGGGCCAGCGCCCTGGCGTTGCTCTACGCCCTGATCATCGCGATGGTTGGCGGGCTGGCGATCGGGTTGGCGCTCGGGCTCAACCGGCTGGCCGGCGATGTCGCCGACCCGATGCTGATCACGCTGTTCTCGGTGCCGAAGGTGACCCTGTATCCGGTGATCCTGCTGGTCTTCGGTCTCGGCCTATCAGCCAAGGTCGCGTTCGGCGCCCTGCACGGCATCTTTCCGGTTGCCATCTTCACCCTGAACGGCATCCGGAAGATCAATCCGATCTACGTGAAGGCCTCCCGGTCCCTGAACCTTTCGCGCAGCCGGACGATCTTCACGGTGCTGCTGCCGGCGGCGCTGCCGGAAATCGTCAGCGGGTTGAGGGTCGGTTTCGCGGCAACGATCCTGGGCACCCTGATCGGCGAGATGTTCGCGGCGACGGAAGGACTGGGCTTCATGCTGATCAAGGCGATCGACGAGAACAATGTCGAACTGCTGATGTCGCTGACCCTGTTCCTGTTCCTGGTCGCGGCAACGGCCAACGGCATCCTGCTCGCCATCGACCACCGGTTACATCGCCGCAGCGCGGCCGCAGCCTGAGGGCGGCGAATGAAAAACGGCCGGCGCCCCGAGGACGCCGGCCGCAATCGTCTGAGACTACGGGGCGGTCAGGCCGCCTTCCGCAATTCCTTTTCCTCGAAGTTCGGCAGTCCCAGGAAGAGCATTTCGATCGGCTCCATGGCCGTGATCGTCGCCCGGTCACCGGCCTCGACGTGGATCGACGTGTGTTTGGCCACGGCGGCATCGCTCACCGACCCGGCGCCGCTGGTGACGAAATAGAGCTTGGGACCTGACAGCTCGCAAGAGGCGCCCGCTTCGAGGCGCAGGAAGCCGGCCTCGGTGCGCCGTTCCGTGAACACGCCCATCAGCTTCTGCGAGACGCCGGGATTGCCGTCGACCGGAACCCAGGAATAGCTGTCCTGGTGCATGAAGATCGGCCCCTGATAGCGCGGCTTGGCATAGTTGATCGGCCGTCCGTTGACCTGTTCCCACACCGCCTCGAAGGCGTCCTTGTTGACCTTCTTGCCGTTCTCGTCGATCCGCGTGTAGGCGCCGTTGGCGAAGGTGCCGTGCTTTTCCAGCTCCTCGATCGCCGCCTTCTGTTCTGTAGAGGAGACATAGCCGTTGCCGCTCGCGCCGCCGAACTGCAGCACCAGCACCACCGCCTCTTCGTCCGAAGACTGGGGGCCGTAGGGCGCGCTCTCGGGATGGTAGATCAGGGTTCCGGGCTTGGACTTGCCGTCACGGCTGAAGCTGAAATCGCCTTCCAGCTGGAACCGGAACTGATCGAAGTTGTGGCGATGGCGCGGGGAGTAGAAGTCCGCATAGGTTCGCGACATCTCGAACGTGAAATTGTTCGGCGAACCGTCTTCGCCCTTGAGCAGCCGGCGGAACAGGAACTTGCCCTGGCGCGGGTGGATCTTCTCGATTTCGGGAACAGTTTCGATGGGGACGACGGTGACGGACATGGCTCGGAAACTCCCTAGATGTCGCGTGGCCATTGTCTTGGCACAGCGCTGGCCTTTTATGCCCCCAATATAGTGCACTTCGCGGTCTATAAGAACCCGGTACACTGCAACCCTGCCGTCGCTCTGGCTCTGGGCTCCGCCACGGGGCGACCGGCTTGGTTCGCGGCAGACAAGGGTGGTATCAATCCTGCGAAATTGCCGCTCGGGGCCCGTCGGCGCCGGGTGCTCCGTTCCCTTCCACCCTGTTTCTTGCTCGGTCGGTCCCGCTCGCGATGCCCCGTTCAACATTCGGACATTCATGATCCGCCGCCGGTCCGCGATAATCCGGGTCCGCCATGTGCTGGAAGCTGGCCTCGTCTACGGTGTCATGGGGCTGATGCGGCTCGTTCCCCTGCCGGTCGCCTCGGCCGTCGGCGGCTTCGTGGGCCGGACGCTCGGGCCCCTGTTGCCGGTCAACAAGCGCGCCCGGCGCAACATCGCGCGCGCGCTACCCGACGCGTCGGGGGCGGAGCAGCGGCGCATCCTTCGCGGCATGTGGGATAATCTCGGGAGGGTGGTGGGCGAGAGCGTCCATATCCGCCACCTGTGGGACGCCAATCTGAACGAGGCCGTTCACAAGATCGGCCTGGACCGCCTGTTCGCGGCGCGTGAGCGTGGCGAGGACATGACGGTGAAGTCCGGCAATATCGAGATCCGGGGTGTCCAGAACTTCCTCGATTTCCAGGTCACCGAAGGGCCGCTCATCATCTTCACCGCCCACATGGGCAACTGGGAATTGTTGCCGGTCGGTGCCTCGCGGTTCGGCGTCTTCACCTCGGTCGTGTTCCGGACGCCGAACAATCCCTATGTGGCGCGCTTGGTCGAACGGCTGCGCCAGGGCATGGTCGCGCTGCTTCCCAAGGGCTTCGAGGGCGCCGCCGCGGCCGGCCGGGTGATGCGCGAAGGCGGACGTCTGGGGCTGCTGATCGACCAGAAGCAGAATCGCGGCATCCCGGTCGACTTCTTCGGCCGGCCGGCAATGACCGGAACCACCCTGGCCAAGCTCGCGCTGCGCTTCGACTGCCCGGTCCAAGGCGCCTGGGTCCAGCGGCTCGGGGGCCGCCGGTTCGCCATCACGGTGACGCCTCCCCTCAAGATCGAAAAAACCGGGAACGAGGAAGAGGACGTTCGCCGCATCATGGCCACGGTCAACCAGACCGTCGAAGGCTGGGTGCGGGAGCGGCCCGATCAGTGGCTCTGGCTTCACCGCCGGTGGCCGGATTAGCGCGCCATGCCGCGGGGACATGGCATAACGCCGCATCGATTGTGATTGGCAATCCTTATCAGTAGGATGAGGCCGAAGTTCAAATCACGGCGCCTATGCTCGTCCGCGCACGAGCTGCCGCTCCCGCGCGGACTTGACAGAGTCGCGCTCACACCGGAAAACCGGGCCCAACCACGCTGCGGCCTAAGCCGCGCCGGAGACGACTATGGCCGATTACAACGAAGAGACCTACAACACCGTCGCTGACATCATCGCCGAGGTCAGCAGCATCGATCGCGAGTCGATCTCGCCCGATGCCCACGCGATCAACGATCTGGGCATCGACAGCCTCGACTTCCTCGACGTGACCTTCGAAATCGACAAGCGGTTCGGCATCAAGATGCCGGTCGAGCAGTGGATGGAGGACGTCAACGAGGGCCGTGCCGATGCGGAAGAATTCTTCGTGATGAAGAATCTCGTGACCCGGATAGACGAACTGGTCGCCGCCAAGGCATAGGGGCAGCGGCCGACAGGCCTTTGCTGCAATCGATGATTCTCGAATACTTCCAGCTCGTCGACCGGGTCATCGAGATTGACCGCGAGACCGGGCGCGTCCGTTGCGCGGCGAGGGTGCCCGACACGTCGACGATTTTCGAAGGACACTTTCCGGGGCATCCGTTGATGCCGGGCACGCTGCTCGTCGAATCGATGGCGCAGACGTCGGGATACCTATTGCTGTCCATGCAGGATTTCGAACGGCTGCCTTTCCTGATCCAGATCGAAAAGGCCAAGATCCGAACGTTCGTGGAGCCCGGCACCGATTTGACGGTCGAGGGGGAACTGGTCCATGAAGGTTCCGGATTCGCAGTCACGAGGGCGAGCGTGAAGTCGACACAGGACGAACAGAAAATCGCGGAGGCCGAGTTGCGTTTTCGCACGATGCCGTTTCCGACCGACGATCTCCGGGCGACCGTCAGGGCTCATGCGGCTTCGGTGGGCGTTCGCTAGATGACTGGTTCCGAACCTTCCCGCCGCGTTTGCATCACGGGCGCGGGCCTGGTCTCGCCGATCGGCGGGGATGCCGAAAGCCGCTGGGCCGCGCTAGGCGACGGCGCCGGCCGCCCGGCGCGGGTCGATCACGAGACCTACGCGCCCTTCTTCACGTATCCCATCGGCGATTTCGACCCGTCTGTCCAGATCCCGAAACCCGGCGACCAGCGCGCCATGGGGCCGATGATGCTCTATGGCGTCCATGCCGCCGGCGTCGCGCTGGAACAGGCCGGTATCAAGGGCGAAGAGGCGCTGCTCGAGCAGACCCACATGATCGTGGCGGCCGGCGGCGGCGAGCGGGACTGGAGCCTCGACGAGCAGATCGTCAAGGGGCTGCCGGGCGCGAACGACAAGGGCGCCTACCTCAACCGTGAAATGGCGGACGGGCTGCGCCCGACGCTGTTCCTGGCCCAGTTGCCGAACCTGTTTGCGGGCAACATCTCCATCGTCCACGGCGTCTCGGGATCGAGCCGGACCTTCATGGGCGAAGAGAGCGCGGGCATCGATGCCCTCCGGATCGCCTTCGACAAGATCGAGGCGGGGCAGGGCGACATCTTTCTGGTCGGCGCCGGCTTCAACGCCGAGCGGCCCGACCTGCATCTGATGTACCACGCTGCCGGCCTGCTCCTGCGCGACGACTATGCCGGGCTGTGGCACCGGCCGGACGCGGGTATTTGCCTCGGCAGCGCGGGGGCCTTCCTGGTGCTCGAATCCGAGCAAAGCGCCGCCGAACGCGGCGCTCGGGTTCTCGGCCGCCTGTCCGCCGTCGAGAGCGACCGGACCAGGCGCGTGCCCGGAGCGGCCAAGGCAACCGCCAGTGGCCAGTTCGGGCGGATCAAGGCATCGATGGGCGACGGGGGGGTCGGCATCCTGAGCGGGGCCTGTGGGTCCGGCACGATTACGGCTGAGGAAAAGGGCTTTCTGGAATCCGTTCTCCACGAGCGGCCCGACGCCGTCGTGCGCGGCACCGGCGAGGCGGTCGGCCACGCCGTCGAGGCGGCGTTTCTCCAGAACATCATCCTCGGGCTAGACTGCCTGGAGCGGTCGCGGATGTTCCCGCCCCTGGCGACGGATGAACCGTTGGAAGCGGACGCGGACGACCGCGAGGTGAACCAGATCCTCGTCACCGGATGGGGACATTTGAAGGGGGAGGGCATGGCCCTCCTGGAGAAGGCCGATGGCTGAACGCAAGGGTGGTGCCGGCAGGGTCGCAATCACCGGCATCGGGATGATCACCTCGCTTGGCCGGGGCGTCGACGCCAATTGGCCGCGGCTGCTGGCGGGCGACTCGGGCATTCACGAGATCACCCGCTTCTCGACCGAAGGGCTGCGCACCAAGATCGCGGGAACCGTCGACGATCTGGAACTCGAGACCGCGAACATGCCGGCGATCAGCTACGCCATGGCCGATATGGCAGTGGCCGAAGCCGTCGGACAGAGCGGCTTCGGCGACGACGGCGTGTTCCCGGGAGACCTGTTCGTGGCGGCGCCGCCGATCGAGCACGACTGGATGGCGCGCCAGTTTCTGGCGGAACATTGCTCCCCGGGCGAGACCAGCCCCTATGCACGGCGGCCGATCGACACGCCGGACGGCGCGTATTTCTCGTACCACGAAGACTTCATGAACGGGACCTTGGCGGACCGGCTCGCCGAGAACTACGGCTGCAGCGGCTCGCCGATCACGTTGACCACGGCGTGCGCCTCCGGCGCCTCGGCGATCCAGCTCGGGGTCGAAGCGGTCCGCCGCGGCGAGCGGCCCGCCGCCTTGTGCGTCGGCACCGACGGTTCGATCAACGAAGAGACCCTGATCCGCTTCGCGCTCCTGTCCGCGCTGTCGACCAAGAACGATCCGCCGGAAAAGGCGGCGCGTCCGTTCTCGAAGAACCGTGACGGCTTCGTCATGGCCGAAGGCGCCGCGGCGCTGGTGCTCGAGGATCCCGAACACGCCAAGGCGCGCGGCGCGACCATTCTCGCCTATCTGCTGGGCTGCGGCGAGGCGGCGGACACCTTCCACCGCACCCGCTCGAACCCCAACGGCCGGGCGATCATCCGCTGCATCCGGGGCGCGATCGACGATGCCGGCCTGTCGCCGACGGACATCGACTATATCAACGCCCACGGGACGGGCACGTCCGAGAACGACAAGATGGAGCACTTCGGCATTTCCGAGGTGTTCGGCGACCACAAGGCGTCGCTGGCGGTCAGCTCGAACAAGTCGATGCTCGGCCATACCCTGACCGCCGCCGGCGCGGTCGAAGCCGTGATCACGGTCAAGACGCTCGCCGACGGGATCCTGCCGCCGACCATCAACTACGATGAGCCCGATCCGGCGATCGAACTCGACGTGGTGCCGAACCAGGCGCGCAAGCAGCAGGCCACCTTTGCCTTGTCGAACTCGTTCGGCTTCGGCGGCCAGAATGTGAGCCTGCTGATCGGCCACCCGGACGCCTGACCCGTCCTGCCGATCGCAAATCCCGACATGCCGACAGGAGCCGACCGACCGTGCGCGCCCTACGCCTGATTACCGAAGAACAGGTCGAGATGACCGTTGCCGATGCGCCGACGCCGCCCGAAGGCGACGAGGTGCTGGTGGCCATGAAGGCCGTTTCGCTCAACCACATCGACCTGTTCGGCTTTCGCGGCATGGCCTTCGCCAAGCGGCAGCTGCCCTTGACGGTGGGCGTCGAGGGCGCCGGCGTGGTCGAGGCGGTCGGGCCCGACGTCGCTCATGTGAAGGTTGGCGACCCGGTCGTCGTCTATCCGGGCTTGTTCTGCGGCACCTGCAAGCGCTGCCAGGCCGGGCAGGAGAATCTCTGCCTCGACATCGGCGGCATCATGGGCTTCCACGTCGACGGGCTGGCCTGCGAGCGGGTTAAGGCGCCCGCCAAACGGATCATTCCGGTGCCCGGCGGCGTCAGCCATATCCAGGCCGCCTGCACCACCGTCACCTTCGCGACCGTCCAGCACATGCTGTTCGACAACGCGAAGCTGGAGCCGGGCGAGACCATCCTCGTCCATGCCGGGGGCAGCGGCATCGGCTCGACCGCGATCAAGATGGCCAAGCAGATCGGCGCGACCGTGATCACCACCGTGGGCAGCGACGCCAAGGTCGAGCAGGCCGGGGCGCTCGGCGCGGACCACGTCATCAACTACCGCGAGGAGCGGTTCGAGGGCAGGGTCCGCCGGTTGACCGGGAAGCAGGGCGTGGACGTGGTCTTCGAGCATGTCGGTGTCGACACCTGGGCCGGTAGCCTGTTGTCGCTGCGGCGCGGCGGCCGGCTGGTCACCTGCGGCTCGACCACCGGGATCAGCGCCAAGACCAACCTCTATCAAATCTTCCAACAGCAGCTGCGCATCTTCGGCTCGTTCGGGTCGAGCGTGCAGAACTGCGTCGACAGCCTCGCCAAGATGGCCGAGGGCATCACCCCGGTGATCGACACCACGATCAGGCTGGAGGAGTTCCCGGTCGCCATCGAGCGGCTCCGGTCGCGCGACGTCTTCGGCAAGATCGTGGCCGAAATCTGAGCCGCCGGTCCGGTCAGGGGCCGCCGGGGCAATCCTGCCGGCAGCGGCATTCCCACTTCGAATTGTGCACGCCGACCTGCCGCCGGGTCTCCGCCGTGTCGCGGGATGACCATTTTATCGGCCCGAACAGCGAGCACGCGGTGTCAATCGCGGCGGTATTTGTCGCGCAGCCGCCGGTCGCGGTCAGAACCAGTGCCAACGTCAGCTTCCGCCAGACGCCCGTTTTCGATCGCTTCGACATGGTCGCGTAGCCTCTCGTTGCGTTCGGCCTGCCGGCCCTCCGTTCGTTTCGCCCGGTCATAGAGCGCCTTGGCGCCCCAGGCGCCGAGCCCCAGGGTTACAACGCCCAACACCAGCAGCACGGCCCGGCCGCTGTCCCGAGTGAACAGCCAGGTGAGGATCGCGCCGATCATGGCCCCGGCCTCAGCCGATCGAGCGCGGTCCAGGTGTAGAGGCCGGCCCCCATGCCCGCGAGCAGGACGCCGGCATAGAGCGCGTTGGCCAGCACCGCGTTCGACACGCCGGCCATGCCGGCGGCGGTGGCGCCGCAGCACATTCCGATGCCCAGGATCATGAGGGTCGAGTTGCGCCGGCGCCGCCGTTTCCATTGCGGATGATCGGGATCGGCGGGCGCCGGGCAGGCGTCTGCGGGGCCGGCGCTCGCGCGCGGCCCGGTTCCGGCGGGGTGCGTTCGGGTCATCGATAGATCCTCAATTGGGTGCCGACGGGAACGGCGTCCGGGTCGGCG
>CAMYMQ010000024.1 GCA_947259335.1 uncultured Alphaproteobacteria bacterium | reverse complement strand
GTCGGCGGTGCTCGCCGCCGGGGCCGCGGTCGCGGTGGTCGCGGCCGCCGGCCGGACCGGAGATCTTGACCGGCCGGCCCTGTGGGCGGTTCAGCAGGCGGTCGAGATCGCCATCCTGGCCGGCGCCGTGGCGACCCTGTGAGGACGCAATGACCGAGTCCCGAGACGCCACCTCCCGGGACGCCGGAATCCGTGACGACGGGCCGACGGTGACCCGCTGGTGGTGGGTTCGTCACGCGCCGGTGACCGCCGACGGCGGCTGCATCTACGGCCAGACCGACCTGCCCGCGGACACCTCCGAGACGGTCTGCTACCCGGCCCTGGCCGAGGCGCTGCCCGGCGAGGTCGTGCTGATCACCTCGCACCTGCGGCGCACCCACGAGACCGCGGCGGCGATCGCCGCCACCGGCCGGGTCTTCCCCGAGGCGATCGTCTGCCACGCCTTCGCCGAGCAGCATTTCGGCGCGTGGCAGGGCCAGCCCCGGGCCGATATCCGCGCGCGCCACGGCGACCATCACGGCCTGTGGCTGGCGCCCGCGGACGTCACGCCGCCGGGCGGCGAGAGTTTTCTCGACCTGGCGGAGCGGGTCGGCGCCGCGATCGACGAGTTCACCCGCGTCTTCGCCGGGTCGGACATCCTCGCCGTCGCCCACGGCGGCACCATCCGCGCCGCCATCGGCCACGCCCTGGGGCTGTCGCCCGAGCGGTCGATCCGGTTTTCCGTCGACAACTGTTCGCTGACCCGCCTGGACCACATCGAGACCGGCGGACCGGCGCCGGCCTGGCGCGTGGATCGCGTCAATTCGACGCCCTGGCGTTGAATGGCCGGGCCTCCGGTCTCAGGTCATCTGCGGATACGGAACTGAACGAAAAGCCATGCCCCGAGGCCGTCTGCTCACCCTGGTCCTGATCGCCGCGGTCTGTTTCGCCGCCGCCGCGATCGGCATGCGGTTCCTGCTGCCCGGACCCGAGGGCGCGAAGACCGCGACATCGACCGGCAGGGTTCCGATCGGGGGCGCCTTCGCGCTCACCGACCACACCGGCAAGCCCCGCACCGACGCGGAGTTCCGGGGCAGGCTGATGCTGGTCTTCTTCGGCTTCACCCGCTGCCCCGACGTCTGCCCGACCACGCTCCAGACCGCCACCGAGGCGCTGCGCAAGCTGGGCGACGAGGCCGACAAGGTTCGGGTCGTGTTCATCACCATCGATCCCGAGCGGGATACGGTTCAGCAGATCGCCCGTTACCACGAGGCCTTCGACCCCCGCATCGTCATGCTGACCGGCACGCCGCAGGAGATCGCCAAGACCGCCAAGGCGTGGCGCATCTATTATGCCAAGAAGAAGGAAGGCGACGGGCCCGACGACTACACCATGGCTCACACCGCGCTCAGCTACCTGATGGGTCGCGACGGCCGCTACCTGACCCACTTCCCGCACAAGATCACCCCGGACAAGCTCGCGGCGTCCCTGCGCAAGTATTTCTAGGCGCCACAGGCGTTTTGCCGGGGTCTTCGACGGCGGCCGGCACTAAGGTGTAGGTGCGTCTTGCCACTCCCCGTCCCCCGGTCTACCGTCGACCGCATAGGACTAAATATAGGCTATGCGCCGGGAACTATAACTAGATAAGGGTAGGTTGGCGGATGTTGTACACGCTTTATGATTGGCACCAGACCGCGCTGACGCCGTTTCGGCTGGCGGCGCTGGCGGGCCAACACATGCTGGCCAATCCGATTCTGCCTTTTGCCGATACGCGAATGGTGCGGTCCGCCGCCGCCGCCTTCGAAATGTTCGAGCGGGCGACCCGCCGCTACGAAAAGCCCGAGTTCGGCCTCGATACGACCGAGATCAACGGCAAGAGCGTCGCCGTGGCCGAGGAGATCGTTTCCGCGGACAGTTTCTGCCGCCTGCTCCACTTCAAGCGCGACACCAAGCGGAAGGACCCCAAGGTCCTGGTGGTGGCGCCGATGTCGGGCCACTACGCCACGCTTCTGCGCGGTACCGTCGCCGCGCTGCTGCCCGGGCACGACGTCTACATCACCGACTGGCTCGACGCCGGCCAGGTGCCCCGGCTGCAGGGGCACTTCGGCCTCGACGACTATGTCGACCACGTCATCGACTATCTGCGCCTGGTCGGCCCCGGCGCCAACGTCGTCGCGGTGTGCCAGCCGTCGGTTCCGGTGATGGGCGCGGTCTCGCTGATGGCCGCCGAAAACGATCCGTGCCAGCCGTCGACGATGACCCTGATGGGCGGCCCCATCGACACGCGGATCAACCCGACCGAGGTCAACAAGTTCGCCACGGCGCACTCGCTCCACTGGTTCGAGAGCGCGGTGGTGACCCAGGTTCCCTACGGCTATCCCGGCGTCGGCCGGAATGTCTATCCGGGCTTTCTTCAGCTGACCGGCTTCATGTCGATGAACATGGACACTCACTTCGGCGCCCACATGCGGATGTTCCAGCACCTGATCCAGGGCGACGGCGACAGCGCCGATGCGCACCGCACCTTCTACGACGAATACATGTCGGTGATGGACCTGACCGCGGAATTCTATCTCGAGACGGTCGACGTGGTGTTCCAGCGCCATCTGCTGCCCAAAGGCGAATGGGTCTCGCGCAACCGGCCGATCGAGCCCAAGGCGATCGAGAAGACCGCCCTGCTGACGATCGAGGGCGAACGCGACGACATCTCCGCCGTCGGACAGACCAAGGCGGCGCACGAGCTCTGTACGGGCTTGCCCAAGGCCAAGCACGCGCACTATGAGCAGAAGGATGTGGGGCACTACGGCATCTTCAACGGCCGCCGCTGGCGGGAGGAAATCTGCCCGCGCGTGGGCGACTTCATCCGCGCCAACGCCTGACGCGGGGCCGCCGGCGAGGGACGTTCGCCGGGGCCGGAGGGTCCGCGCATGTCCCTTTGGCCCTCCCGCTGGCTCCGACATCGGCTCTTCGGCGTGACGGAAGCGGACCCCGTCCGGACCGTGCGGATCGGCGATGCCGACCTCGCCGTCGAGGTCCGCCGCGCGCCGCGCGCGCGCCGTATCACCCTGCGCGTGGACGCCGCC
>CAMYMQ010000023.1 GCA_947259335.1 uncultured Alphaproteobacteria bacterium | reverse complement strand
GTCGAAGGAATATGCCGAGCCGGAATGGTATGCCGACCTGTGGCTGACGGTCGTCTGGGTCGTCTACCTGCTGGTCTTCCTCGGGACGATCATGCGGCGCAAGGAGCCGCATATCTATGTGGCGAACTGGTTCTTCCTCGCCTTCATCCTGACCATTGCCGTCCTGCATCTCGGCAACAACGCGGCGATCCCGGTCTCGGTCTTCTCGTCGAAGTCCTACATCGTCTGGGCTGGCGTCCAGGATGCGATGATCCAGTGGTGGTACGGCCATAACGCCGTCGGCTTCTTCCTCACCGCCGGCTTCCTCGGCATCATGTATTACTTCATCCCGAAGCGGGCCGACCGGCCGATCTATTCCTACCGGCTGTCGATCGTCCACTTCTGGTCGCTGATCTTCCTCTACATCTGGGCGGGCCCTCACCACCTCCACTACACCGCCCTGCCCGACTGGGCGCAGACGCTCGGCATGACCTTCTCGATCATGCTGTGGATGCCGTCATGGGGCGGGATGATCAACGGCATCATGACGCTGTCCGGCGCCTGGGACAAACTCAGGACCGACCCGGTCTTGCGGATGATGGTGGTGTCGGTCGCCTTCTACGGCATGTCGACCTTCGAAGGGCCGCTGATGTCGGTGAAGGTGGTCAACTCGCTGTCGCACTACACCGACTGGACCATCGGTCACGTCCATTCCGGGGCGCTCGGCTGGGTCGGCTACATCTCCTTCGGCGCGATCTACTGCCTGGTGCCGTGGCTCTGGAACCGCAAGGGCCTGTGGTCGCTCAAGCTGGTCGAATGGCACTTCTGGCTGTCGAGCATCGGCATCGTCCTCTACATCACCTCGATGTGGGTCGCCGGCATCCTCCAGGGCCTGATGTGGCGCGCCTATAACTCGCTCGGCTTCCTTGAATATTCCTTCGTCGAAACCGTCGAGGCGATGCACCCCTTCTACCTGATCCGGGCGCTTGGCGGCCTGCTGTTCCTCGTGGGCGCATTGCTGATGGTCGTCAACATCTGGAAGACGATCGCCTCGCCCGAGGCATCGGCGGCGCCGGAAGCCCGGCCCGTCATGGTCCCGGCCGAATAGGGAAAGCACGACACCATGTCCCTCTGGGAACGCCACAAGATTTTCGAGACCAATTCGCTCGTGCTCTTTTTCGGAGCGCTGGTCGTGATCGCGATCGGCGGCATCGTCGAGATCGTGCCGCTGTTCTACCTCAAGAACACGATCGAGACGGTCGATGGCGTTCGCCCCTATACGCCGCTCGAACTCGCCGGCCGCAACATCTATGTCCGTGAGGGTTGCTACAACTGCCACTCGCAGATGGTGCGGTCGCTGCGCGACGAGGTCGAACGCTACGGGCATTATTCGCTGGCCGCCGAGTCGATGTATGACCGGCCCTTCCAGTGGGGTTCGAAGCGGACCGGGCCGGACCTCGCCCGGGTCGGCGGCAAGTATTCCGACACGTGGCATCTCGACCACCTCAATGCGCCGAGTTCGGTCGTCCCGTCGACGGTGATGCCGGCCTATCCGTGGCTGGCCGAGACGGAACTCGACATCCGCTATATCGGCGAGGACCTCATCGTCCAGCAGACCCTCGGCGTGCCCTATACCGACGAGATGATCGAGACCGCGCGCCGCGACGCGGTCACGCAAGGCACCCTCGACGCGCTCGACAGCGACGGACTGCTTGAACGCTACCCCAACGCCAATATCCGCGACTTCACCGGGACGGTGGCTGCGACGGGACGGCTGACCGAGGCGGACGCGCTGATCGCCTATCTCCAGTCGCTCGGCACCGCCATCGACTTCAACCTCTACGACGACAGCGCCAACATCCGCTGAGGAGTGCACCGATGTCCGACACCTATATGGCGCTCGCGGAATTCGCCCAGTCGTGGGGCCTTCTCTATTTCGTCGCGGTCTTCGTCGTCGTCCTCCTGATCGTCATGCGCCCCTCGCAGAAGCAGCGCTACGACCAGGCGGCCCGGCTGCCGCTCAGCGAGGACTGACCATGGCCGACAGCGAACACAACGAACCCAGGCTCGATCCGGTCACCGGCTACAAGACGACCGGCCACGACTGGGACGGCATCGAGGAACTGAACCACCCGCTGCCGCGCTGGTGGCTGTGGATCTTCTACGCCTGCATCGCCTGGTCGGTGGTCTACTGGTTCATCTTTCCCGCCTGGCCGCTGGTCTGGTCGGCGACCGGCGGTCTGATCGGCTGGAATTCGCGCACCGCCGTCGACCAGGAGGTGGCCGCGCTCGAGACCAATCGCGGGCCGATG
Source organism: uncultured Alphaproteobacteria bacterium (assembly GCA_947259335.1). Lineage (GTDB taxonomy): Bacteria > Pseudomonadota > Alphaproteobacteria > Bin65 > Bin65 > CAMYMQ01. The sequence continues at coordinate 3,290 of CAMYMQ010000023.1, read as the reverse complement.
ATCGATCGCCTGACCAGCACCGAGATCGCCGCGATCAAGGACGACCCGGAGCTGCTCGATTTCACCCGCGCCTATGGCAGCATCGCCTTCAAGGAAAACTGCGCGCCCTGTCACGGCGCCGGTGGCGGCGGATCGAAAGGCTATCCCAACCTGATCGATGACGACTGGCTGTGGGGCGGGTCGATCGACAATATCGGCCACACCATCGCCTATGGCGTGCGCAACGACAACGCCGACAGCCGGTACAGCGAGATGCCGGCCTTCGGTCGCGACGGGCTGCTGAGCGGCGCGGAAATTCGCGAGGTGGTCTACTACGTCCGCTCGCTTGCCGAACTGCCGGTACCGAGCAGCGCCGATCTCACCGCCGGCGCCGAGATCTACGCCAGGGACTGCGCCAGCTGCCACGGCGAGGCGGGCACGGGCGACCAGGAACTCGGGGCGCCCAACCTGACCGACGCGATCTGGCTCTACGGTTCGGACACCGCCGACATGATCGCCACGGTCACCAATGCCCGCAACTCGTCGATGCCGGCCTGGGGCGAACGTCTCGACCCCACCACCGTCAAGGCGCTGACCTTCTACGTCCACAACCTGGGCGGCGGCGACTAGAACTAGAATGCGCTTCGTTCTCGCCGCCAATTGATTGTTGCTTCCGTCGTACCCACCTTAACCCTTCGCGGTCGGGGGGCCGGCAGTGGGAGCGACTGATGGTTTTTACACGCGTAACGCAGGCCATTCTTCTTATTGGCGCGATCGCCACCTCCTCGGCGGCGGTGGCGGACGATGACTGGCAGGTGAAGACCAGCCCGCATTCGGTCGCAGAGACCGTCACCCGGCTCACCGCCGCGATCGAGGGCGCTGGCGCGAAGGTCGCCGCGGTCATCGATCATGCGGCGGCTGCCGAGGAAGTCGACCTCGAACTGGCACCGACCACCGTCGTGATCTTCGGCAATCCCAAGATCGGCACGCCGCTGATGCAGGAAAACCAGAAGATCGGGCTGGACCTGCCGCTGCGCATCCTCGTCTGGCAGGACGGCGACGAGACCAGGGTCGGCTATATCGAGGCCGAGGACCTGGCCGAGCGCTACGACATCGACGACGACAGCAAGGCGGTCAAGATGATCGAGAACGCGCTCAACAAGCTCAGTGACGCGGCGGTCGCTCCGTAGGCTTCGCGGCCCGCGGTAGGTTGTAGTCTCGGGCGCGGGCCTGGGCGACTATCGACTTGCCGCGACCCTGCCGCAACGGGCCCTCCACAACCAGAGTCCGCGCGCGACAGGCTGCGTTGCGCGCGTTGATCCGTATCAACGTCTGCCGGCCCCTCCATCGCTAGGGTTTCGGCAGGCGCCACCGGATCCCGTTCGACAATGACCGTTCCCGCACAGATCGACCCCGCTGACGACAGCGGCCAGTCCTTCTACGAAAAGCACAAGAAGATCTATCCGCAGAGCGTCCACGGCACGTTCCGGCGGATCAAGTGGATCGTGCTGATCGTGACGCTCGGCATTTACTATTTCACGCCCTTCATCCGCTGGGACCGGGGTCCGGGTGCCCCCGACCAGGCGGTGCTGATCGACCTGCCGGCGCGGCGCTTCTATTTCTTCTTCATCGAGATCTGGCCGCAGGAGATCTACTACCTCACCGGCCTCCTGATCCTCGCCGCGCTGGTGCTGTTCCTGATGAACGCGGTCGCGGGGCGGGTGTGGTGCGGCTATCTCTGTCCGCAGACGGTCTGGACCGACCTGTTCCTGCTGATCGAGCGCTGGACCGAGGGCGACCGGCGCGAGCGCATGCACAACGATGCGGGCAAGCTCACGCCCCAACTCGCGGCGCGCAAGACGCTGAAGCATTTCCTCTGGCTGATGACGGCGTGGTGGACCGGCGGCGCCTGGGTTCTCTACTTCTCCGACGCCCCGACGCTGGTCCATGATCTCGCCACCCTGCAGGCGCCGTTCATCGCCTATCTGTGGATCGGCATCCTGACCTTCACCACCTATGCACTGGCCGGCCACATGCGCGAGCAGGTCTGCCTCTACATGTGCCCCTGGCCGCGCATCCAGGCGGCGCTGACCGACGAATATGCCCTCAACGTCACGTATCGGCTCGATCGCGGCGAGCCGCGGATGTCGGCGAAGAAAGCCACCGCAGCGCTGGCGCGCGGCGAACCCGCCGGAGACTGCGTCGATTGCCACCAATGCGTCGCCGTCTGCCCGACCGGCGTCGATATCCGCGAGGGGCCGAATCTCGGCTGCATCCAATGCGGCTTGTGCATCGACGCCTGCGACACCGTCATGGAGCGGCTCGACCGGCCGACCCGGCTGATCGCCTATGACACCGACATCAACATCGGCGAGCGCTTGGCCGGCAAGTCGACAATGGCCCGCATCGTGCGGCCGCGCACCCTGCTCTATTCCGCCCTGATCCTGATTGTCGGCGCGGTGATGGCGTGGTCGCTTTCGGCCCGTTCGATCAGCTCGGTGAACGTCATCCATGACCGCAACCCCGAATATGTCGTGCTGTCCGACGGCGGCATCCGCAACGCTTACACGGTGCGCATCCTCAACAAGCGGACGACGCCGCGCACGTTTGCGATTTCCGTCGATGGCCTGACCGACCCGGTGGTCGAGGTGACCGCGGCAAACCCGGCCGACGGCGAGCAGATCGTGCCCGTCGGGGCCGACCAGACCCGCGAAGTTCGCGTCATCGTCAGCGTCCCGGAACCGCCAGCCGCCGCCTCGGTTCCGGTCACCTTCGTGGTGACCGATACCGCCGACGGGGAGACCGCGACCGTCACCGACAACTTCCGCGGACCGGGAGACGGGACATGAACCTGCGCCTGCCACAGGTCTCTTCAACGGGCAAATGGCGGCTGACTGGCCGCTCGGTCTTCCTCATGCTCGTCGGCTTCTTCGGCTTCGTCACCATCGTCAACATCGCGATGATCCAGGCCGCAATCTCGACCTTCGGCGGCCTCGACACGCCGAGTTCCTACCAGGCCGGGCTCGACTTCAAGAGCGAGGAGGCGGCCGCCGCCGCCCAGCGCGCGCTTGGCTGGACGGTCGATGGCGAACTGACCTCGGACGGCGACACGGAGACCCTGACGGTCGATATCGTCGACAAGACCGGCGCGCCTGTCTCCGGCGTCATCGTCGACGCCCGCCTGGTCCATCCGGTCGATGCCCGCCGCGATGTCCCCTTCGTCCTGAACCCGACCGGACCAGGCCACTACCGCGGCACGGCCGTGGCCCAGGCCGGCTATTGGCGGCTCGATATCGACGTGACCCGCGAGG
>CAMYMQ010000022.1 GCA_947259335.1 uncultured Alphaproteobacteria bacterium | reverse complement strand
CGCGACGAGGTCGGGGCGGTCGGCGGCCGCCCGGCGATAGATCGTCTCGACCGCGGCCATCAGCGCGCCGTCGCGCTCCAGCAGTTCGTCGGCGAAGCGGATCATCCGGCTGTTGGGCCAGGCCTGGGGCCGGATCCCGACCAGGCGCTCGCAGACTTCGGTTTCCCGGCCGGGATTGTATTGGGCCATCAGGATCGCGGCGGCGGCGGTCGAGCGCGATATGCCGGCATGGCAATGGACGAGGACCGCCGCGGGCGTCCGCTCGTGCAGCGCGTCGCCCAGGGTCAACAGGGTCTCGATCGCGTCGCGTTCCGGCAGGATGGTGGCGTCGCCCGGCTCGATCAGGTCATGGAAGCGGAATTCCGACCGCTCGATTCCGGCCAGGGTCTCGAAATGCGCGTCTGCCTCATAGTCGGGATCGAGAAAGGAGATGACATGGCCGATCCGCGGCGCGGCATAGTTCCGAAGCTCGGGCAGGCCCGCGACGAAGATTTCGTAGTCGACCATCAGGAGGGGCACCTTCAGGGGTTTTCCGGTTGCTCCGAAGGTTGGGTCTCGCCCGGGATGGAGCAAGGGTCAATGCCTGGCTGGGACAATCGGGCGCGTTTGGCGGCACCGCACCGTTGCCCTATGGTCGGCACCCGGCTATTGCACTGCACCAAATCCCGTCAGTCGAAGGCAGACCCTGTAAAGGCAGACCTCCATGAGCTTCACCACGATCACCCCCGCGCCCGCCCGTCTGAACCGCAGCGAGCTGGCCGTCCCCGGCTCGAGCCCGAAATTTTTCGAGAAGGCCGCCGCCGGTCCGGCCGACGCCGTCTTCCTGGACCTCGAGGATGCCGTCGCGCCCGACAAGAAGGACGAGGCGCGCAAGAACATCATCCAGGCGATCGGTGACGTCGATTGGGGCGACAAGGTGCTGTCGGTCCGCATCAACGGCCTCGACACGCCGCTGATGTACCGCGACGTGATCGAGGTGCTGGAGAACGCCTCGGAGCGGCTCGACCTGATCATGATCCCCAAGGTCGGCACGGCCGCCGACATCTATGCCGTCGACATGCTGGTCACCCAGGTCGAGACCGCCATGGGGCGCAAGAAGCGAATCGGCTTCGAGCTGATCATCGAAACCGCGCTCGGCATGCAGAACATCGCCGAGATCGCCGCCGCCAGCCCGCGCAACGAGAGCCTGCATTTCGGCGCCGCCGACTATGCCGCCTCGACCCGGATGCGCACCGTCCAGATCGGCGGCGCCAACCCGGACTACGGCGTGCTGACCGACGCCGCGGAAGAGGGCGGCGAACGCGCGTTCCATTGGTCTGACATGTGGCACTATGCGATCACCCGCATGGTCGTCGCGGCGCGCGCCAACGGCCTGCGGCCCATCGACGGCCCGTTCGGCGACTTCTCCGACGCGGACGCCTTCTCCGCGCATGCCAAGCGCGCGGCCGTGCTCGGCTGCGAGGGCAAGTGGGCGATCCATCCGTCCCAGCTCGGCCTCGCCAACGAGATCTACACGCCGCCGGCCGCCGAGCTCGAAAAGGCGCGCAAGATCCTCGCCGCGATGAAGGACTCCGAGGCGTCCGGCGCTGGCGCCGCCGCCCTCGACGGCAAGCTGGTCGACTACGCCTCGATCCGCCAGGCCGAGCATCTGGTCAAGGTCGCGGAAGCGATCGACGCGAAGGGGTAGGGGACGGGGCCTCAGGTTCCCGCAGACACCATGAACTTCGCCGGGTCGGCGTCGTGGAGCAGGCTCGGCGCGCCGTAGTCGAGCATGACGTTGACCGGGTCGCGGTAGCGCGCGTGTTCGGGCGGCGGCGGGGGACTGTCCGGCCCGCTGCCGACATAGGAGCCGAGCGCCCGGGCATGGCCGACCATCGCCTTGCCGAAGTCCGACGCCTGGGCGGCGTAGGTGGCGAGCGCGGCGTCGAGATCGCCGGTGCCGTCTCCCACGGCGACCGCCAGGGCTTCGGCATTGAGCGCGGCCTTGGTGATGCCCGCGGCCACGTGAGGCCGGGCGATGAAGGCGGCGTCGCCGATCAGCGCCGTGCGCCCGAACACCAGCCGCGGCGTTTCCAGGTCCGTGATCGCCTGCAGCAGGAGCTGGGGCACCGCGCCGACCACCGCCGAGACCTCGGGCGCGAACTGGGCCCGGGCGGCCGCGCGCACCTCGGCCTGCAGTTCGGGCCGGATCAGGGGCGGCGGAATGGACAATCCGTGGTTCTTGCCGTCGGCGTCGGTGTGTAAATCGGCCAGGGCGGCCTCGTTCTCGGTCGGCCGATACCAGATGAAGTAGTAGCGCCGGTGGCCGGGACGTACGTCGTCGTCGGCGCCCGGCACGATCATGGTCAGCATCAGTTCGCCTTCGTGGAACGAGAAGGCGAGGTGTTCGGACACCGCCGCGCGGGTCGCCTCCGGCACATCGCCTTCGCTGACCACGCCGCGCCAGGCGACATAGCCGGCATAGCGCGGGGTGGCGTCGGGTTGGTACTGCGCGCGCGCGGTCGACAGATTTCCGTCGGCGGCGACCAGCAGGTCGCCGGACGCACGGCTGCCATCCTCGAAAATCGCCGTGACGCCGTCCGCGGTTTCCTCGATGCGCGCAAGCGACATGCCGGTGCGATAGTCCGCCTCCGGGAAGGCGTTGCGCAGCGGCCGGTAGACGCTCGACCAGGCGCTCGCCACCATCGGCCGGGGATGCTCGTGGCGGACCGTGCCATCGGCGCCCAGCCAGACATAGGACCGGACCGACACGCCGATCGACGGGTCGAAGGGCAGGCCGATCCGCCCCATGGCGTCGAGCAGTTCCCGGGTGATGCCGACCCCGGCGCCGCGGCCGGACAGGTCGCCGCGCGATCGCTCGTAGACGATGGCGTTCCATCCCTGGGCGCGCAAGAGGCTGGCGGCGAACAGGCCGCCGATGGAGCCGCCGATGACGATTGCGGTGGGACGATCGGACACGAAAGGCCCCTTCCATTTGCTGTTGGGCCGCGCCGGCGCGGCGGGCGTTCGAGCCCAAAGTGGCACGGAGGCGGGGCGGGGCAAAGCGAAGAACGGGCAGGGCCGGTCCGCGCCGGCCCCGGCGCCAAGTGCCTGTGCCCGGGTCGCGCAGCGTTGAAATCGTGCAGAAGCGCGCTATTTGAGGAACACAAGCCTAACCGGGCCCTGAACGAGCAAGAACAGACAGCGACTTCGCGTGATTATCGAGCCCCGAACCGTGCAGCAGGTCGCGACGCTGCCGTTCGTCCCTCTCGAGGGGACGATTTCCGTCCTGCTGGTGTCGTCGCGCCGGCGGCAGCGCTGGATCGTGCCCAAGGGCTGGCCGGTCAAGAGACTGTCGCTGCCCGAGGCGGCGGCCAACGAAGCCGCGGAGGAGGCCGGCGTCACCGGAATTGTCCATCCCGAACCGGTCGGCAGCTATCTCTATCGCAAATACATGGATTCCGGCTACGAGGTGCCCTGCCACGTCTTCGTCTATCCGATCCTCGTGGTCCAGCACAGCCTGGACTGGCCCGAACGCGGCGAACGCAAGCTCAAATGGTGTTCGCTGGAAAAGGCCGCGAAGCTGGTCGATGACAGGCAACTCGGCGAATTACTCTGCGAGCTGGCGGAATCCGGTGGTGCGCCCCTTCGGAGTATCGTAACAAAAGTGTCACGTTCGGCGGCCCTTCCCGAGGCCGTCTAGCGCCCGCCCTGCCACCGGCCGTCGCCGGTCCTCCAGATCGCGAAGCACGATGGCCTCGATCAAACAGTCCCTCGACAAGGATCTGGAAAAGCTCGTCCATGTCGAGGCGGCGACCCGTCAGGCCGCGAGCGGCATCGTCCCCCATGGCATCGCGCTCGTCTTTCTCGTGCTCTCGGCGATCCTCGCCAGTCTGTACGCGGGCCTGACGTCGGACACCGTCCTGGCCGCGGTCGCGGCGATCCTGGGCGGCTACATGGCGCTCAACATCGGCGCCAACGATGTCGCCAACAACGTCGGCCCGGCGGTCGGCTCGCGCGCCCTGACCCTGGTCGGTGCGCTCGTCATCGCCGCGGTCTTCGAGTGTGCGGGCGCGCTGCTCGCCGGCGGCGACGTCGTCAACACCATCTCCAAGGGCATCATCGATCCGGCCAAGGTGGGCGACAGCACCGTCTTCGTCTGGGCGATGATGGCGGCGCTGATCTCGTCGGCGGTCTGGGTCAATCTGGCGACGGTGATCGGCGCGCCGGTCTCGACCACCCACGCGGTCGTCGGCGGCGTCCTCGGGGCGGGCGTGGCCGCTGTCGGCTTCGATCTGGTCAACTGGGACACAATGACCGCGATTGCGGCGAGCTGGATCATCTCGCCCCTGCTCGGCGCCATGATCGCCGCGGTGTTCCTGGCCATCATCAAGATCAACATCATCTATCGGCCCGACAAGATCGCCGCCGCGCGGACCTGGGTGCCCTTCCTGGTCGCGACGATGGTTGGCGCCTTCGCCTGTTATCTGGCGATCAAGGGCTTCAAGCGTATCTGGCGGCCGGAACTCGAGGTCGTCATCGCGGTCTCGCTGGCGAGCTTCGCGGCCAGTTGGCTGGTCATGCGCCCGGTGATCCGCTGGCAGTCGCGCGACATGGAGAACCGCAACCAGTCGCTGCGCGCGCTGTTCCGCATCCCGCTGATCTGCGCCGCGGCCCTGCTGTCCTTTGCTCACGGCGCCAACGATCTCGCCAACGCGGTCGGGCCCCTGGCGGCGATCATCCACAGCGCCCAGATGGGCGATATCGCGGCGTCCGTCGCGGTGCCGACCTGGATCCTGCTGATCGGCGCCTTCGGGATCAGCCTCGGGCTGTTTCTCTACGGGCCGAAGCTGATCCGCATGGTCGGCGCTCAGATCACCAAGATGAACCCGATGCGCGCCTATTGTGTGGCCCTGTCGGCCGCGATCACGGTGATCATCGCGTCCTGGCTCGGCCTGCCGGTGAGTTCGACCCACATCGCCGTGGGGGCGGTGTTCGGTGTCGGCTTCTTCCGCGAGTTCTACACCAAGCATTCGAAGCGGCGCCGCGAGATGGTGAGCCCCCGGCACGGCGTCAAGGGCGAGGAAAGCCGGCGGCTGGGACCGGAAGAGCTGCGGCACCGCAAGCTGGTTCGCCGTTCCCACCTGTTCACGATCGTCGCCGCCTGGGTGATTACGGTGCCGGCCGCCGCGCTGCTGGCGGCATTGATTTTCCACGGACTCAGCCTGATCCGCTGACCGAAGGCGCCGCCGCAGCGACGCCCGGCTGCGGCGATCTTGCGCGGTCGCTGTCGGGTGCTCGGTACGGCGCGCTCGGCAGGGTCGCCCGGCGACCAGCGGGCCATAGGCTGGGCGTTGTCCAACGTCACAGCTTGCCGTTCCTCTCCATTCGCTCGAGGCCGTTCCGGGATCACTCGGGGCCGCGCGGTTACGACCGATTGCAGATCGCCGCAATCGACGCTAGAGGGTCGGGACCGGCGCCCTGCCGGCGGGGTGTCCACCCAGGAGTTGGAAGTATTCCGGACCGATACCTCATGGGCCCAGACATGAAGCCCTACGTTCCCACGTCGGCGCACCTCGCCGGCCTGCTTGAGCGGGCCGAGGGCGACGAGGTCACGGTGGGCTGGCTGATCGGGCAGCTCGGCGCCCGGTCGTTCGGGCTCACGCTGTTCATCATGGCGGTGATCGCGCTGGTTCCGGGAGCGTCGACCATCGTCGGCGTGCTGATTGCCTGGCCGGCGATCCAGATGCTGCTTGGCTACCGGGCGCCGACCCTGCCCGGTGTGTTCATGCGCCGGAAGATCGCGGTGGCCCGGCTCGATCGGGCGATCCGCTTCGCGGTGCCGCGCCTGCGCTGGCTCGAACGTCTGTTCAGGCCGCGCTGGCCGACCTGGCTCAGGGCGACCGAACGCGCGACGGGCCTGTTGATGCTGTTGCTCGGGGTGACGCTGATCTCGCCGTTCCCCTTCAGCCACCTCATCCCCGCCGCGGTGATCATGTTGCTCGCGCTGGCCTATCTCGAGGAGGACGGGATCGCGCTACTGGTCGCGCTGGTCGCGGCGCTTGGCTCGCTGACGATCACGGCGGTGGCATTGTGGGGCGCGATCGAGGCGGCCGGGTCGATCGACCAGTTGTGGCCCTTCTAGTCTGCGTCCGGTCCGTCGCCTGGAGCCGGAGCGCGGAAGCTCATCGGAGAAGGCCCGGGAGCGAAGCGCCGACCGATTTGCGGGTATCGAGCCACGCAACTCCGGGGCCAAGGCCGGCGATTCGCCGCTATTGCTCGGGCTCCGTCGTGAACATCAGGGGATACCCGGCCCGGCGGCCGGCCTCGGTGCCCTGGGTCGCCTTGGTTTCGGCGACGTCCCGGGTGTAGACCGCGACGACGCAGGCATTGCGCCGGTGGGCGGTCATCATGACCCGATAGGCCTGATCGTCGGTCAGCCGAAAGACGCCCTTGAGCACCGTCACCACGAAATCCCGCGGCGTGAAGTCGTCGTTGAGGAGGATGACCTTGTACAGCGGCGGGCGCTGCGTCTTGGCCTTGGTCTTGCCACGCGGTTTGACGTCCGTGTCGCTCATCGCGCGCCGCCGTCGTCAGGGGTTCTGCGATGACGCCATTATGCGGCCGGATCGCCGCCGCAACAAGCCGGGCCGGCACACGCAAAACGCCCCCATAAATGCAAAACGCCCCCATAAATGCAAAACGCCCGCGGAGTAGCTCACGCGGGCGTTCTGTCGGCGGCCGCCGAAGCGGCCGCCAAATGCGTTAGGCGCGGGTGTTAGCCCTCAGCCTGCAGATTGACCGCCTTCGGACCGCGCGCGTCGTTCTGGACGGTGAAGCTGAGCTTCTGGCCTTCGGCGATGCTGGTCATGCCGGCCTGCTCGACGGCGGTGACATGGACGAACACGTCCTTCGAGCCGTCGTCGGGGCTGATGAAGCCGAAGCCGCGGGTCGCATTGAAGAATTTGACGGTACCTGTGGTCATGATGTGTCTTTCGTTTTGTAGGCCGAAACGCGACATGATGCTGCGCTCCGGCGGAATTCCCGGTGACGGTCTCCTTGCGGGGCCCGATGGCCATTATCGCAGGGTGCCGCCGACGGGGCGTAAACGGATCTCGTTAGCAAGCTGGAAGAAACGTCGTCGGCTTCGGATGATGTTTCGCCGAAGCGAAAACCGAAGGCCGGGGCAGGTTCGACCTGAAGGCGGCTGAGAGCCGTGGAGGATATATAGGCCCGTTCTTGCCCGGCTGCAAGGTCGCGCGAATCTTTACTGTCAGAACGCTACTGTCCGGCGAGCCGCTCCGGGAGCGTATAGAGCGCGATCAGCAGAAAATGGCACACCGCGCCGCCCAACACGCAGAGGTGCCAGATCGCGTGGTGGAACGGCAGCGTCCGCCACAGGAAGAAGACCAGCCCCCCGGTATAGGCGAAGCCGCCCGACAGCAGCAGCCAGCCGCCCGGGTTGCCCAGATGGGTGAACACGGTGTCGGCCCAGCCCAGCCACATCCAGCCCATGGCGACGAAGATCGGGATCAGGACCCAGTGCAGGTGGCCGATCCACAGCCGCGCGCCGATGCCCAGCACCGCCAGCCCCCAGATCAGGCCGAACAGGACCCAGCCCAGCCCCGGCGGCAGGGCCAGCAGCACCAGCGGCGTGTAGGTGCCGGCGATCAGCACGAAGATCGCGCAATGGTCGAGCAGCAGGAACGTGGCCTTGGCCGACCGGTGCCAGATGCCGTGGTAGAGCGCGGAGAAGAGGAAGGTGAGGAACACCGTCGACCCGTAGATCGCGCAGGCGGTCACCGCACGGGGACTGTCGGTGAAGGAGGCGAGGACGACCAGCAGCGCGATCCCGGCGCCGGCCAGCACGGCGCCGACCAGGTGGACGAGCGTGCTCGCGAGTTCCTCGTAGAGCGTCTCGCCCTCGGACTCGATCCGATCCCGAATGTCGACCGTTTCGCCTGCCATGCCTCATTCTGCCGCAAACGGACGTGTGCTGAAAATGCCATAGCGCCGCGCCCTGCAGCGCCGTCGGACAGGGCAAGCATGCGCAAGGGGCGCTTGTCCCCGCGCGCTCCAGCCGCTACCCCGGCGCGACTCGAATTGCGTGCAGGTCGACCCATGGCCGGTTCCCTCCTTCTCGCCGATCCCGGCCAAATCCTGGTCTGGGCGGTTCTCGTCACCTTCGTCGGCGGGCTGATGCGCGGCTTCGCCGGCTTCGGCTCGGCGATGCTGATGGCGCCCGTCTTCGCCGTCCTGATGAGTCCGGCCCACATGGTGCCGCTGATCGCGGCGATGGAGTTCCCGATGGGCGCGGCCCTGTTCGTGGGCGCGCGGCGCGACGTCGAATGGGGCTTCGTCGTGCCGATGGCGCTGATCGCGATGGTCGCCATGCCGCTGGGCTTGTGGGCGCTCTTCACCGTCGACCGGGACATCCTGACCAAGGTGATCTCGGGCATCGTGCTGGCCTTCGTCGCGGTGCTGATCATCGGCTGGCGCTACCGCGGGCCCCGGCCGATGGCGCTGACGCTGGGGATCGGCGCGGCCTCGGGGGCGATGATGGCGACCTCGGCGGTGGGCGGGCCGCCGATCCTGCTCTACATGCTCGCGGCCGAGCGGCCGGCGGCGCGCATCCGCGCCGACATCATCGCCTACTTCTTCCTGACCAGCTTTGTGCTGCTCGTCCTGGTCATGCTCCGGTCTGAAGCGGCGCTGGCAGCGATCGTAGATGCCGCCATCCTGCTGCCGGTGGTGCTGCTCGGCTCGTGGATCGGCAGCCGGCTGGTCGGCCGTGCCGCGGATGTCCACTACCGCTGGGTCGCCTATGTCTTCCTGGCCGCCGCCGGGCTGTTCGGCCTGGTTGGATAGGGGGCGGGCAACGCCTTTTGCCCTGTCATCGTATTGCAACCATTAACCAAGCGCGCCATATCTAGCGTCTTGGGCCGGCCGGGTTCGGCTGACACCGTCGCGCCCGTATGGTAATGTGGGGACCATGGCCAGTTTTCTGGACTTCGAGAAGCCGATCGCCGAGCTGGAAGGGAAGATCAAGGATCTTCGGCACCTTTCCGACGGCGGCGGGATCAACATCACCGACGAGGTCGCGCGCCTTCAGGAGAAGGTCGACCGCATGCTGCGTTCGACCTATGCCAAGCTCACCCCCTGGCAGAAGGTCTCCGTCGCGCGGCACCCGGAGCGGCCGCACGCGCTCGACTATATCGAGGCGCTGTTCGACGACTACATGCCGCTCGCGGGCGACCGCGCCTTCGCGGAAGACCACGCTATCGTCGGCGGGCTCGCGCGCTTCCGCGGCCAGTCGGTCCTGGTGCTGGGCCAGGAAAAGGGCCACGACACCGAGACCCGCATCAAGCACAACTTCGGCATGGCCCGGCCGGAGGGCTACCGCAAGGCCCAGCGGCTCATGCAGCTCGCCGAGCGGTTCCACATCCCGGTGGTGACCCTGGTCGACACCTCGGGCGCCTATCCTGGCAAGGGCGCCGAAGAGCGCGGCCAGTCCGAGGCCATCGCCCGCTCGATCGAACTGATGCTCGGCCTCAAGGTGCCGGCGGTGACCGTCGTCATCGGCGAGGGCGGCTCCGGCGGCGCGATCGCGCTGGCGGCGGCCAATACCATCCTGATGCTCGAACACGCGGTCTATTCGGTGATCTCGCCCGAGGGCTGCGCCTCGATCCTGTGGCGCGACTCGAAACAGGCCGAGGAGGCCGCCGAGGCGCTCAAGATCACCGCCGAGGACCTGCACGCGCTCGGCGTGATCGACCAGATCATCCCCGAGCCGGTCGGCGGCGCCCACCGCGACACCGAGGCGACCTTCAAGGCCGTCGGCGACGCGCTCGGCAAGGCGCTCAAGAAGCTGGTCGGCGTCGAGGGCACCGTGCTGCGCGCCCGCCGCCGCGAGAAGTTCCTCGACATGGGCAAGAAGGGGTTGGGATAGGGTCTGCCGCTAGCCGCTTCTTTCCGATGGGGTCTTCTGGAAGAGTTCGTCCGGCGTCTTGTTCAGCCACAGCGAAACGAGGGATTGGACCGCGGGCGGCACCGGCTCCTTGGCCTCTATCCATTTATCGAACTGGTCGCCTGACACGTTGAGCTGGCTGGCCAGTCGCTTCCGGGACGTCATCTGTCGCTCGATCTCCTTGTCGAGGCTCGGCGAAGCATACTTTGGTTCGACGGCGTAGTTGGAAACGCCTGCCGAGAAATACCGCCTGGAAACGGTATCGATCCAACGGTACGCCCGTTCCGAGAAAATGCCGGCCACCACGCACAGAAAGGCGACGGCGAAGGGGTTGAGGTCGCCGGTTGCCGCGCTATCGCCGTTCCCGGTCGCGAAGACGATGACGCCCGCTTTGAGGGCGAGGTAGATCACCACCGCGATCACGGCGCCCAGCAGCGGGCGAATGAAGAACCAACTCGGCTCGGTCACGACCTCGTCGGTCTGGCCGAAGAAGACCCTTGTCACGTAGATCGTGCTGCCGAATATGCCCATCGACAAGGCGAGAATGAGAGTCAGCCAGTCCTTCGGCATCCCGACGAACAGCCGCGCATAGGTCTCGATGAAGCGGAGCTGGGCATCGTGCTGCTCGATTTTTCGAAGAATGACGAACTCGTCCTGCTTCACATCCTGGCGCGCCTTGGTCAGGGCGGCTTCCGCTTCGCGCAGGGCGGTTCGCGCCTCGGCCAGTCTGAACTTGGCTGCCTGGGCCCGCGGGCCTTCGCTCAAAAAGTTCTTGTAGGCCTTACGATACGCATCGGCGGCTTGCGGGGATGCGGGTTTGTTTTCCTGTTCCGCGGGCGGGACGCCGGCCCTAAAGCCGGCATCGACGGCCGTGGTCTCGACGAGGGCCTTGAGGGAAATCAACTTGTTGTCGGCCGCCTCGAACTCTTTGAGCCTTGCCGCATGCACCGCCCGCTTGTCTCCGACCCGCTTTTGCGCGGCCTCGATTGACGCATGCTTGCGGCGAACCGTATCGGCCTTGGCCGTTTCAGCGGCGGTGAACTCGCCGCCGCGGTTCTGGAACTGTTGAACGCCAAGCGTCGCGAGCAGGAGATAGATCGCCGCGAAGTACAGGAGCGTAATGTTGACGAACGCCAACGTTCGCCCAATCTGTGTGGCGCTCCGTTCCAGGCGGTTGTCGTCGCCAGCCACCGAAAGTCGACCCTCCTAGCAGGGTTCGGCGAAACGTCGTCTCGGCTCCCTCGAATTGTACATCCTGTTTTTCGATGCGATCAATAGTTGAAATCCTAGCCCTTCAATCCCGCCCTGTCTTGATGGTCTTCCTTCCCGACGGCCGGGGATGGACGAAGCGGGCCCGGAGCGCTACTCCGACGCCTTTGTCCGCGCGTCGAGACCCGTCAGGAAGTCCGCCAGGACCTCGTTGACGCGTACCGCCTGATCGATATACGGCAGGTGGGCGCTCTGCTCGAACACGACCAGCCGGGCGTCGGGGTTGCCGTCCGCCATCAGCCGAGCCCCGCCGAACCGCTGCTTGCGGTCATGCCGGCCGTGCGCGACCAGAGTCGGCACCTTGATGTCACCGAGCCGGTCGACCAGGTCGAACGCGACGACGTCGCGCGACAGCATCTTGGTCGCTGCCAGCGGCCAATGCAGCATTTCCCGCAGGATGACCTGCTTGACCGCCGGTCCGGGGTCGCGGTGAAGGAAAGTGTCAGCCGGCGGTAAAGATGGGGGAGCAGGCGAAGGCCCCAGTCGGCGCGAAGGCCCAAGTCGGCGCGAACGCCCGGGTCGGCGCGAACGCCCGGGTCGGCGCGAAGGCCAGGCGAGCCCTAAACCTTGCCGTGGCAGTGCTTGTATTTCTTCCCCGAGCCGCAGGGGCAGGGCGAATTGCGCGGCACCTTGCCCCAGGTCGACGGGTCGTCCGGGTTCATCTGGGCCGAGGCCTGGCGGGTGCGGACCGGGGCGAGCGCGACGTCGGAGTCGTAGCCGCCCTCCATGTCGTAGGGGTCCTCGCCCATCGCCATCAGGGCCGGGTCCATGCGCGACTCGTACATTTCCTGCTCGCCCTGGGGCATCAGGTCGTCCGGGCCGGCGTCGAGCTCGATCTCGATGTGGGCAAGCGCGGCGGTCACCGTCTCGCGCAGGCCGGCCAGCATGACCTGGAACATGTCGAAGGCTTCGCGCTTGTACTCGATCAGCGGGTCCTTCTGGCCGTAGGCGCGCAGGTTCACGGTCTGGCGCAGGTGGTCGAGCTGGAGCAGATGCTCCTTCCACTGCTGATCGAGGATCTGGAGCAGCACGCTCTTCTCGGCCAGGCGCATCAGCTCGTGGCCGTATTTGGCGCCCTTCTCGGCCATCATCCTGTCCGCTTCCTTCAGGATGCGGTCGTAGAGTTCCTGGTCGGCGATGCCCTCCTCGGCGGCCCATTCCTTGACCGGCAGGTCGATGCCGAGCAGCGCCAGGGTGCGGGTGTGCAGGCCGTCCGTATCCCACTGTTCGGGATAGGCGCCCTCGGGGATGCAGTCCTGGACGACGGCCTCGATGCTCTGCTCGCGCATCTCCTGGATCTGTTCGGAGACGTCCTCGCGCTGCATGATGTCGCGGCGCTGACGGTAGATGATCTTGCGCTGGTCGTTCATGACGTCGTCGAACTTCAGCAGGTTCTTGCGGACCTCGAAGTTCCGCTCTTCGACCTTCTTCTGGGCCCGTTCGATCGCCTTGTTGATCCAGCTGTGGACGACGGCCTCGCCTTCCTTCAGGCCCAGCTTCTGCAGCCAGCTGTCCATGCGGCCGGATCCGAAGATCCGCATCAGGTCGTCCTGCAGCGAGATGAAGAAGCGCGAGGCGCCGGGGTCGCCCTGGCGGCCCGACCGGCCGCGGAGCTGGTTGTCGACGCGGCGGCTCTCGTGGCGCTCGGTGCCGATGACGAACAGGCCGCCGGCCTCCTTCACCTTCTGCTTGGCCGCCTCGATCTCCTCGTAGATCTTCTTTTCCCTGGCCTCGCGCTCCGGACCGGCGGGCATGTCGGCCAGCTCGGCCTCGATCCGCATCTCGGCGTTGCCGCCCAGTTTGATGTCGGTGCCGCGGCCGGCCATGTTGGTGGCGATCGTCACCGCCCCGGGCGCGCCGGCCTGGGCGATGATATGGGCCTCGCGCTCGTGGTGGCGCGCGTTCAGCACCTGGTGCGGAACCTTCCGCTGCTTGAGCTTGTCGGCCAGGAACTCCGACTTCTCGATGCTGACCGTGCCGACGAGGACCGGCTGGCCCCGCTTGGAGCAGTCGGCGATCAGGTCGAGCACCGCTTCGTCGCGCTCCTCGCCGGTGCGATAGACCTCGTCGTCCTCGTCGAGGCGCGCCATCGGCAGGTTGGTCGGGATGTCGATGACTTCGAGCTTGTAGATGTCCTGGAACTCGGCCGCCTCGGTCATGGCCGTACCGGTCATGCCCGCCAGCTTCGGATACATCCGGAAGTAGTTCTGGAAGGTGATCGACGCGAGCGTCTGGTTCTCCATCTGGATCTCGACGTGCTCCTTGGCCTCGAGCGCCTGATGCAGACCTTCAGAGTACCGCCGGCCTTCCATCATGCGGCCGGTGAACTCGTCGATGATGATCACCTGGTTGTTCTTGACGATATAGTCGGTGTCGCGCGCGAACATCATGTGGGCGCGCAGCGCCTGGTTGACATGGTGGACCAGGGCGATGTGCTGGATGTCGTATAGGTTGCCCTCGGTCAGGTGACCATGCTCGCGCAGGAGCTGTTCCATATGCTCCATGCCGGCGTCGGTCAGCGCCACCGTCTTCTGCTTCTCGTCCTTGTCGTAGTCCTCGGCGGCGAGCTTGGGGATCAGCTTGTTGATCGAGGTGTAGAGCTCCGACGAATCCTCGGCCGGCCCCGAGATGATCAGCGGCGTGCGCGCCTCGTCGATCAGGATCGAATCGACCTCGTCGACGATGGCGTAGTTGAACGGCCGCTGCACCATCTCCTCGAGCTCGAACTTCATGTTGTCGCGGAGATAGTCGAAGCCGAACTCGTTGTTGGTGCCGTAGGTGACGTCGCAGGCATAGGCGGCGCGGCGCTCGTCGTCGTCCATGTCATGGACGATGGCGCCGACGCTCAGGCCGAGGAACTTGTAGACTTGGCCCATCCACTCCGAATCGCGTTTCGCCAGGTAGTCGTTGACGGTGACGACATGGACGCCCTTGCCGCTGAGCGAGTTGAGATAGACGGGCAGGGTGGCGACCAGCGTCTTGCCCTCGCCGGTCTTCATTTCGGCGATCATGCCGTTGTGGAGGACGATGCCGCCGATGAGCTGCACGTCATAGGGCCGTTCGCCCAGCGTCCGCCGGGCCGCCTCGCGGACGGTCGCAAAGGCGTCGATCAGCAGACTGTCGAGGCTTTCGCCGTCCTGGTGGCGCTTCTTGAGCCACGCCGTGCGGGCGCGCAGGTCGTCGTCGGAGAGAGGCTTTAGCTCATCCTCGGCGGCGTTGATCCCGGCGACGGTGGAGTCATAGCGCTTTACGAACCGCTCGTTCGCGGAGCCGAAGAAACGTTTGGCGATGTTGCCGAGCATGCTCGTTCTCTGGAATAGTCGGGCCGTGCAGACACCGTCGTCTCGCTGCGATGACGATACGTATCGAAGGGGCGGCAGGGTGCACAGCACAAATAGGGGCGGCAATGGGTGCTGTCAACGCGGCGGCAAGGGCCTTCGGGCGCGGTTTCCCTGTGATTTTGGCATCCTGACGATCCTCGGGAACGCCAAATTGGGTCTCGAGGTCACGGACAATTTATGCGATCTGATCCCATTCCCGACCTTATCTTGCCAAAATCGTTCGGCAGTACAAGTTCACCGACGACCCGCGCCAGGCCGAGAATCGGGCCCCGCGCGCCGCACATGCGATAGAAGGAACTTCCCTCATGACCGTTTTCTCGATTGGCCGGCTGGCAGCCGCCGCCTCCGTTGCGCTCGTCCTGGCCATGGCTCCGGGCATGGGGGTTCAACCCGCCGGCGCGGCCGAAAAGGACGCCGCCAAGGATGCCGTCATTGCGACGGTCAACGGCGACAAGATCATGCTGTCCGAACTGAAGGCGCTGCACGCGGACTTCCCGCAGCCCCGCATTCGCCAGATCCCGCTGGCGCGGATCTACAAGCCGCTGCTCGAGCTGATGATCCAGATCAAGCTGCTGTCCGCCGAGGGCCGCAAGCAGGGTCTCGACAAGGACAAGGAGGTCGTCGACCGGGTCGACTCCTACCGCAGCCGGGTGCTGCGCGACATCTACCTGGAGCGCTTCGTCGACAAGAAGATCGACGAGGCCGCGCTCAAGGCCGCCTATGACGAATTCGTCAAGTCCTACAAGGGCGACGAGGAGATCCGGGCCCGCCACGTCCTGGTCAAGGACAAGAAGGAGGCGATGGCCGTCATCGAGGCGCTGGAGAAGGGCGAGAAGTTCGAGGAGCTGGCCAAGTC
Source organism: uncultured Alphaproteobacteria bacterium (assembly GCA_947259335.1). Classification (GTDB taxonomy): domain Bacteria; phylum Pseudomonadota; class Alphaproteobacteria; order Bin65; family Bin65; genus CAMYMQ01. The sequence continues at coordinate 4,996 of CAMYMQ010000022.1, read as the reverse complement.
CAAGTCGATCGGCCCGTCCAAGGCCAAGGGCGGCGATCTCGGCTGGTTCTCGCGCAAGCAGATGGTCAAGCCGTTCGCCGATGCCGCCTATGCGCTCAAGAAGGGCGAGCACTCCAAGACCCCGGTGAAGACCCAGTTCGGCTGGCACGTCATCCAGGTCACCGACCGCCGCACCAAGCCGGCGCCCACGTTCGAGGCCACCAAGGAGAAGCTGCGCCAGCAGCTCGGCCGCAAGGTCGCGGTGGCGGAACTGGCCCGGCTGCAGAAGGACGCCAAGATCGAACGGTTCCAGATCGACGGCAAGCCGATGGCGGCCGAAAAGGAGCCGGCCAAGAAGGCGCCCGCGGCCCCCGAAAAGAAGTAGCGGCCACCGCGCCGCTGCCTGAAACGAAAACCGGCCCGGAGCGATTCCGGGCCGGAACCGTTTTCCCCGGGCGGAGAATGGACTAGAACTGGCCGCATTCGTCCTCAGCCGGGATCCGGCGCGGTCCGCGCCGGCGACAACGCCCCATGCCCCTACCGATCTCTCCCCTCGCGCCGGCACGTTTTCCGGACCTGCCGCCGATCGCCGGCGTTCGAGTCGCCGGGGCCGCCTGCGGCCTGAAGCGTAACGGCTCGCACGACCTGTTCCTCGCCGCGCTCGATCCGGGCACGGCGGCCGCCGGCGTGTTGACCCGGTCGCTGTGCTCGTCGGCGCCGGTCGACTGGTGCCGGCACGCGCTCGCCCGGGGCCGGGCCCGCGCCGTCGTGGTCAATTCCGGCAACGCCAACGCCTTCACCGGCAAGGCCGGCGACACGACGGTCGAACGCACCATCGCCGGCGCGGCCGAGCTGTTCGATTGCGCGGCGGAAGAGGTCTACATCGCGTCGACCGGCGTGATCGGCGTGCCCGTGCCGCCCGATCATATCGCTGGCAAGCTGCCCGCCCTGTCGAAGTCGCTTGCGGCGGGAAGCTGGCCCGACGCCGCGGCGGCGATCATGACCACCGACACCTTCCCCAAGGGCGCGACCCGGACCTGCACGATCGACGGCGTGCGCGTGACCCTCAACGGCATCGCCAAGGGATCGGGCATGATCGCGCCGGACATGGCGACCATGCTCTCCTTCATCTTCACGGATGCGGCCATCGCCGCGCCCGCGCTGCAGAAGCTGATGAGCGCGGCCACCGACCGGTCGTTCAACGCGATCACCGTCGACGGCGACACCTCGACCAGCGACACGGCGCTCATTTTCGCCACCGGCAGGGCCGGCCACGAGCCGATCGCGGACCACCGCGACCGCCGGCTGGGCGGCTTCCGCAAGGTGCTAGAGGACCTGCTGGTCGACCTCGCCCAGCAGATCGTCCGCGACGGCGAGGGCGCGCGGAAGTTCGTCTCGATCACCGTCACCGGCGCGGCCTCCGCCCGGGCCGCCCGGCGGATCGGCCTGACCATCGGCAATTCGCCCCTGGTCAAGACCGCGATCGCCGGCGAGGACGCCAACTGGGGCCGCATCGTGATGGCCGTCGGCAAGGCCGGCGAGAAGGCGGACCGGGACAAGCTCTCGATCGCCATCGGCGGGGTGACGATCACCGAGAACGGCCAGATCGTGCCGGGTTACGACGAGACGCCGGTGGCCGCCCACATGAAGGGCCAGGACATCGACATCCAGGTCGATCTCGGCATCGGCCGGGGCCGGGCGACGGTCTGGACCTGCGACCTGACCCACGGCTATATCGACATCAATGCCGACTACCGGAGCTGACGCCGGTCCCGCCCGCCCGGGACCCCTTCTCCTCGTCGCCGCGGTGGCGCTGGTCGACATCGACAACCGCGTGCTGCTCGCCCGGCGGCCCGAGGGCAAGGCCATGGCAGGGCTGTGGGAGTTCCCGGGCGGCAAGGTCCATCAGGGCGAGACGCCCGAGGCGGCGCTGATCCGCGAGCTCAAGGAAGAGCTCGGCATCGACGTGACCGAGAGCTGTCTCGGCGCCTTCACCTTCGCCTCCCACGCCTACGAGGCCTTCCACCTGCTGATGCCGCTGTACCTCTGCCGCAAATGGGAAGGGACGCTGCGCCCGCTCGAGGGCCAGGCGCTCAAATGGGTGCCCCCGGCAAGACTGGCCGACTATCCGATGCCGCCGGCGGACGTGCCGCTGGTCGCGATGCTGCGCGACTTCCTATAGCCCGGTCCTTTGGGACGCAAAAAGGTAACGCATTAGATATTGATGCGTTAATAAAAATTGTCCATATTGGGACTAATTGATATCTGCTAGTGTCCCCGGGGAGGGACGGTCATGACCAATCCAGCAGCAATTCAGGGCGGCCCGGCGGGGGCTGTCGCCGCGCGGGTGTCGCAGGCGAACGACACCGCCGCGGGGATCGAGGTGACAGAGGCCTTCGAGCGGTTCGACCAGCGCGACGATATCTATTCCCGCGCGCTCTGGGACGATGAGATCCGGTCCAAGGCGGCCAGCGATTTCTACAAGACCCACCGGATGATGATGCCGCGCCGGGGCGACGGCTTCCGCCACCGGGACTATGCCCTGCGCAACGCCGGCTGGGTCGGCGCGCTGACCTTCTCCGAGCGCGGCGCGGCAACCCAGATCCGCGAGGGCTTTCAGGACCCGTTCGTGTCCTGCTATCCGCCGTCGGAGCTGAAGCGCGAGGTCGAGTCGCCCGAGGCGATGACCGCCGAGATCAAGCGGATCGCCCGCACCTTCGGGGCGGAGCTGGTCGGGATCACCGACTATGACCCGCGCTGGACCTATTCGGGCAAGTTCAACTTCTTCACCCGCGAGTCCGAGCCCCTCGATCTTCCCGAAGGCCTGACCTCGGCCATCGTGCTCGGCTTCGCGATGGACAAGGACCTGATCGATACGACCCCTTCGGCGCTGGCCAGCGCGGCCGTCTCGCTCGGCTATTCCCGGGACGCCATCGCCACGGCGAGCCTCGCGGAATATATCAGCAATTCGGGCTACAACGCCGTCGCCAACATGAATGACACGGCGCTGGCCGTGCCCTACGCGATCAAGGCGGGGCTCGCCGAATACGGCCGCTCCAACCTCGCCATCACCAAGGAATACGGCCCGCGGGTCCGCTTCGCGAAGATCTTCACCGACTTGCCGCTGGTGCACGACAAGCCGGCGTCCTTCGGGGTGCGCGAGTTCTGCGAGGTCTGCCGACGCTGCGCGGAGGATTGTCCGTCCAAGGCGCTGCCCTTCGGCGAGCCGACCGTCGAGCCCTACAACCGGTCGACCATCAAGGGCGTCCGCAAGTGGTCGATGAACGCCGAGCGATGCTTCGGCTACTGGACCAAGATCAAGAGCGACTGCGCCGTGTGTATCCGCGTCTGCCCCTACAACAAGGACTTCTCGAAATGGTACTTCCGCGCCGGCCGCTGGCTGGCGGGAACCCGGTTCCGGCGCGTGGCCCTGTGGCTCGACGTCAAGCTGGGGTACGGCAAGCGCCGCCAGCCCAAGGTGTGGTGGGGCGACCCCGGCACGGAGAAGAAGACCTGACGCGGCCGGCCTAGACACGCCCTTCGCGCCAAGCCATCGTTCCCGGGCGGCCCCACACGCGCCGGGAAGCCGCCCGCCAGAACCAGGACCGACCGCCATGCCCGACGATGCCAAGACGATCGACTTCCAGGCCGCCAAGGACAAGCTGCTCGACTACGCCCTGTCGCGCGGCGCGGCGGCCGTGGGGGTTGCCGACGTCGACTTGATCGAGAAATACGCGCCGCCAGGCTATGGCCCGCGCGCGCTGATGCCGCGGGCGCGGTCGGTCATCTCGGTCGGCGTGACCGGCCCGACCCAGGGCACCTGGCGGACGCCCGCCAAGGTGATGACCTCGATCGGCACCAACGTCGCCCGCATCTACCGGGTCGCCATGGGCCTGGCCTTCCGGCTGGAGGGCGAGTTCGGCTACCGCGCGATCTATTGCCCGCCCCATGTCGACCCGGAACTGGGCGCGCGCCACCCGATGCAGAGCCTCAAGCTCCACGCCGAGCTGGCCGGCACCGGCGCGCGGTCGATGGCCGGCGACATCCTGCTTCACCCCGATTTCGGCATGCTCTACTACGGCTCGGTCTTCACCGAGATGCCGCTGCCGCCCGACAAGCCCATGGCCGACAACCCGTGCCCGGCGCCGTCCTGCGTCTCGCTCTACCGCAAATCGGGCCGCACGCCGTGCATGTCGAACTGCCCGGTGGAATGCCTGTCCGGCTCGATCGACGACAAGGGCGAGATCGAGGAGATGAACTTCGACATGTTCCGCTGCGCCGAGATGTGCCAGCAGTATGAGAACATGCCGACCATCATCGAGCGCGCCTTCGAGGAGGAGGACACGCTCGAGCGCGAGCAGATGCTCTACGGCGGCGAGGCCCAGTCCTATTTCTACAAGGCGACCGCCGGAGTCGACACCAACGCCCAGTGCTTCGAGTGCATGCGGGTCTGTCCGATCGCGACCCAGGGGCCCGAGGTCGATCCGCTGCGCCGGGGCGCGCTCCAGCGCGCGGCGCGCGGCGTCGAAGAGCAGGGCGGGGAGTAGGCCCATGCCCTATGGCGTCACCAACCAGATGATCGAGGCCTGGGGTCCGGTTATCTTCGACCTCAGCCTCAACAAGCAGAACCGCAAGGGCGACCCGGTCCGCAAGCTCGACCATGCCGCCTGGGTCGCGCAGCGCGATGCCAGCGGCCTGTGCGACGACGAGATCGCCGACCGGATCGGGCTGGCCCGGCCGCAGGTGACCTTCATCCGCAACGTCCTCGAGCGGCGCGTCTTCCGCACCAACCAGTACCGCAAGCTCTACCGCCTCGGCGGTGGTCTGCGCTGGCGGCCGGACGACTATGTCGATCCGGAGGAGGCCTATGCCATCCGGCCCGAGGCGGCGTTGCTGCGCCAGGCGCTGGCCTTCGACCGCGACCGTGTGTCGGCCTGGATCGGCGGCGGCCAGTGGACGGCTCAGACGGCCTGGCACCGGCTCGTGCAGGCCGCCCATGACCATGCCCGCGGCGCGG
>CAMYMQ010000021.1 GCA_947259335.1 uncultured Alphaproteobacteria bacterium | reverse complement strand
GGCCCCGGCCGGAACGGTCACCCGCAGGCGCCGGGCCCGGGCCGGCGTCGGCAGGCCGGCATAGACCTGCTTGGTCGCCTCGGTCAGCATCACGCCCGCGAAGATGTGCAGCCAGCGGCGGAACAGCCGTTCCCAGACCGGGCCGGTCGACAACAGCATGCGCGACCGGAAGGGCGGCACGAACAGCGCGCCCTCGGTGCGCACGGGCGTGAACATGGCGTCGCGCAACAGCCGGCCGATCTGGCCTTCGGAGAAGGGGCGCCCCTGGCCGAAGGGCGTGCGTTCGAGCCGCGCCCAGATGCCGCGCCGGTTCGGCGTGACCACGATCAGCCGCCCGTCGTCGGTCAGCACCCGCCAGACCTCGCGTAGCATCGGATGCAGCGCCTCGCTGTGCTCGACCGCGTGGATCAGGATCACCCGGTCGATCGACCGGTCGGGCAGCGGCAGCAGGGTTTCGTCGCACAGGGTCACCGCGTTCGGCTCGTCGCTGGGCCAGCGGAGCACCCCGATCTGGGCCGGCATCACGGCGAACACCCGCACCGCTTCGGCCTGGAACAGGCGCAGATAGGGCGTCGCATAGCCGAGGCCCATGACCGAGAAGCCGCCAACGTCGGGCCACATCGCCCGCAGTCGCTTGCGGATCAGCCGCCGCGCGACCAGTCCGGGTCCGGTCTCGTAGAAATTGCGGAGATCGACGACGTCCAGCGACATGACCTTACGGGTTTCCCGGTCCCCATGGATTTCGCGGCGGCGCGTTCGGTGCTAGTACCCTTCAGCGCTCGCCGATACTAGGTTTGGCGAACACACCGGTCCGTCAAGAGAATGGGGCTTCGATCGCGTCATGGCAAAGCTCGATATCGTCCAGATTCCGGTCCTTTCGGATAATTACGTCTACCTTATCCGCGAGCCGGACAGCGGTGCGGTGGGTGTCGTCGACCCGGCCGTGTACGAGCCGGTGCTCGCCGAGGCCGACCGGCGCGGCTGGACGATCACCCACATCCTCAACACCCACCATCACCCCGACCATGTCGGCGGCAACCTGGCGATCAAGGAGGCCACCGGCTGCACCATCGTCGGGCCGCGCGCGGACGCCGGGCGCATCCCCGGCATCGACGTCGAGGTCGGCGACGGCGACAGTTACGATTTCGGGGCCGAGACGGCGCAGGTGTTCGACGTGCCGGGCCACACCCGCGGCCACATCGCCTTCTGGTTCGAGGGCTCCGACGCCCTGTTCTGCGGCGACACCCTGTTCATTCTCGGCTGCGGGCGCCTGTTCGAGGGCACGCCGGCCCAGATGTGGCACAGCCTCGGCAAGCTCCGCGCGCTGCCTGACGAGACGCGGATCTACTGCGCCCACGAGTATACCCAGTCGAACGCCCGCTTCGCCGTCACCGTCGATCCGGAGAATGACGACCTCACGGCCCGCGCCGCCGCGATCGACGCCGCCCGCGCCCGCAACCAGCCGACCGTGCCCGATACGATGGGCCTGGAGAAGCGGACCAACCCGTTCCTGCGCGCCGACGCGCCGGGTGTCGCCGAGGCCGTCGGCCTGACCGGCGCCGACCCGGTGGCGGTGTTCGCCGAAGTCCGCCACCGCAAGGACAGCTTCCGCGGCTGACCCCGCCGCGGCTCACTGGAGACCCCCTGATGAAGCTCTACTACGCCTCCGCCTCCCCCTTCGTGCGCAAGTGCCTGGTCACCGCGATCGAGCTCGGTCTCGACGACAGGATCGAGCTGGTCACCGTGGCGACGACCCCGATCGCGCCCGCCGCCGAGCTCCATGCCGTCAACCCAACCCGCAAGATCCCGGCCCTGGTCGCTGAGGACGGGCAGGCCCTCTACGATTCGGCGGTCATCTGCGAATATCTGGATGCGCTCGGCGGCAACCACCTGATCCCGGCGGACGGAGCCGAACGCTGGGCGGTGCGCCGGCAGGAATCGCTGGCGGACGCCCTGCTCGACGCCGCCGTGATCACCCGCTACGAGATGGCCGTGCGCCCGGAAGACAAGCGCTGGGACACCTGGATCGAGGCCCAGAAGGGCAAGATCGACAGCGCCCTCGGCCAGATGGAGCGCGACGCGGCCAAGTTCGGCGGCGCCATCCACATGGGCGCCATCGCCTTCGCCTGCGCGCTCGGCTACCTGGATTACCGCTTCGCCGACGATGGCTGGCGCGACGGCCACGACAAGCTCGCCGCCTGGTACGAGGGCTTCGCCCAGCGGCCGGCGATGCAGCGCACCGTGCCGTCGGTCTGAGGAAGCGATCGATGAAGCTGCACTGGTCGCCGACCTCCCCCTTCGTCCGCAAGGTCATGATCGCCGCCCACGAGGTCGGGGCGGCCGACCGGTTGGAGCTCGCCGAGACCTTCCCGCAATCGGTGATCGAGGACGTCAGCCCGGACAACCCGCTCGGCATGATCCCCGCGCTGATCACCGACGAGGGCGAAGCGCTCTACGATTCGAGCGTCATCGTCGCCTGGCTCAACCATCGCTTCGGCGGCAGCCTGCTCCCGGCGCCGGGGCCGGAGGCCTGGGCGGTCTATCGCCGCCACGCGCTCGGCCACGGCCTGATCGACACCGCCAATGCCCGCTTCCACGAACATCGCCGGCCGCCCGAGCTGCAGTGGCCGCAGCAGGACGCCAAGCTGACCAAGCGGATCGCCCTGGCGGTGGACGGCCTCGACCGGGAAGCCGAGGCCCTCGCCGGCCCCTTCACCGTCGCCCAGATCGCCGCAGGGGTCGCGCTCAGCTATCTCGACCTGCGCTTTCCCGGCGAGGACTGGCGGACCTCCCGGCCCGCGCTCGCCGACTGGCACGCCGCAATTTCGGAACGGCCTTCCTTCGCCGCGACCGCGCCGCCGTCGGCCTAGCATCGGGGCCTAGGTTCGGGGCCTAGCGTCGGGCGCGGTTAAATTCGGGAAAGGCCCGGGCCCGCATCCGCGCCGTATAAGCAGAGATGGCTGGATAGCGGCGCCCGATATCGCGCAGCCGGCATGGCAGGTCGATATCGACGATGTTGGTCAGCACGCCATAGGCCGTGGCGTCGATCCGGCCCGGCTCGTCGCCCGCCAGGTAGCCCTGATCGGGGAGCAAGGCCGAAATGGCATCAAGGTCGCGATTGCCACGGTCGTAAATCTCGTCGGCGCCGTGCCGTCCGACCCCCTGGGCGCGAAGCTGGCGGCGCACGGCTGCCTTAGCCAGCCAACCGGCAAGATCCCGCAATCCCGCCGGGATGCCGGCGAAGAAGGTCAGCTTCACCAGGTCGAACCCGTCATCGATCCAGCGGCTGTAAACGATCACCCAGTAGAGGTGCTCCTCCATCATGCGCTGGAGGGCATGGTGTTCCGGCGCTTGCCGCTTCAGCCGTTCGGGCAGGCTGGGATGGCGCGCGCAGAGCTGGCCGATGATGGCGTCCGAATCTCCGATCTTCTGTCCGTCGAGGCGGATGAAGGGGACCTTGCCCTTGGGTCCCCGGCGCGGGTTGCCGACCGGCTCGACGACATAGGGCAGGCCGGACAGGCGCAGCCACGTCTCCATCTTGGCGCAGAAGGGGCTGGCGTTGGGCACGCCGAGCATCGACGGCGGCTGGCACAGGACGAGGGCGTCGTCTTCGGTTTCGTCGCTCATCGCTTTCGCCCCGCCGATCGGATCAGTTCCTGCGCGGCGAGGATCGCTCCGCCGGTGATCAGCGCCGCCGCCAGCGCCAGGACCGCGGTCGCGGCCGCCCGCCCGAAGATGACGAGCAGGACGGTCGAGATCAACGGGGCGGCATAGGAGAAGGCGCCCAGCGCGCGGATATCGCCGCGCTTGACGCCATGGTCCCAGGTGAAGAAGGCGAGCCCGACCGGACCGAGCCCCAGCAGCACCACGGCGACCCATTCGCTCGCCGCCGTCGGCCAGCCGGCCGGCTCCAGCAGGAAATGGCACAGATAGCCGAGCAGCGCCGTGACCGCGCAGAAGCCGCCGACCGAATCCGACGGCACCTCGGCAAAGCGCCGGCTGAGCACGGAGTAGCCGGACCAGGTCAGCGCGCAGACCAGCGCCGCACCGTAGCCCAGCGCGAAGTTGCCGCGAAGCGCGAGCGCGCCGCCTCCGGTGATCAGGAGCGCCGCGCCGGCAAAGCCCATCAGCGCGCCCGCGGCATGGAACCAGCGCAGCCGCTCGCCCGGCAACAGCGACGAGAACAGCACGATCAGCAGCGGCCAGAGATAGGCGATCAGTCCGGCCTCGGCCGGCGGCGCGGTCTTGAGCGCCGTGTAGTAGAAGAAATGGTAGCCGAAGAGCCCGCCGACCCCGAGCAGCCAGACCCGGCCCGGCAACCGGACCAGCGGCCCGAGGGCGCGGCCCTGCACCGCCCACTTGGCCGCGAACAGGACCGTCGCGACCGTGAAGCTCAGGCCGACCAGCAGGAAGGGCGGCACCCGGCCGGTCCAGGTGGTGAACAGCGCCAGCGTCGCCCACATCAGCACGGCGGTGCCGCCGATCAGGGTCGCGGTCAGGCGGTCTGCGGGAGCCGCGGCGTCGGCAGGGGCGGATGACGGCATGGCTGAATCGGCACCGGTCGGGTTGAATGGCGTTGGATAGCGAAGGCAGCGGCGCTTGTCACCGGCCAGCGGCCCTGCCCGTGCGGCTTGTCCGTGCGGGGCGATCGCCGGACGGGACGATTGCCGGACGGGGCGAGACGGCTATAGTCGCGCAAGCCAGCCACGCCGCGCCGACCGCGCCCAGGCGCCGGCGCCGGCACCCCAATCCCACGCACCGCGGCCCGGAGGTTTTCACGATGAGCGCACCCTATTCCCGCTCGACCGAGCAGGACTTCACCCGCTTGTGCGTCCTGCTTACCGAGGCCGGTGCCTCCGCCGAGGCCGTGGCGGCGATCCAGGCCACCAACACGCAGGCAACGGGCGCGCTGGACGCGGATCGGGAAGCGCATGGCGCGCATTGGACCGCGGTCGACGGACTGCGGCGGACCCTGGGCGGACCGTTCCAGCGCGATGCCGCGAGCGCGGCGGCGATCCTGGCGCTGCGCGACCACGCCTGCCGATCCCGCTCCCGCTTCCTCGAGCGCCATGCCGAAGGCCTCTATGATTTGATTACCGCCGGGCGGACGCGGCTGATGCGGATCGAGGCGCTGATCGCCGAGGCGGGCGCGCGGGTGCCGAGCCTGGTGCCGTCCGCGGACGACCTCGCCTTCGAGGCCGGCCGCCGCCAGGGCGAGAAATGCGGCTTCGAGATGCATCAGGGCATCCTGTTGAGCCACTGGTTCCGCGACCGGGCGATCGGCCGGCACATCTGCCACGCGATGCTGCTGCCGCGCCCCGAGTCCCTCGAACGCTATGCTGAGTACGACGCCGCGGGCCGGCTCGACCTGGGCAAGGCGACCGTCGAGCGCCAGGGCGCCGCCGCCGTCGTCACGCTGCGCCATCCCGAGACGCTGAATGCCGAGGACGACACCACCATGGCGCCGCTCGAGATCGCGGCCGACCTGGCGCTGCTCGACCCCAGGACCCAGATCTGCGTGCTGCGCGGCGGTCCGGTCGACCACCCGAAATACGCCGGCCGGCGGCTCTATGGCGCGGGCATCAATCTCACAAAGCTCTATTGGGGCGAGGTCTCCTTCCTGTTCTATGTGATCCGCGACATGGGCTTCGCCAACAAGATGTTCCGCGGCCTCGCCCGCCCCGACCGCTCGCCCACGGAAATCGCCGGCGGCACCCGCGAGAAGATGTGGATCTCGGCGCTGGAGGGCTTCGCCATCGGCGGCGGCTGCCAGCTCCTGCTGGTCAGCGACTATGTGATCGCCGAGGCCGGGTCCTACATGACCCTGCCCGCGCGCAAGGAGGGAATCATCCCGGGCGCGGCCAACATGCGCCTGCCCCGCTTCGTCGGCGACCGGGTGGCGCGGCAGGCGATCATGTACGGCCGCCGGCTCGACGCGGAGTCGCCCGAGGGGCGGATGATCTGCGACGAGATCGCGCCGGCGGGCGGCATGGACGCCGCCCTCGACACAGTGATCGACGGCCTGACCTCGTCGGGCGTTGTCAGCGCCGAGGGCAACCGGCGCGTGATGCGCGCGGTCCACGAGCCGCTCGACATGATGATCGACTACTACGCGGCCTATTTCCGGGAGCAGGCCTATTGCCACTTCAGCCCGGCCCTGTCGGCCAACCTGGAGCAGCACTGGAACGCCCACAACCGGAGCGTGGCCTGAGCGGGGCACGCCGGCGGCGGCGCTATACGACAAAAGGTTATCATTGGTTATCAACGGTTATCTTTCGCCGTCCGCCGAGGTGCGGCACCCCTGCCGGGTGGGTAAGGAAAAGTAAGGGTCGAGTTGGCGGTCGCTGCCGCGCTATCGTTTTGCTCCCCTCTCCCCCAAGGGGAGAGGGGAAAGCCACCAGCTCTTCAAGGAATATATACTTATAACTGCCGAGGCTTTCAATGCCTCCCGCCTTACCCCGCGGCGCGGCGCGTGGCTGACAGCGCGATGATCCGCACGGTCTCATCCCACAGTTCGTAGCCGTCGAGGTCGCCGGGATCGGCCCAGGTCACGCCGATGGCATCGTCCCCGGCGATTGCCTCGCCGCCGGTCCAGTCGGCCTCGAAGTCGACAAGCGTGTAGTGCAGGACAATCCGGCCCTCGTCGTCGCGCCGGACGGTGTCGACGACGTCGAGCAGCGGGCCGAGCGCGATGTCGAGCCCGGTTTCCTCCGCGACCTCGCGGACGGCGGTTTCCCGCGTCGTCTCGCCGAGCTCCTGGCGGCCGCCGGGCAGGCTCCATCGGCCCATCATCGGCGCCTTGCCGCGCCGGATCAGCAGGACCTGGCCGTCCTTCCAGACGACAACGCCGACGCCGACGATCGGATTGTGGGGATAGGAGCGGTCCATGCAGTGCCGAGCAGCCACCCTGCGGGAGCCTAGCGCTCGGTGATCCTCAGGTTGCGGAAGAACGCTTCGGTTCCGATGTCGATGTAGAGACCCACGCCGCCCCGCATCCCGGCGCCGTGTTTGAGATCGTTGACGATCAGGATCGGCTGCTCGGCATCGTGGACGAACAGACGCGCCCTTTCGCCTTCGACCTCCAGCCGAACCCGGGTCCATGCACCGGTAACGAGGTCAACATAGCTCTCGTACGCGCCGGGCGCCTCCTCGCGCAAACGATCGAACTTGTAATCCGGGTAGGAGAAATACTGGACCGAGCGGTTGCGCCGGAGCTGGTCGTCCGCCCGCCCGTTGGTCGGGCGGAGATAGATGCACTCGAAGCGCGACAGATCGTCGGCGATGCGGAAGGCGATGCCGACGAAGCCGCGCGCGTAGTCCGGCGCATCGGGGAGCGGCCTCCCGGCGAGTTCCACCTCGATGCTGCCGTTGCCGAAGGAAGCGCCCTCGATACGGGCGAAATTCGGCCCGTCGGGCGTCCGGGCTGTCGGCGTCAGCACAAGCCGGACGCAGGGTTCGCCATCGTGAATGGCAGAAGTCGGCACGACCTCGTTGGGGGAAAGTCCGGCGAGCCTGTCCAGGGACCTTTCGAGCGATGCCAAAATTAGTCTCCCCCTCGACCCTTGTCGGTCGAATGCCGAAGCGGCTCCGGCGCGGTCTGCCCCCGAGACCGGGCCCCGACTCCTATTTCCCGACGCGGACAGTCGCTTCGATCGATTCGCCAAGTCAAGAAGCGATCGGACCGGCCCGCCAGCCTTAGTACATGTGCTGGCCGCCGTTGATCGACATGGTCGACCCGGTCATGAAGCTGCCCTCTTCGGAGACCAGGAACAGCACGCCGCGGGCGATGTCCTCGGCATGTCCCAGCCGGCCGACCGGGATGCGCGCGACGATCTTCTCCAGCACGTTGGGCGGCACCGCGCGGACCATGTCGGTGTCGACATAGCCAGGGGCGATGGCGTTGACCGTGATGCCGTGGCTGGCGCCTTCCTGGGCCAGCGCCTTGGTGAAGCCGTGGATGCCCGACTTGGCGGCGGCGTAGTTGACCTGGCCGTACTGGCCCGCCTGGCCGTTGATCGAGCCGATGTTGACGATCCGCCCGTATTTGCGCGAGCGCATGCCGTCGATCACCGCGCGGCAGGTGTTGAAACACGAGGTCAGGTTGGTCCGGATCACCGCGTCCCAATCCTCGTAGGACATGCGGTGGAGCGTGCCGTCGCGGGTAATGCCGGCATTGTTGACCAGCACCTCGACCGGCCCGAGGTCGCTCTCGATCCCGGCGACCCCCGCCTGGACCGCGTCGAAGTCGCCCACGTCGAACTTGAAGGCCCGAATACCGGTCTCGTCGTAGAACTGCTTCGCGGCTTCGTCGTTGCCGCCGTAGTTCGCCGCCACCGAATAGCTCGCATCCCGGAGGGCGACCGAAATCGCCTTTCCGATGCCGCGGGTTCCGCCGGTGACCAGAGCGACGCGTGCCATGGTCGTCCTCCCCTTCATGCACACCGTGTTCGCCGCCCCAGCGGCGGCGATGTCACGTTAACCAAGATTTGTGCGCTGCACAATTATTATTGCAACGCACAACATGTGCATGTCCGATTATGTCGGTGGGCGGCGGTCGGCACAACCGCCGGTCGGCGGCCGCGAGGGTATTTTAGCGCTCGACGCACATGGCGATACCCATGCCGCCGCCGATGCACAGGGTGGCGAGGCCCTTCTTGGCGTCGCGCTTGCCCATCTCGTAGAGGAGCGTGGTCAGCACCCGGGCACCGGAAGCGCCGATGGGGTGGCCCAGCGCGATGGCGCCGCCATTGACGTTGATCTTCGCGGGGTCCAGGCCGAGATCCTTGGCAACGGCACAGGACTGGGCGGCGAAGGCCTCGTTGGCCTCGATCAGGTCGAGGTCGGCGACCGACCAGCCGGCCTTTTCCAGCGCCTTGCGGCTGGCTGGGATCGGGCCCGAGCCCATCACGGCCGGATCGACGCCGGCGGTCGCCCAGGAAGCGATCCGCCCCAGCGGCGTGATCCCCCGCTTGGAGGCCTCGTCCGCGGTCATCAGCACGAGCGCGGCGGCGCCGTCATTGATGCCCGAGGCGTTGCCGGCGGTCACCGTGCCGTCCTTGCGGAACGACGGGCGCAGCCGGGCCAGCGTCTCGATGTCGGCGCCGTGGCGCGGATATTCGTCGGCATCGACGACCGTCTCGCCCTTGCGGCCCTTGATGGTCACGGGCACGATCTCGTCGGCGAAACGGCCCGCCTTCTGGGCGGCCTCGGCCTTGTGCTGCGAGGCGAGCGCGAATTCGTCCTGCTGCTCGCGGGTGATCTGCCACGTCTCGGCGACGTTCTCGGCGGTGATGCCCATGTGGTAGCCGTTGAAGGCGTCCCACAGGCCGTCCTTGATCATCGTGTCGACGAGCTGGGTATCGCCCATCTTGGTGCCGCTGCGCATATGGACGCAATGGGGCGACTGGCTCATGCTTTCCTGGCCGCCGGCAACGACGATGGCGCTGTCGCCGACCTGGATGGCCTGGGATGCCAGCGCGACGGTCCGCAGGCCGGAGCCGCAGACCTGGTTCACCAGATAGGCGGTCTTTTCCTTCGGAATGCCCGCGGCGATCGCGGCCTGGCGCGCGCCGTTCTGGCCGATACCGGCGGTCAGGACCTGCCCCAGGATGACCTCGTCGACCTCCCCCGCGTCGACGCCCGCCCGCTCCAGCGCGGCGCGAATGGCGGTCTCACCCAGGCCGGTCGCGGCCATCGAGGCGAGCGAGCCGTTGAACGCGCCAATCGGCGTGCGGGCAGCGCTTGCGATTACGACATCGGTCATTGGTATTCTCCGTGTTTGGCCTTGCGGGGCACAGAAACGGCCGGCCGAACCGGCGATCCGTATGAGGAAGATATATGCTGCACCGCACAAGGCGGCAAGCGCCGCGGTCCCCGCGCCGCCTTACAGGGCCCGGGCCCAGTCGGCCAAGGGCTTCCAGACCTCGCGCTCGGCCCGGCTGCCGACGATCATGCCGATGTGGCCGGTCCGCGCGAGACGCAGCTCCGCATTCGGCAACAGGCGGCCCAGCGCCAACGCCGACGCCGGGGGCACGATCCGGTCGGTGTCGGGCACGACGACCAGCGCCGGGCGATCGAACGCTTCGGGACGAATCTGCCGGCCACCGGGGGCCCAGCGAGACTCTCCCGGCTCGTTCGCGCCGTACCAGCCGAGGATGGTCTCGCGGGCGACCCGGCCGGCCAGGGGCACTCCGTCGTTCAGCCAGTCCTCCAGCGCCACGAAGCGCCGCGCCTCGGCGCTGTCGGGGTCCAGGTCCGCGAAGGCGATGAACTTGCGGCTCGCCAGGAAGGGGTCGAGCGCCGTGAACAGGGCCTGGATAACGTCGACCGGCATGCCGTCGCGCTCGAACATCGGCATCCAGGGCGCGACCACGGCGGCGGTCGCCTTGGCCCGCTCCGGCTGATCGGCATGAAAGTCCCAGGGCGTCGCCAGCAGCGCGAGACCCGAAACCGTCTCGGGCCGGCCCAGCGCCGCCGCCAGCGCCAGCAGGCCGCCCATGCAGTAGCCGGCCACCGCGACGGGTCCTCCGGTTTCCGAAGCGATCCGGTCGATCGCCCCTTCGAGCCGCGCGACGTAGTCCGCCAGGCCGAACGCCCGCTCGGCGGCGCCCGGCGCGTTCCAGTCGAGCAGGAAGGGCCGAGTCCCGGAACGGGCCAGGTAGCGCGCGAGGCTGCAGTCGGGCATCAAATCGAGGATCTGGGCGCGGTTCACCAGGGAGGGCACCAGCAGGACCGCCGGGCTGTCTCCACCCACGGCACCGCCCGCGGCGCCGACGTCGTGGACCCGGGTCGAGCCGTCGGACCAGAGCACCGGCGCCGTCGTCGCCTCGCGCCGGTAGGGATGGGCGTGGTAGGCGCGCACCCCCCTCAGGAAAGCATCCATCCGGCCGCGGGCGGCCCGGACGGTCGCTTCCTGCAGGGCGGCGGGGTCGGCCGCGACGATCGCGGCCTCGAGTTCAGGATCGAGGCTTAGCCCGGCCAGCTTCCAGAGCGGCGAAGCGCTCCTCAAGGTCGGCAAGGCGGCGCAGGAGCTCATCAAGCCGGTCATCGTCAGCCACAGGTGCAGCGGCAGCGGACGCGGACCCGTCCGGGGCGGATGACCCGGCCGGTCCTGCTGCTCCGCCTCGCTCCTGGTCTGCTTTCGACTGCTCATGGTGATCCGTCGATGGGCTCGCAAATCCGGCCGCCGCCGCGCCGGGACCGAGTGCGCCGAACAGCTTCGACACGAGATCGGCCAGCGCCGGATTGGCGGTCATGGCGGCCGCCTGTTCCTGCCAGAAATCCAGGTAGCGCCTGGCCAGCGCGTCGAGATCCGGGGGGTCCGCCATGTCCCGACCATACCGCAGGACGACAGGTATCGCCACCTGCGGTTTGCGGTGCAGCGAGACCTTCCCGATTTGTACGCATAAGCAAAAACATATTGCGCAGCGCAAAAATTTCCGATCAATTCATGTGGTTACACTGCGATGACTGGGAGAACACGTCATGGCCAGCGATCGCACCCGTGGCGATGACCCCATCGTCATAAAGAAGTATGCGAACCGCCGTCTCTACAACACGGCGACCAGCAGCTATGTCACCCTCGACGACCTTTGCCTGATGGTGAAGGAACATGCCGACTTCGTCGTCTATGACGCCAAGTCGGGCGAGGACATCACCCGATCCGTGCTTACGCAAATAATCGTCGAGGAAGAGTCGAAGGGACAGAACCTTCTGCCCGTCAGCTTCCTGCGCCAGCTCATCGGCTTTTATGGCGATTCGCTCCAGGGGCTGGTGCCCAAGTATCTCGAGCAGAGCATGGACAGCTTCGCCGAGAACCAGGAGCAGATGCGGGGGTATCTGTCGCGCGCCTTCGACGGCATGTTCCCGTTCGGCTCGATCGAGGACATGAACAAGAAGAACATGGCCCTGTTCGAGCAGACCCTGTCGATGCTCAACCCGTTCCAGGCGGCCCCCGGAAACGGCGGGCCGAAGGCCGCCGAGACGCCGTCGAACGGCAACCATGCGCCGGAAAGTCCAGCGACGAACGCCGATCCCCTGTCGGACCTCCAGAAAAAGATCGACGTGCTGCAACAGCAGGTCGAGGCGCTGACCCGCACATCAAAGTCGGACAAGGACGCTTAGGCGGTTCCGGCGCCCGTTGGCGGGCACCGCGCCAGCTTACACGACGCTCTGAACCGGAGGCGGCCTGCGCCGGCCTCCGTCCGCGTCGACGAGCTTGACGGAGCTGTTGGCGGCAATCGGCTTCGCGGGCGTGGCCCGCTCCGGCTCGGAGGACGCCTGCCGGACCTTGTTGTTGCCCTCGTACGGCTTCGGGGCCGGCGCGCTGTCCTGGGCCGGCTCCGGCAACGTGATCTTCGACGTATGGAGCGACGGCTTGCCGATTTCCGGGCGCCCGAAATAGTAGCCCTGGAGGTAGTCGACCCCGTGTTCGCGCAGCACCCGGACGTCGTCGCCCGTCTCCACGCACTCCGCCACGGTCTTGAGACCGAAGCCGCGGGCCAGGTCGACCAGGGACCGCAGGAAAAGCTGGTTGTCGGGACTGGCCGCGATGTCGCGGACGAAGCAGCCGTCGATCTTCACGATATCGACCTGAAGGGCGCGCAGGTTGCGGAAGCTGGTGTTGCCGGCGCCGAAATCGTCCAGCGCCACGCTGCAACCGAGTTCGCGCAGCGCATCCACGAAGCGGGCCGATTCGTCGATGTCGCGCAGGGCGACGGTCTCGGTGATCTCGATGGTCAAACGGGTGGCAATATCTGGGCGCTTGTGGACCAGTTCGACCAGCCGCTGCTGCCAGGCGCGGTCGCCGGCGGTCACTGCCGAGACGTTGACCGCCAGATTGATCTCGTCGTCTTCCATCAGGGCCTGGGCGGCCAGCTCGAGAACCCTCTGATCGACCTGGCGGACCATGCCCAACTCTTCGATGATGGGCACGAAGGCGCCGGCCGCGATGATCTCGCCGCCTTCGCCGATCATTCGCAACAGGCATTCGTAGTGGACGACCCGTCCGGTCTGGGTTTCGACGATCGGCTGGTAGGCAAGCACCAGGCGATCGCTCTTGAGGGCGTTGAGCACCCGTTCCGCAATCGCGATGTTTTCCTTCTGGCCGGCGCGCAGCACGTCGGTGGTCTGGTAGCGCAGGAAGGTGTTGCGGCCCGACAGCTTGGCTTCGCGCAGGGCGATGTCGGCCTTGGCCATGATGTCATGCGCGGTTTCGCCCGCTTCGCCGAAGGTGGCGCAGCCGATCGACGCGGTGACGAAGACCGGGCCGCTCGGGGTGTCGACGGGGGTCGCGCGCATTTCCTCGAGAATGGAATGGCCGATTTCCTCGACCCGCTGGACCGAGCAGTCGGCGACGATGATCCCGAAACAGTCGCCCCCGACACGGCCAACGGCGTCGCCGATGGGCGGGCGGGTGTCGAGCCGGTGCGACAGGTCGACGAGCACGGCGTCGCCGGCCTCGTGACCGAAGGCGTTGTTGATCAGTGACAGATGGTCGATGCCGATGACGAAGAAGGCGCCCATGCGGGAATAGCGCTGGTTGAACTGCAGGACGTCGTCCAGCGACTCGGCCAGCCGCAGCCGGTTGTACAGGCCGGTAAGCTTGTCGTGCCGGACCTCGTACTTGAGGCGCGCCTCGCTCTCCTTGCGCTGGGTGACGACGCGCAGGGTGCCGGCCAGCCGGATCGGCTTGCCGTCGACGATTTCGATCGCCGCGCCGCGCTCGTTGATCCAGATGGTGTCGCCGTTCCCACCGGAGATCCGGTACTCGCAGTCGAAGGGTTCGCCGGTAACCTTGTGGGCGCTGAGCGCCCGGCGGCGCTGGATCAGATCCTCGGGGACGATGTGGCGCAGGAAATCGCGGCCCTGCGTGGTCTTGAGGCCGCCGGTGATGGGGTCGAGCATATCACTCGCGCCGGACCAGATGACGGCATCGTTCTGCAAATCCCACAGGTAAGCGACGTCGCCGGAGGCGTCGACCGCCGCCTGGACACGCTTGAGATCCTCCTGATCCGTAAACTTTTCGGCGAGTGCCGATTTCACACTGAGCCCCCTGCAACTGAACGTCGTCAGCCGGTGTTAACCTAGTTGAGCGTGCCGACACTATCGCGAGAAGATTAACCAAACCCTAATCCTGGGCCCGGTCCGGGGGGCGATTTCGATCCGCGGCAACGCGTCTCAATCGACGGCTGTCAGGACATCCCTGAGCGTCTGGATCATGCGGTCGATCTGGCCGCGCTCGACGATCAATGGTGGTGAGAGTGCGACAATGTCTCCCGTAACACGAACCAGCAGCCCGGCCTCGAAGCAGCGCACGAAGGTCTCGTAGGCGCGAGCGCCGGGCGCGCCCGTCCGCGGCTCCAGTTCGATGCCGGCGACGAGGCCGATCGTGCGCAAATCGATCACGTGCCGGGTCCCGCGCAGGGCGTGGACCGCCGCTTCCCAATCCCCGGCAAGACCCGCCGCCCGGCCCGCCAGGTCCTCGTCCCGATGGATGTCGAGGGTCGCCAGCGCGGCGGCGCAGGCCACCGGGTGCCCGGAATAGGTATAGCCGTGGAACAGCTCGATCGCCTGTTCGGGACCTGTCATGAAGGAATCGTAAATTTCACCCCTGACGAGCACCGCCCCCATTGGCACGGTCGAATTGGTCAGGCCCTTGGCGAGGGTCATGATGTCGGGCGTCACGCCGAAATGATCCGCCGCGAACATCGACCCCAGCCGGCCGAAGCCGGTGATGACCTCGTCGAAGATCAGCAGCAGGCCGTGCCTGTCGCACAGGGCCCGCAGCCGCTCCAGATAACCCTTGGGCGGGACCAGGACGCCGGTCGATCCCGCCATCGGCTCGACGATCACGGCGGCGATGGTGTCGGCGCCGTGGAGGGCGACGAGGTCTTCGAGCGCGTCGGCGAATTCGGCGCCATGCTCCGGCTGGCCGCGCGACCAGGCGTTGCGCGCCGGATCGTGGGTGTGCGGCAGGTGGTCGACATGGGGCAGCAGCGCGAACTTCCGGCGGTTGTTGGTGATGCCGCCGACCGAGATGCCGCCGAAGCCGACCCCGTGATAGCCGCGCTCGCGCCCGATCAGCACGCGCCGCTGGGGCTCGCCGTTGGCGTGGTGAAAGGCCAGCGCGATCTTGAGCGCGGTGTCGCAGGCCTCCGACCCCGAGTTTACGAAGAACGCATGGTCCATGCCCTCGGGCGCCAGCGCGGTCAGCCGCCCGGCGGCCTCGAAGGCCAGCGGGTGGCCCATCTGGAAGGAGGGCGCATAGTCGAGTGCCGCGGCCTGCCGCCCGATCGCCTCGGCGATCTGGGGCCGGTTGTGGCCGGCGTTGACCGACCACAGGCCCGCCGTCCCGTCCAGGATCTCGCGCCCGTCGGCGGTGCGGTAATACATGCCGTCGGCGCCGACCAGCATCCGCGGGCTGGCCTTGAACTGCCGATTGGCCGTGAACGGCATCCAGTAGGGTTCGAGGTCGTTTACGGCACCCATTGCGTTTTCCATTCTGTCCAGTCGCCGACCCGAATTTGCGCGGCGCCCATCCAAACAGCAAGTCCGCCGGCATGCCCTTTGCCGATACCGCGGTGTTGCGGCGCTGTCGCCGCCGTCCCAAGGTGACCGAATGATCTATTGGGTCGCGATTCTTGCGGCGACAATGCCGCCTGCCTTGGCCCTTTGGCTGGTCTGGATATACCTGTTCCGGCGGCGGGATGCCGGTACTTTCTATCGCGCAATCGGCTTCGGCCTGTTGGCTTCGACGGTGCATATCCCAGCCGTTGCCTTGAAGAAGTCGCTGGTAGATCCGCCGCCATTCATCTTTCTCCCTCCACCGATCGATGTTGTCGGCAATCTCATCTACCTGATTGCCTGGCCGGTCTTGATGGCCCTGGGCATGACGGCTGGCTGGGTCTTGGCCGCCCGCCGGATGAGATCGGAGGTCGACCGCAGACCCGGAGTCGCCATCGGCTGCGCCGCCGTCGTCGCCGCGTCGATGGCAGCGATCCCTCAGTTGGCGATCAGCATCCCGGCCGCGGAACGCGGACTTGTCGGGTTCACAAGCGTCTGGTGGAACACCACTCTAGTCCTGTGTTTCGCGGTTTCAGGCTTGGTCCTCGGAGGCGGATTGGGAAGTGCATTGTTGCGTGGCGACTGGAGAGCAAGAGCTTGGCTCCCCGTTGTCGGGCATACCATTGCGATTCTAGCGATCGTTTCCTTGGTTCAAGTTCTTGGCTATGCGGGAATTTGGTACGAGCCCCTATCCGCCAGTCATGCGGGCTGGGCTGCGTTGCTGGCCGCCGAGTCCGCCTTGATCGTCCTTGCCGCCCGGGCCCTCATTCGGCACTTCGAAGGCGAACCGTGGATGACGGCAGCACGAGAACGGTGCCGTAGACTGGCTGCCGAAATACGCCGACGCCCCGGCAACGGTGCGTCCCGGCCTCGTCATTGGCTTGGACGGGCGGGCCGCTATATGCTGCGCGCCGCACCTTACAAACCGGGAGTGACCATGACCGTATCCGCGACCCTGCGGGACCTGCTGGCGAGCGGCGCCGATGCCGCGCCGGCGCTGCTGGCCGAGGGCCAGCCGACCCTGGACTATGCCGGCCTGCGCGAGCAGGTGGCCGAAACCGTGGCCGCGCTGAACGCGCGCGGCATCGGCCGCAACGACCGGGTCGCCATCGTGCTGCCCAACGGGCCGGAGATGGCGCTGTCCTTCGTCGCCATCGGCGCGGGGGCGACGACGGCCCCGCTCAACCCGGCCTATCGCGCCGAGGAGTTCGAATTCTACCTGAACGACCTGGGCGCCAAGGCGCTGGTCGTGGCCGAGGGCGTCGACACGCCCGCGATCGCGGTGGCCGATAAGCTGGGCGTGCCCATCGTCACGCTGACGCCGCAGCCGGACAAGGGCGCGGGACGGTTCACCCTGGGCGGCGATACGGACGCCGGAGCGGGTGCGCCCGTCTTCGCGGAGCCGGACGACGTCGCGCTCGTCCTGCACACGTCGGGGACAACGTCGCGGCCCAAGATCGTGCCGCTGACCCAGACCAACATCTGCACGTCGGCGCACAACATCGCGACGACGCTGCAGCTGACGGCGGACGACCGCTGCCTGAACGTCATGCCGCTGTTCCACATCCACGGCCTGATCGGGGCGCTGCTGTCGAGCTTCAACGCCGGCGCCTGCGTGTTCGCCTCGCCCGGCTTCAACGCCCTGCGCTTCTTCGCCTGGATGGATGAGGCCAAGCCGACCTGGTACAGCGCGGTGCCGACCATGCACCAGGCGATCCTGTCGCGTGCCGGCCGCAACAAGGCGGTCATCGAGGCCAACCCGCTGCGCCTGATCCGCTCCTCCTCGTCGTCGCTGCCGCCGCAGGTGATGGCCTCGCTGGAGGAGACCTTCGGCTGCCCGGTGGTCGAGTCCTACGGCATGACGGAAGCCGCCCACCAGATGGCATCCAACCCGCTGCCGCCCGCCGCGCGCAAGCCCGGGTCGGTCGGCATTGCCGCGGGGCCGGACGTTTCGGTCCTGAACGAAAAAAACGAACCGGTGCCCGCGGGCGCCATTGGCGAGATCTGCATCAAGGGGCCCAACGTGACCCCCGGCTACGAGGCCAACCCGTCGGCCAACGCCGAAGCCTTCGCCGGCGGCTGGTTCCACACCGGCGACCAGGGCCGGCTGGACGACGAGGGCTATCTGTTCATCACCGGCCGGATCAAGGAGATCATCAACCGAGGCGGCGAGAAGATCTCGCCCCGCGAGATCGACGAGATCCTGCTCGACCACCCCGCCGTCGACCAGGCCGTGACCTTCGCCCTGCCCCACGACAAGCTGGGGGAGGAAGTCGCCGCCGCGATCGTGCTCAAGGAGGGGCAGACCGCCAATGAACGCGACCTGCGCGACTTCGTGGCCTCGCGGGTCGCCGACTTCAAGGTGCCGCGCAAGGTGGTCTTCGTCGAGGAGATCCCCAAGGGCGCGACCGGCAAGCTGCAGCGCATCGGCCTGCACGAGAAGCTCGCCGACGTGCTCGGCGCGTAAGGGACGCAACGCCATGAAGATCGCGATCTACGGCGCCGGGGCCATCGGCGGCTACCTCGGCTGCGAGCTGAGCCTCGCCGGCTGCGACGTCACCATGATCGCCCGGCGCCAGACGCTGGCGGCGATCCGCGAGAACGGCCTGATCCTCCAGATCGACGGCGAGACCCGCACGGCGCGGCCGGCGGCGACCGACGACCCGGCCGAGGCGGGACCCCAGGACTATGTGATCGTCGCGGTGAAGGCCAACGCCTCTCCCGTCATCGCCGAGTCCATGGTGCCGATGCTGGGGCCGGACACGGCGGTGGTCACGGCGACCAACGGCGTGCCCTGGTGGTATTTCTACAAGCAGGGCGGCGACCATGACGGCCAGATCCTGGAGACGGTCGACCCCGGCGGCATCCAGTGGAAGACGCTGGGGCCGGAGCGCGCCATCGGCTGCGTCGTCTACCCGGCGGCCGAAGCCATCGAGCCCGGCGTGATCCGCCACATCTCCGACGACCGCTTCACCCTGGGCGAGCCCGACGGCTCGAAGTCCGACCGGGTCAACGCGCTCGCCGAGGCGATGCGCGGGGCCGGTTTCACCGCCCCGGTGCGCCCGAACATCCGCAACGAGATCTGGGTCAAGCTGTGGGGCAACCTCTGCTTCAACCCGATCAGCGCGCTGACCCACGGAACCTTGCAGCAGATGGCCGAGGATCCCGGCGTGCGCGCCGTCGCCCGCGCCATGATGGTCGAGGCCCAGGCGATCGGCGAGGCCATCGGGGTCCGCTTCGCCATCGATGTCGACAAGCGGATCGAGGGTGCCCGCGCCATCGGCGCGCACCGGACCTCGATGCTCCAGGACCTGGAGGCGGGCCGCCCGCTGGAGATCGACGCGCTGGTGACGGTCGTCCAGGAACTGGGCCAGCTGGCGCGGATCGACTCCCCGACCATCGACACCGTCGCCGCGCTGATCCGCCTGCGCGCCCGCAACGCCGGACTCTACGGCGGCTAGCCGCCGGCGCCGGTGGAGTATGCGCTCGCCATCCTGGTTTCGCTGCTGCCGGTCGCCCTCCTGCTGACCGCGGCCTGGGGCCTCTTGTTCCGGCGCCGACACCCCGGCATCTTCTGGACCGCCTTCGGCTTCGGCATCGCGGCCACGGCGCTCGCCCTCCTGCTCCAGTTGCCGCTGTTGGGAGTCGTCCGCCGGACCATGGTGACCTCGGGGCTGCCCCTCGCGACGCTGCTCGCCGGCGTGGCGCTGATCGAGGAAGCGGTGAAGGGCGGCGCCTGGTATGCCTGTTTCGGCATCTTCCGGCGGCCGGTCAAACGCGACATCGGCATTGGTGCCGGGTGCGGCGCGGTCGCGGCCCTGGCGTTCGCCGGCGTCGAGAACCTCCTGTTCAACCTCGGCGCGACCGCGCAGAACGGCGGCCAGATCGTCTGGGACATCGCCATCGCCCGGGCCGGCGCGACGGTGCCGCTCCACGCCACGGCGGGCTTTCTCATCGGCCTGATCGCCTGGCGCATCCACGGGGCGCGGCGCGGCACGCCGGGCGCCTGGATCGCCCTGATCGGCCTGCCCTTCCTGCTTCACGCCGCCTTCAACATCATCCAGTCGTCGGGCGGCAGCGGCCAGCAACAGGCCACCCATCTCAATCCCGACCAGTGGATGTGGATCGGGTTCGCCGGCCTTTTGGTCTGGGCGGTTGCCGCCCTGGCGATCCGCTACTACCGGCGCCAGCGCCGCCTGCTGCGCCGCCGCGAGACGGCGCGATGATCCGCTCGCCCTGCAACAAGGTCTGCCAGCTCGACTTCGGGACGGGCTGGTGCCTGGGCTGCGGGCGTACCGGCCAGGAAATTCAGAACTGGCTGAAATTCACCGACGCCGAGCGCGACAAGGTGATCGAGGAATGTCCTGACCGGCTGCAGACGATGGGTCTGCCTCCGGAGGGCGACGTGGAAGAGGCCGAGCGGCGGGCGGCGGCGCAGCGACTGGGGCCCCGAAACCGCTGACGGCGGGACGCCGCCCTGGCCCCGGAACGGCCTGTCGGCCGTCCGG
>CAMYMQ010000020.1 GCA_947259335.1 uncultured Alphaproteobacteria bacterium | reverse complement strand
CCGCGCCGGCTCGGCCTGGTCGGTTGCGGCGGGCTGCCGGCGTGGACCGTCCCGACCCTCGCGGACATGGCGCCGACCCTGGAAGAGATCGTCGTGACGTCGCGGACCGAGGCCTCGCGCACCCGCTATTGCGACGGGCTGCGACAGACGGGGCCGTGGTTGGTGACGCCGGTCGGCACCATCGAGGAGGCGATTCGCGGCAGCGACATCGTCATCTCCGCGATTCCCCAGACGGCCGAGCAGCCGGGCAAGGCCGGGTGGCTGAAGCCGGGGTGCCTCGTGATCGCCTATGACGTGATGGGCACCTGGGACGACGACGCGATGAAGACCTTCGATCGCCTGGCGACCGACGGGGTCGGCCGGTTGAAGGCCCTGATCGACTCCGTACGCCCGACCGCGACGCTACCGCACTCGATCACCGGGTTCGGCGAGTTGATCTGCGATCCGGCGGCGGGACGCCGGACGCCGGAGGAACGAATCCTCGCCATCCCGACGGGCATCGCCAGCGTCGACGTGTCGGTCGGCTGGGAAGTCTACCGCCGGGCGCGGGCGGCGGGGGTCGGCACCGAGGTGCCCCTCTTGTGACGTCGACTTTGACCAGGAGCCAGAAGCCAGCATGAACGATCCAACGACAAGCGGCGCCCCGGAGGCGGAGGTGGATGGCGGCGTGCTCGGCCCCGTCCGGGTGGAGCGGGTAGCCGAGAGCCGGCTGCCGTCGGTCGACTTCGCCGGCCTGCCGTTCGGCTCGGTCTTCGCCGACCACATGCTTACCCTTACCTTCGACGACGGGGCGTGGGGCGACCCGGCCATCGTGCCTTACGGGCCGCTGTCGCTGGAGCCCGGGGTGATGACCTTCCACTACAGCCAGAGCCTGTTCGAAGGATTGAAGGCCTACCGCGACCGCGACGGCGCCGTCCGCCTGTTCCGGCCCGACCTGAACGCCCGGCGGATGCAGGAATCCTGCGATTTTCTCGCGATCCCGCCGCTGCCCGACGGTGGCTTCGAGGCCGCGTTGGCGGCTTATCTGTCGGTCGACGCCGACTGGGTGCCGGACCTGCCCGACCACGCCCTCTATCTGCGGCCGATCGTGTTCAGTGTCGAGCCTCATCTCGACGTCCGGCCGTCGGAGCGGTTCCTGTTCGTCGTGCTGGGGTCGCCGGTCGGCTCGTATTTCGCGCCGGACTCAAAGGGCCTGTCGCTGATCGTCGAGGAGTCGCTGGCGCGAGTCGCACCCGGCAGCGGCATGGGCGCGGCCAAGGCCTCCGCCAACTATACCCTCAGCCTCCGCGCCTCCCGCCAGGCCCGGGAGCAGGGCTACGATCAGGTCATCTGGCTCGACGGCGCGGAGCATCGTTATGTCGAGGAAGCCGGCCTGATGAATCTGTTCGCCGTCATTGACGGGGTCATCGTCACCCCGCCGCTCAATGGCAACATCCTGCCGGGGATCACGCGGGACAGCATCCTGGCCCTGCTGCGCCACTGGGGCATGGGCGTCGAGGAAAGGCTCATCGAGATCGACGAACTGATCGACGGCATCGATTCGGGGGGCATCAGCGAGGTGTTCGCCGCCGGGACCGCGGCGGTGGTGTCGCCCATTGGCCGGATCGCCTATCGCGGACGAGACCACGATCTGCCCGCCGCGCCGGAGCAGGGCCTCGCCGAGGGCCTGCGCAAGGCGCTGACCGACATCCAGTACGGCCGCTCGAACGATCCCTTCGGCTGGTCGACCATTGTCGTTCCCGCGTCCGGAGCGCAGGCATGACCGGGCCGGCTGCCGCGATCCTGCCCGCGCCGCTCGAGGAATATGCGAACCGGGTTGCGGCCGCCCGACGCCACATGGCCGGGCAGGGCATGGACGGCCTGGTGGTGACCGATCCCGTCACCTTCTTCTATTTCACCGGACAGAAGATGCCCGCCCGATTCACCGGCCGGCCGAGCGCCTTCGTGCTGCCGGCGAGCGGCGAGCCGGTCCTGATCTCCTGGTCCGGACCCGAGACCTTCGCGCGCGTCTCCAACCGCGGCTACCCGTCGTGGATCGCCGATACCCGCATCTATCCGGAGGTGCCCTATTCGACCGAGCCGGCTACCGACTGGGGACTGGTCGAGGCGCTGACCGACCGGGGCCTGTCTTCGGCGACCGTCGGGATCGAGCTCGGCGCGGAGACCTGCCTCGGCCTGCCGCACAACGACTTCCTGTTCATCCGCGGGGCCCTGCCCGGGCTTCGGTTCGTCGACTCCGGGCCCGTGGTCTGGGGCTGCCGGATGATCAAGTCGCCCTGGGAGATCGACTGCGAGCGCAAGGCCTGCGAGATCGGCGGCAACGCCTTCGCGCGGGTCCTGTCGGAACTGGAGCCCGGCATCGCCGCCCGCGAGATCCAGCAGCGGGTCGTGACCTACTACTGGGAAAACGGCGGCGACCTCGACAGTCCCGCGCCGACGGTGCTGGGCGCGACCGGTCCGGGCGGGACCTTCCAGAAGGGCGACGTGCTCTATCTCGACGGCGGCGCGGCCTTCAAGGGCTATCGGATGGACTTCACACGGCGCGCCGTGTTCGGCCCGCCGAGCGACCGGCAGCGCGCCGAGCATGACGGCATGTGGGAAATCCTGTTCTCGCTGATGGACCGCCTAAAGCCGGGGGCGGCGCTGGCCGAGTTGTTCGAATATTCCCAGTCCTTGCTCGCCCGTCACCCCGAGTGGCGCAACTATTCCGACCATCCGGCCAAGCGGATCGGCCACGGCATCGGCCTGGAGAACGAGCCGCCGTCGATGAACGCCTATGACGACCGGGTCCTCGAAGTCGGCATGACGCTCACTCCCGAACCCAAGATCGAAAGCGTCGACGGGCTGGTCAATCCCGAGGAGCAGGTCGCGATCACGGAAACCGGCTTCGAGCAGCTCTCGCTGTTTCCCGACTGGACGCTGCGGGTCATCGACTGACCCGCCGGCCGGAAGCGGGGAAGCGGCGAGCGGCCGCTAGCCTTTCTTCAACGCCGCGGCGTCCTCGACATATTTGAGCCCCTTGGCGGCCAGCTTCTCGCGCATGCCGTATATGTCGAGACCGAGCTCGCCGGCCTTGAACCGCTTCCGGTTCTCGGCCTCGCGGGCCTCGCGCTTGAGCCCCGCCTCGACCACGGCCGGGGCGTCCTCGCGCCGGACCACGACCACGCCGTCGTCGTCGGCCACGATCACGTCGCCCGGCTCGATCGCCGCGCTGGCGCAGACGACCTGGGTGTTGACGCTGCCCAGGGTCTCCTTGACCGTGCCCTGGGCGAAGACCGCCTTGGACCAGACGGGAAAGCCGATCTCCTGGAGCGAGGCGACATCGCGGCAGCCGGCGTCGATCACCAGGCCGACCACGCCGCGGGCCTGGAGCGAGGTCGCCAGCAGCTCGCCGAAATAGCCGTCGGTCGACGGCGTCATGGTCGCGACCACCAGGATATCGCCCGGCTGGCACATCTCGACCGCGACGTGGATCATCCAGTTGTCGCCCGGCGGGGCGAGCACGGTCACCGCCGAGCCGGCCGCCGCGGCGCGCGGATAGATCGGCCGCATGTAGGGGGCCAGCAGGCCCTTGCGGCCCTGGGCCTCATGGACCGTCGCGACGCCCTGCTTGCCCAGCGCGGCGATGGTTTCCGGGTCGGCGCGGGGAATGTTCCGGACGACGATCCCGCTCATATCAGCGTGTCCGACACGAACGGGAACACCCGCTGATAGCCTTCGGCATACTTGATGTCGCGGCCCGAGTTGCGCTTGGCCTGGACGCCGCGCTGGAGGGCGACCCGGGTGTAATATTCCCAGAGGTGCTCCTGCGCCGCCATGGCCTCGAAGGCCTTCTGCTTGATGTCGAAGACCTCGGTGATGTCGAACAGGACCTCGGGCTTCCAGTTGCACTGCTCGGGCTGATGCGGCTCGAACAGGAAGACCGGCGGCGCGCCGATCACGCCCTCGCCGGGATTGTGGCCGTGCGCCTGGGCGATCACGCGGGCCTCCTGGGCGACCCGCGCGGCCAGCGGATGATCGAAGTTGTAGGGATCCTCCAAAGAGTGCGTCAGCACGAACTCGGGGCGCAGCTCGCGGTACAGGTCGGCGAGGCGGTAGAGCGCCTCGTCGTCGACCCGCATCGGATAGTCGCCCAGGTCGAAAAAGACCGGCTCGCCGCCGAGGATCGCCGCCGCCTGCTCGGCTTCCTCGCGGCGGGCCGCCTTGACCTGGTCGAGGGTGACGTTGCCCTGCTTCCATAGCTTGCCGGACTCGCCGCGCTCGCCATAGGACAGGCACACGATCACCACGCGATAGCCGCGCTTGGCATAGACCGCGATCGCGCCGCCGCAGCGCCACACGAAATCCGCCGAATGGGCGCTGACCACCAGCGCCGTCTTCTGTTTCTCGGTCATGCTTTCCTGCATCCCAGTTTGCTCGTTCCCGGTCCCGGCGGTGCCGCGACCCGCGCCGGCCCAGGAAGAGCCTTCGGCGCGATCGTGAAGTGATAGGCGCAATCGCGTTCGGACGAAAGAGGCGGAGTCCGGGCGGCCGGCAAGCGGCGGCGATTAACCGAATGTTAGGATTGAGCCCATAGGGGTAGGGGGCGCCACTGGGAAGATGGGCCCGGAACGCCGGGTCCGAACAAACCGGCAAAGCACGATGCATGATCACAAATCGACCGACCGCCGCCGCGGCAGCCTGACGCTTATCCAGCGCTTCCTGCAGGATCGGCGCGGCAGTCTGTACACGTTCGCGGCGGTCATCGCCTTGCCGCTTACCGGATTTCTGGGCATTTCGGCGGACGCCGCGCGGGCCTATCTGGTCAAGGCGCGGCTGTCGACGAGCGTCGACGCCGCGGCCCTGGCCGGCGGTAAGGTCGCCTTTACCAACAATTACGGCGCCGACATCAGCAAATATTTCAACAGCAACTTCCCGCCTCAGTTCCTCGGCGCGACGGTGACCGGCCCGACCTATTCGAAGACATCGGTTGCCGGTCAGGGAACCTTGATCAAGGTCAGCGCCACGGCGGTTGTCCCGACCGCCTTCATGCACCTGTTCGGATTCGACACGGTCACGGTGTCGGCCGAGTCCGAGGTGACGCGCCAGAATTCGGCGATGGACGTCGTGCTGTCGATCGACATGTCCGGCTCGATGGACAGCTGGAACGGCGGCAAGAAGAAGATCGACGCCGCCCGCGACGCCGCCAAATCGCTGGTCGATATCCTGTATGGCGACGACGAGACGAACGAGCACCTGAAGATCGGGCTGGTGCCCTGGAACGGCAACGTCAACGTCATGCTCGACACGACCAATGCCAGTCCGCTGGCCGGCTACATCCCGAGCAAGACCAAGAAGAAGTTCGTGTCGTCGTTCAAGAATCCCAATACGGGCGACTGGCAGAACTATGTCTGGGAAATCACCAACTCGCCGGTGCTGTTTCTCGATCAGCCGGGACCGAGTTGGAAGGGCTGTGTCTACGCCCGCTACCTGAACGACTACGACACGACCAACGATGCCGACGGCGATCTCGGCTATGTCGACGACAAAGGCTGGAAGGGCTGGGAGCCGCGCATCAAGCTGCTGTCGAGCGATGACGACGACGACGACAAGGGCAAGGGAAAAGGCAAGGGCAAGAAGAAAGGCAAGAAGAAGGACGAGGACGAGGAGACCAGCTGCAAGAACTGCACGCCGTGTCTCAACCACGGGATCACGCCGCTCAACCAGAGCAAGGCGCTGATCAAGAACGCGATCGGCAAGCTCAAGAATCCCGAGGGCAACACCGACATTCCCCAGGGCCTGTCCTGGGCCTGGCGGGTGCTGATGAACACCGCGCCCTTCACCGAGGGCACCGCCGACGACCCCAACAAGCCGCTGGTCCGCGCGATCGTGCTGCTCACCGACGGGGCCAACTGCGCGGCCACCGGCGACGGTTACAAATCGGTCTGGGGCGGCTGCTACTGGTATTCGACCCAGAAGATGGACGAGCGCGCCATCCTGATCGCCGACAAGATCAAGAAGCAGGGGATCCTGATCTACACGATCCAGTTCGGCTTCAACGACCAGGACGCGGCAAGCGCCCTCAAGAAGATCGCCAGCGGCACCGGGTCGCCCTACTACCAGTACGCGCCCAACGCCTCGACCCTGAAGGCGGTCTTCGAGACCATCGGCACGTCGCTGTCGGACCTGCGCATCTCCAAATAGGCCGCCGGCCGGAGCGTGCCATGCGCGCGCCGGCCCGACAGGCTCGCCAGGGTTATCTCCGGTTATCATCGGTTATCGTCGCGGTAATTCCGGGCCCGCACGTCAGGTCGGGGGCCGGCCTGATATGTCAGGTTATGTAGGGTTATGTCAGGTTCGCTCCCCGACCTGACGTGCGGGGCCGGCATGGTCGGGCCGCGAGAGCGGCCGCGCGCGCATGCGAAAAGGGCGGACCGCCGAAGCAGCCCGCCCTATATGGGAAGCTATTCATAAAATGCCAGCCCGGCTGGTGCCGCCGGGCGGCCGGGATCACGCGGCCAGGGGCTCGACTTCCTTGGCTTCCGGACCCTTGGCGCCGCGGGTCACCGAGACGCGCACGCGCTGTTCGGATTCCAGCGTGTTCAGGCCCGAGCCGCGCAGGGCCTTCAGCGGAACGTATATGTCGCTGCCGCCATCGTCGGGAATGACGAAGCCGAATCCCTTGTCGGCATGGAAGAACTTGACTGTTCCCTGAACCATCTGGGAGCCGAACCCGTTGCCGTCGTCGACCGGCAGATCGGAAACGGGTGGCCGGTGAGCGGCCTGAGCCGGCCGCGAGGACTGGGGTTCGCGCATGGGCGCCCGGGTCGGTTGCCGGGACGGAATCGCCGGCCGGGCCGAACTCGCGCTGCGGTTCATCTCGATCTCGATGGCGGCGACCGCGCGCCGCACCTGGTGCAGGGCGTTCTTGATCGTCTCGTCGAGGGCCGCGCCGGCATGCTCGGCCTGCTGGATCAGGGCGGCGCATTCGCCGGCCGCATCCATCAGGCGCCGGGCCAGGGGAGTTTCTATCGAGCCGGCGGG
>CAMYMQ010000019.1 GCA_947259335.1 uncultured Alphaproteobacteria bacterium | reverse complement strand
GACGTCCGCCGCCCGCAATTGCGCGGCGCGCAGCTTGCGCGCGGCGAAGTCGGCGCGCAGCCGCAGGACCAGCATCGTCAGGAAGTAGAAGGTGAAGGCGAGGATCATCAGCAGCAGTGGCCACAGCATCGCGGGGTCGATGGTTGGACGCTGGAGCGTCAGCGATCCGTCCTGAGGCGTCTGGTTGGTCCACCAGTAGGTCCAGACATCCGCCTTCTCGCGGCCGATCCGGATGATGCTCGCGGGCTGGTGGAGCGTGTTCCACCAGTCCACCGAGAACTTCACGATCGGCAGGTTGACCACCCCGACGATGGCCAGGATCGCGGCCGCCCGGCTGCCGCGGTTCGGGTCGTCGAAGGCGTTGGTCAGGGCGATGTGCCCCAGATAGAAGAACAGCAGGACGAGCACGGACGTCAGGCGCGCGTCCCAGACCCACCAGGCGCCCCACATGGGCTTGCCCCAGAGCGACCCGGTGACCAGCGCCAGGAAGGTGAAGGCCGCGCCGATCGGGGCCGCCGCCTTGGCGACCATGTCGCCGACCGGATGCCGCCAGATCAGCGCCGACGCGCTGGCGACCGCCATGACCAGATAGACGAACAGCGCCATCCAGGCCGACGGCACATGGACATACATGATCCGGACGCTCTCGCCCTGCTGATAGTCGGCGGGGGCGAAGACCAGCGCCCAGGGCACGGCGACGGCCAGGCACAGCACCGTCGCTCCCGCGAACCAGGGGAACAACCGGTTGGCCAGCCGCATGAATCGGGCCGGGTTGGCAAGGGCGTGAACCATGGCGGGGTGATAGCCCAAAGCGGGCAACAGGGCCAGTACGGCGGCGTCGCGGACCGGTCGGCGCGGCTTAACCAACGTTTAAGGCTCGATCCTTAATATTCCTTGACCACGAGCCGAACGAGGCGCGCGGGCAGGGAGAACGTCTTGTGCGGCTGAGACTATTTTTACTTGTTGGCTTCATCGCGATAGCGGCCGTTCCGGTCGCGGTCTTCGCGTTGTGGCCGCTGACCCGCCCCCTCGAGAACGAGGTGGCGCAGGTCGCGGACAAGCATTTGCTGGTCGCCCGCCATGTCAGTCACGCGCTGACGCGCTACCACCGGGATGCGATCTCGGTGTTCGAGATGGTTTCCGGCAATCTCGCCGCCGATCGGTCCCTGCCGGGATCGTCCCGCCTGCTGACCAATCTGCACTTCCGCCACATCTGCGTTCTCAGCCTGACCAACGGCTCCCTGATCGCGGCGGTCACCGCGAAGAACGAGTCCCTGCCCAGTGGCGTACCGCTCGCCGCGCTGAGGAAACTCACGAAAGCGGCCGGGATCAATCGGACGGTCATGAGCCCGGTCAGCAAGGACCGGCAGGGCCGGCCGGCCATCTATTTCGCGCGGCGGCTTACCGGGTCGCGGATTGCGATCGGCGCCATCGGCACCGACTATTTCCTGCAGTTGGGCAAGGCGGTCATCTTCGGCAAGCGGGGCCATGCGGCCATCGTCGACCAGACCGGCACGATCCTCGCCCATCCCAAGCCTGCCTGGGTCGCCGTCCAGAAAAACATCGCCAAGATCGCGCCGGTGAAGCGGATGCTGGGGGGCGATACCGGCGTGATGAAATTCTACTCTCCGGCGCTGAAGGCCGACATGATCGCCGGCTATACGGCGGTGAAGGGGCCCGGCTGGGGCGTGATGGTGCCACAGCCCTTCCAGGAGCTCGAGGATCGCGCCTCGGCGATCCGGCTGCAGGTGCGCAGCGTCATCATGGCGGGCGTGGTGATGGCGGTTCTTCTGGCGCTCCTGTTCGCCGCCCGCATATCCCGGGCGCTGGCCGGCGTCTCCAGCGCGGCGCGCCGCATGCTGGCGGGCGATTTCCATGCGCGCGCCAGAGTGCCGAGCTTCGGCACGCCGCGCGAGCTGCGCGACCTGGCGACCGTGTTCAACCGCATGGCCGATGCGCTGCACCGCAATCACGACGATCTGGAACGCATGGTCGAGCGCCGGACGCGCCAGCTCTCGAACAGCGAACGCCGGTTGCGCAGCGCCAAGGAATCGGCGGAACAGGCCAACGAGGCCAAATCCGCCTTCCTCGCCCAGATGAGCCACGAACTGCGGACGCCGCTCAATGCCATTCTCGGCTATTCGGAATTCATCGCCCAGGAGAAGCTGGGCCCGATCGGCACGGACAAGTATCGCGAATATCTCAAGCATATCCACGACAGCGGCGCGCATCTGCGCGACGTGATCGGCGACATTCTCGACGCCAGCAAACTGGCCGACGAGCATATGGAGCTGTGCGAGGAGCAGGTTCCCCTGGGCTCCGTGATCGACGCCTGCCTGATCCATGTCGGACCGG
The DNA here is from genome assembly GCA_947259335.1 of uncultured Alphaproteobacteria bacterium. Classification (GTDB taxonomy): domain Bacteria; phylum Pseudomonadota; class Alphaproteobacteria; order Bin65; family Bin65; genus CAMYMQ01. The sequence continues at coordinate 487 of CAMYMQ010000019.1, read as the reverse complement.
CGGCTGAAACCGCCGGCGTGCGGCTGGTGACCCTCCACGACGGCGATCTGCCCGAGATCTGGGCCGACCGGACCCGCCTGATCCAGATCATCGACAATGTCCTGTCGAACGCGGTGAAGTTCACCCCGGCGGGCGGGTCGATCCAGATCATGGCCGGCCAGTCGCGCGACGATGGCGCCATCGTGGTCAAGATCCGCGACACGGGCGTCGGTATCGCGGCGCAGTATCTCGATCGGATCGCCGAGCCGTTCGTGCAGGCCGACAATGGCCACAAGAACATCCGCGAGGGAACGGGGCTGGGCGTCACCATCGCCACCGCGCTCGCCCGGGTCCATGGCGGCGACCTCGTCTATGCCAGCGAGCCCGGCGTGGGCACGCTGGTTACCCTGACGCTCCCCGCCAAGCGGCTGGCCGCACGGGCCGCAGCCTAGGTCTGCTTCGCCGCCGCTATTCGACCGCGCCGCGCAAGGCGGCGGCGGCCGCCACG
>CAMYMQ010000018.1 GCA_947259335.1 uncultured Alphaproteobacteria bacterium | reverse complement strand
GGTTTCCGAGTTCAGGGCCTTGTAGGTGACACGTCGTTCGCCGTGGGAGGCAGCTTCGATCATCTGCGGAAGATACCGATCACTGGCCGATGTGGAACCGGCATTGCGCCGGATTCTGTAATCCAACCTCTACAGTATAGTATAGGCTTTCGACTTTCGAATATTAGCCCTCTATATGCAATCTTTTTATCTTGGACTACCGCTATTAAGGCGGGAAACTACGTCGCCAAGCTCTTCCCGGTTGGTGTAGTGGATCGAGATCACGCCCATATTATGCCACTCGGAGATCGCGACCTTCAGCCCCAGAAGGTGCGACAAATGATGTTCCAGCAGCTCGGTGGTGACGACGCCCTTCTTCGCGCCGGGCGGCGGCGGGGTCTCTGCCTTCTTCTCGGCCTGACCATCCGGACGTTCCTTGCCGGCCGGCTTCATTTCTGGATCTCCCGGCGTCCCGGCCTTGGGCTCCGCCGATTTCGCTGCGGGCATTTCCGGGCCGTCCGTGGTCGCCGGCGGACCGGCGAACGTAATCGCGGCCGCTTCGATTTCCGGCGCGTCGATCAGGTCGAGGCTGTCCTCCGGGACGTCGTCGAAGATGAGAGTGTCATCCGTTTCGTCGACGAGAGGTTCCTCGTCGGAGTTCGCGCGGGTCTCCGACGCCGCCGCTTCCCGTGCCGCATCGAAGCTCTCCCGGGCGAAACGGGCTTCCGGCCCGAAGCCGGTCTCGCCATCGAGGGTCGCCGCATCGACGCGAACATCCTCGTACTCGCCGTCGCTCAGGTCCAGATCGACCGCCTCTATATCCACCTTTTCCGCCCGCTCGGCTTTCAGGCTGGCGGTGCGCACCAACTGCTCGGTCTGGTAAATGTCGAGCCGCCGCGCCACGACCTCCCGCGCCAGGGCCTCGGCGTTGGGGGCGTCGAGCAGCGCGCGGGCGTGGAGCGCCGTGATCTCACCGCGCTCGAGACTATTGCGGACGGTGCGCGGCAGGTTGAGCACCCGGACCATGGTGGCGACGTGGGCGGGCGGCTTGCCGACCATCCGCGCGATCTGTTCGGTCGACATGCCGGCTTCGCTCATCAGCGAGAGGTAGATGCCCGCCTCGGCCAGCGGCGACAGCGGCCCGCGCTTGAGGCGCGCGCTCATCGCCAGGCGGATGGCGTCCTCGTCCGAGGCGTCGTGGACCAGAACCGGCACCTCGCGGATATGCGCGCGCCGCGCCGCATGCCACCGCTCGATGCCGACGATGACTTCAAAGACGTTGCGCTCGTCCGGGCGGGGGCGGACGAGGAGCGGCTCCAGCGTGCGGCTGTCGCGCCAGGCATCGAACGCGCCCTGGATGGCTTCCTCGCTGGCCTGGTTCAGGGCGCTCAGCCGGCTCGGACGCAGCGCCTCGGTCGGCAGGTTCCTGCGCGGCGACGGTTCCTGGTGATCCTCGGGTGCGGGCCGACCGGCCGCCGCCGGCGCTGGTGGCGTCGCGGCGTCGTCAAGGGGGCCAGTCTCGTCAAGAGGGCCGGTGTCGTTGTCGGCTCTCGGGCGTTCCACCGCGGTACGGGCCGCCGGCGGGGCCTTGGGCGCCGGTTCGGGAGAGGGCAGGACGACGGTCTCGGGATGGTCCGGCTGTTCTCGATCGGCCGGCTGCTCACTTGCCGCCTTCTCGGCCGCCGGCATGGTGTCCGCCTCAACCTCGCCCGCCTCAGCCTCGTCCGGCCCAGTCCCGTCCTGCTCAGTCCCGTCCTGCTCAGTCCCGTCCGGCAGGGTCGCCGGCCCGGTCTGAACGAATGCCTCGTCCGGCACGGTGGTCTGCCCGGCCTGCGGCGCGTGTTCGGGCGCCGGTGCGGGCTCCTCCGCCCGGGCTGCGGCGGCGGCAGCGTTGGTCGGCGCGGTGATCTGCATGATCGCGGCATCGAGGGGCACGGCGGCGCGCCCCTTGAGCTCCATCGTGCTCTTGTACTTGATGAGTTGGGCGAGCCAGGTGTCGAGCTCCATCCCGGCGGCTTCCGCCGCGGCCTCGGCAGCCTGCCGTGCCTCGGGCGAAATGCCCACAAAGGCCCAGGAGGACTGGGGTTCGCTCATGCCGTTCCGCGCTTTGCCACTGAATAACGGGGGATATTTCGACTTCCGAGACTTTAACATCAATTTACGAATACAGGAAATCTACGGATTCCATTTCCGATCCATTCACATCAGTGTGGGCCTTGTAACACCAAGAGCCACCAATTATTTTGCCGCTGGCACGCGTTGATGGGGCGTGGCCAAGCGGTTAAGGCATCGGGTTTTGATCCCGTGATCGCAGGTTCGAATCCTGCCGCCCCAGCCAATGTCCGGGACGGACCCGCCAGGGTCACCGGGCGTCACATAAGCGTGACCGGCGCAGCGCGCGCTTGCCGCCGGCCCGCGCCGGAACAAGACTGGTTTCGGTTACCGCTTCTTCCCGGGTGAACGCCGATGAATCGCAAGCTGTTGGGCTTCTTCCTGATTGCCGCCGCCTTTCTGGTCACCGCCGCGACCTGCCAGCCGGCTCCTCCCGGCGGGCCGCCGCCCGGAGCAGGCCGGGTGCCGCAGGCGAGCTTCTAGGCAGCGCCAGCCTATCGCGTTTCCTCGAACAGCTCCCACACCAGTTCCGGCCGTTCGACATGGGCGTTGTGGCCGACGCCGGGCAGGATGACCGCGTCCGGGTCGAGCGCCGCCATGTCCGCCTTCGCGACCATCGGGTCGTTCTCGCCCGCGGCCAGCCGGATCGGTGCCCGGGACGCCCGGTAGAAAGGTTCGACCTCCGGGCCTGCGGCGGCGTTGATCCAGGGGTCGGAAGCGAGGGCGAACCGGCCGTTCTCCTCCCGGATGCCCGCCAGGGCTTCCGGTGACGTCGGATCCACCAAGCCGATCAGGCCCGAAACCTTCAGATAGCGGTCGACCGCTTCCGCGCGGGTGTCGAACCAGCGCAGGGGCGCGGCGGCGATCTGTTTCATCCGCGCGGCCTCGCCGTCGGCCCAGGCGATCTTGACCCCGAAGGCCAGCACGCGCTCGACCGAGACCCCGAACCACCCCGTCGCCAGCGCCATCGCGACCACGCCGCCCATCGAATGGCCGATCACGGTCACGGTCTTGTCCTGCCCGCCGATCGCGGCGGCGACATCGGCGGCGTAACTGGCGTAGCCGTAAGGCCCGGCATGGCCCGACCGGCCGTGGCCGCGCAGGTCGAGATTGAGCCACCGGCCCGGCCAGTGCTTGTCGACAACAGGCTTCAGGCCTTCCCAGACCGCGCCGTTCGCGCCGAGCCCGTGGAGCAGGACGAGGGTCGGCCCGTCGCTTCCGCCGGCTTCCGTCCAGATGTCGACACCGCTGTGTATCGTCATGTCCGTCTCTCAGATCTTGCCGTCCTGGGCCGCCCAGTAAGGATCACGGAGGATCCGCTTGGCGATCTTGCCGGGTCCGGTCTTGGGTAGCGGGTCGGTGCGGAAGTCTACCGACTTGGGAATCTTGTAGTTGGCGATCTGGCCCCGGCAATGCGCGATGATCGCCTCCGGGTCCGGGTCGGTGCCCGCGCGCGGCACGATCACCGCCTTGACCGCCTCGCCCCAGTGCGGGTCGGGAACGCCGATCACGGCGACTTCCAGGACGTCGGGGTGGGTCGACAGCAGGCTCTCGATCTCGGCCGGGTAAACATTCTCGCCGCCCGTGATGATCATGTCCTTCTTGCGGTCGACGATGTAAAGCCGTCCGGCCTCGTCGAGATAGCCGACATCGCCCGTGTGATAGCGGCCGTCGACGAGCACCTCGGCGGTCTTGTCGGGCCGCCGCCAGTATTCCTTCATCACCCGCGGTCCGCTGACGACCACCTCGCCCGGCGTTCCGGGCGCGACCGGCCTGCCGTCGTCGTCGACGACACCGAGTTCGATATTGGGCACGGGCAGGCCCGCGGAGGCGGTGATCGCGACCTTCTCGGGCGGTCCGTCGACGCAGAACTCATCGGCCCGCAGCAGGGTCGTGATGCCGGACGTCTCGGTGATGCCGTAGCCGTGGACATAGGCGGTCGGGATGGTCGCCATGGCGGACTTGAGCACACCCAAGGGAGTCGGCGAGCCGCCGTACATGACCAGCCTGATGCTGGAGAGATCGTAGCGGTCGAACCGGGGGTGGTTGGCGACCATGTTGATCAGGGTCGGAGGCAGGCCCGTGGCCGTGGGCCGGGCGGTATGGACGATGTCGAGATAGCGCTCGGGATCGAAGGCGAGGCAGATCTGCGGCGCGCCCATCATCGGGAAGGACCAAACGGACCAGGCATCGACCAGGTGGAACATCGGCGCGGCGTGCAGCCAGCGATCCGCGAAGCTCAGTCCCAGTCCGACGATCGAATCGACCGCACTTGTCAGCATATTGCCATATGTCAGGCACACGCCCTTCGGCTCACCGGTGGTGCCGCTGGTGTAGTAGATCTGGCTGATCTCGTCGGGATCGACCGCGATGGGCTCCGATACCGGACGCGCATTGGCGATTGCCGTTTCATAGTCGTCGGTTGCCGGCGGCAGCGGCCCGCCCCAGCCGAGCACCGTCTCCACGCTGGCGAGCTTCGGGCGCGCCGCTTCGAAGACGTCGAAGAAGGGGGCGGCGACCAGCATCGCCTTGCCGCCCGCCTCGTTCAGCACGTAGTCGATCTCCCGGGCCGACAGCCGCGCGTTCAGCGGCAGCAGCACGGCGCCCATGTGGGCGCAGGCGTAGTAGGCCTCGAGATAGCGGTGAGTGTTGACGTCGAGGATGCCGACCCGGTCGCCACGCCGGACGCCCCGCGCCGCGAGCGCCCCGGCCAGGCGGCAGGTTCGCGCGTGGACCTCGGCGAAACTGAATTTCGTCTCGCCGTCCCATACCGCGAGGCGGTCGCTGTACAGCCGCGCCGCCCTGGGCACGAGCGTATTGATCGGAAACATGGGCGTGTCCTCCCCGGCTGCGGGAGTCTTCGCTCTCCCTGGTCTAGCGGCCTCGGAACTTCGGCTTGCGCTTCTCGTTGAAGGCGGCGATGCCTTCCTTCAGGTCCTCGGAGTGGACCAGCACGCTCTGGCCCAGCCGCTCCAGATACCGGCCGGTATGCATGTCCGTGTTGACGCATAGATTGATGATGTGTTTGGCCATGCCCATGGCGAAGGGAGCCTTGCCGGCCAGCATGGCGGCATAATTGTGAGCTTCTTCCAGAAGGCTGTCCTTGGGCACGACGTGGTTGACCAGGCCGATCCGATAGGCTTCCTCGGCGTCGATCGGCTCGCCGGAGATCACCATCTCCTTGGTCTTGGCGAGCCCGACATAATAGATCATCCGGTTGCACGCACCCGAGGCCGGGATGCCGCCGAAATTGTTCTCGATCAGGCAGAAGGTGGCGTCGTCGGCCGCGAACAGGATGTCACACGACAGGGCCAGCTCGACCCCGCCGCCGTAGCACAGCCCGTTGATGGCGGCGATCACCGGCTTCTCCAGGGCTTCGAGACTGTCGAATCCCTGCTGGTGCGCCTGCCGGTAGTAGAAGCGGAACTGGGGTGACGGTTTTTCGTTGCCCAGCAACGAAAGATCGACCCCGGATGAGAAGGCGCGTCCCTCGGCGGCGACGACCAGAACCTTGATGTCGTCGTCGTAGGCGCAGCGTTCGACGATTGCTTCCCACTCCTTGAACATCACGCGGGTGAAGGCGTTGAGCTTGTCTGGCCGGTTCAGGGTCATCGTCGCGACGCCATTGTCCTGGACGTCGAATTTAACCGTCTCGTATTCCATCAAAATCCTCTCCCAGTATCCTGAAGCGCGCCCCGTTCAAGGCTTCGAGCGTGAGCATACACACTAACGCCGCCGGGGTTCCATGTCGCTTGGGAAAGGTCGGTATGCCGCGACACGCCGGAAGCCGGACCGGGCGGGCCCCGCCACAACGGCTCGATCGGGCCCGCACGATGGGGCCTTTGCCTTCCAGCGGTCCGCAATCCCGGTAGCGGACCCGAGGGCGCACCGCTATAAGCGGGCGCACTTCTCCGCGTCAGGCCCCTTTCCCGTGGAGCCCTCTCCGTGAAACCCGAAGAAAGTCATGAGTCGATCGTTGACGCCGGCAGCGGCGAGGACGCGTTCAAGAGCCGGCGTGGCCGCCTCGTCGCGGTCTATATCTCGCTTCTCGCGGTGGCCCTGGCGGTCGGCGCGCTTGGCGGCTCGAACGCCACCAAGGATGTGATCAACAGCAACATCGCGGCGTCGAACCTGTTCGCCTTCTTCCAGGCCAAGAACATCCGCCAGAACGGCTACAAGCTGGCCGTTGACAACCTGTCGGCGCTGCTGGCGACCGGGACCGCGCTATCGCCGGAGGCGCGCAAGCGGGTCGAGGAACTCATCGCCCGTTACCGGGCCGACATTGCCCGTCTGGAAAGCGAGCCGAAGACGGGGGACGGCAAGCGCGAATTGCTCGCCCGCGCCCGGGCATTCGAAAAGGTGCGCGACCGTGCCCAGGCCAAGGATCCCTATTTCGACTACAGCCAGGCGCTGCTGCAGATCGCCATCGTCGTGGCCTCGGCCAGCCTCGTGATCGGCTCCGCCTACCTGCTCTATGTCAGCATGGGGCTCAGCCTGTTCGGGCTCCTGCTGCTGATCGACGCCTTCACGCTGGCGGTGCGGATCGGCTTCCTGGAGGGATGACGCCGGTCAGGTGAAGGTCGCGACCGCGCTGCCGAACGGGTCGAAACGCGCCTCCGCCCGCATCGGCCGGTCGATCGTGTATTGACGGGTGAAAGACCCGGTCATGATGACGGAGCCCGCCTCGACCGCACGGTCGAATTCGGCCAGCTTGTTGGCCAGCCAGACGATCGAGGCCAGCGGGCTCGATTCCATGACCGCCGATCCGGGCGCCGTTTCCTGCGGGTAGCCGTCGACGAAGACTTCGACCGTCGCCGTGCCGAGATCGTGGGTCGCCGGATCGAACCGCGTCTCCGCGCCGACCACGAAGGCGCGCTGCTGGCCGTTGTCGGCGGTCATGGAATAGAGGCCGTCGAGGCTGTTCGGCCCGCGCGCCTCGATGATCTCCATGGCGGGCGCAACCGTCGCGACGGCCTGGCGGACATCCTCCTCGGTGATGCCCGGCCCCCTCAGCGTCTTGCCCAGGGTCAGGCACAGCTCGTTCTCCCAGCCGGGCCGGGTCAGGCCGTCCAGCGGAACCTCGATCCCGCTCTCCCAGCGGCCGTGCCTGTAAAGCACGGCGAAGACCGGTTCCGGCAGCCCGAACTGGTCGCGGATGGCGCGGGCGGTCAGCCCGACCTTCCAGCCTGCCTGGGCCTCGCCCTCGGCCGCGTGCCGGTCGATCAGCGCCAGGTTGATCCGGTAGGCGGCGTCCTGGTCGAGGTCCTTTTCGAGGTGGAGCGGGTAGGGCCCGCCGTGGCGGGCGGACCAGAACGCCTCGACGGCGGCATCGAAATCGAGCATGGGGAACCTTCCAGATTGAATCGAGTCGACACTATCGGGGCGATGCCCCGGCCTCAAGCGGGGTGGGCAATGCCCTGGTCGCGCTCGCGTGCTTCCTGACGCGCAAAGAAGAAGGCCCGGGCTTTCGCCCGGGCCTTCGGCACCAACTTCAGGTTCGAGAGGAACCTAGAACTTGATACGGGCGCCGATCACGATGACGTGGCCGGCATCAAGGCCCGTGCCCTGACGCTTGCCGTCATACAGGGCGTAACCCGCGTAGACGTCCGTGGCCGCCGCTTCGATCTCCTGCACGAAGGCCGTGTTGATGCGCCAGGCATGGATGTCGTTGTTCGGGGTCGTCGTCAGGCCACCGTTCCAGGTGCCGCCGCCGACCGAGAAGTACGACTTGCCCATGGCCCAGATCCGGCCCTGCCAGCCACCTTCGACGTACCAGAACGACTGGTTCATCTGCCCGGCGAAGTTGTTGCCGTGCGGAACCGTGGTCGCCCAGGCGCCGTTGATGTTCAAGCCGGTCGGCACGTGCAACACGCCGAGCGAGGCGGCGTAGGTGTTGGCCGAACCCGCATTGACCGTCGGGATCGAGGACCCGCCGTTGGGCTGGTAGATGTAGCCGAAGGCGCCAAGGACGCGGATGTCCTTCATGCCGAACGGGCTACCGGCGTAACG
>CAMYMQ010000017.1 GCA_947259335.1 uncultured Alphaproteobacteria bacterium | reverse complement strand
CCGCGCCGGTGGCGGCCGCCGCCTAACCGCCTGCGCCGTGTCGGGCGTTGCGCGGCGCGGCGATTGGCCCGATGGTGTGCCTCCGGCGCTACGCCCAAGGGGGAGGGGACATGACTGGTTACATCCGGTTCATCGCGGTGGCCAGCGCGCTGCTGGTGCTCGCGCTATCCGTCTATTTCCTGATCATCGGCCGGTCGCTCCTGATCCCGCTCGCGGTGGCGATCATCGTCTGGTACCTGATCAACGCCCTGGCCTCCGTGGTCTCCAGGGTGCGGATCGGCGGCTGGTCGCCGCCGCGCTGGCTGGGGCTGACCGTGTCGCTCATCGTGATCGTGGTCTTCGTCGCGGTCTTCGTCGAGATCATCAGCGGCACCCTGGGCTCGGCGATGGAGGCCGGCCCCCGCTACCAGGAGAACTTCAGCCGGCTGGCCGACAAGGTCTCCGGCCTGTTCGGCATCAAGGCCTTCGCCGACGTCGGCAGCTTTGCGTCGAGCCTGCTCAAGCAGATCAACATCGGCAAGCTGATCAGCACCGTCGCCAATGTGGTCGGCTCGATCGCCGGCAACCTCAGTGTCATCATCATCTACGTGCTTTTCCTGCTGGTCGAGCAGCAGCACTTCAACAAGAAGCTCGACGCGCTGTTCACCGATCCGGCGAAGCGGCAGAAGGTGCGCGACGTGCTGGGCCGGATCTCGCAGGAGATGCAGACCTACCTCTGGATCAAGACGCTGCTGGCCATCCTCACCGGCATGGTCACCTGGCTGCTGCTGTGGTGGATCGGGCTCGACTTCGCCGGCTTCTGGGGCTTCCTGACCTTCCTGCTCTACTACGTGCCGACCGTGGGATCGATCGTCGCGCTGGCGCTGCCGGTGCTGCTGGCCCTGGTCCAGTTCACCAGCCTGTGGCCGGCCTTCATCATCCTGGTCGTGGTCGGCGGCATCCAGACGGTGATCGCCAACCTGATCGAGCCGCGCATGATGGGCCGGTCGCTCAACCTCAGCGCCTTCGTCATCATCGTCTCGCTGTTCGTGTGGGGCGCCATCTGGGGCGTGACCGGGATGCTGCTGTGCGTGCCGCTGACGGTGATGATGATGATCGTCTTCGCCGAGTTCCCGGCGACCCGGCCGGTGGCGGTGATGCTGTCGGCCGACGGCAAGGTGCGGTAGGGAGCGGCGGGCGCTTTCGCCAGGGCCACTCTTACCGCGCCGTCACTTCTGCCATTCCGCAGCTTCGTGCGGAGTCCCGGGCCTCAGCGCCGGCGCGCGGGTCCGTGGGACTTTCTCAAAAAATCGATGGTTTGACATTTTATCGATATTTTGAAACCCTGCCCGAAACGTGGCCCCGCACCCAAGGGGGGCCTCACGGGAGGGACCATGAAGTTCGGCTATTTCACGCTCAGCGATAATCACTATCCGGGCAACCGCCGCTCGGCGAACCAGTTCGTCCAGGAAATCCGGGATCAGGCGATCTACGCCGACCGCCTGGGCATGAACTCCGCGTGGATCGGCGAGCACCATTTCGACCGGCTGGGCGTCAATTCCCGCCCGGGGACGCTGCTGACCCATATCGCCGCGGTGACCGAGAACATTCGCCTGGCGCCGGCGGTGACCGTGCTGCCGATCCACCATCCGCTCCATGTCGCCGAGGAATGGGCGACCCTCGACCTGCTCAGCGGCGGGCGGGTGGATTTCGCCGCCGGCCGCGGCTACGACGCCGAGGAATACCGGCCGTTCGGGGCCGATTTCATGACCTCGGCGGAGATTTTCGAGGAGGGTATCGACGTCGTCCAGCTTGCCTGGAACGAGCCCGGAGAATGGTCGTACAAGGGCCGCTACTACGACATCGAGAACATGTCGATCACGCCCAAGCCGGTGCAGCGGCCGATCCCCTTCTATGTGGCGTCCTTTTCCAGGACGAGCCTCGAGATGGCCGGCCGCCGGGGTCTCGACATCATCTATGCGCCTTTCGCGGCGGCCATGATCTACGGCGGCCTCGCCGAGGCGGTCGATGCCTACCGCGAGGCCTGCGCCACCCATGGCAACCCGCCGGGGCGGGCGATGTGCAGCTATTTCATCCACATCGCCGAGACGCCGGAGGAAGACGACTACGGCCGCCAGACGATGATGGACTACTTCCAGCACAGCGTGCTGCGCAACATCCCCTCGGACCCGGCGAAGACGCCGCCCAACATGCGCTACTTCATGCAGATTCGGGAGAACATCTCGAAAGCGCGCAAGGAGGGGCTGAACGACCGCTCGATCCTGATCGGCCCGCCCGCCAAGATCATTGAGTCGCTCAAGAAGGTCGAGGCGGCGGGGATCGAGGAGGTCATCCTCTACTTCAATGTCGGCAACAAGCCGCATGAGGTGGTCATCGACCAGATGGACCGGTTCATGGCCGAGGTGGCGCCGGCTTTCGGTGCCGACCGGCAACCGGCGGGAAGCCGAATCGAAGCCCAGCGGGCGGCGGGGTGACGCGATGCTGGACGCCAAGCAACGCCAACACGCCAGAACCGCAACCGCGACGCCGGCCGAGCCGGCACAGCGACCGAAGGAAGGCTCATTCATGTCCGCCGGCGACCTCAAGGTAACGATCGACGATCTCTACGCCGCCTATGCCGAAGCGATCTGCGACGACGAACTGGAGCGCTGGCCCGACTTTTTCACGCAAGAGTGCCTCTACCGGGTGATCCAGCGCAGCAACCAGGAGCGGGGCCTGCTGCTGGGTCCGATCTTCTCGGAGAACCGGGGCGGCCTGATCGACCGGGTGACGGCGATCCGCAACGCGCTGGTCTATGCCCCGCGCTATCTCTGCTACGTGGTCGGGACGATCCGCGTGGTCGAAAGCGACGGCGCGACCGCGAGGACGCGCAGCATGTTCTCCGCCTACCAAACGATCGCCGGCGGGGACAGCGAGCTGCTCATGGTCGGGCGCAGCTTCGACACCGTCACGCTGGACGGCGATGCGCCGAAATTCTCGGAACGGGTCGTCGTCTTCGACACCGACCGCATACCCGGCGCCCTGATCTATCCCGTCTGAACGAGCTGGCCCGACCGGCCCGAGCGGCCGCGCCGCGCCAAGGGAGGAACCAATGCCCGACAGCCTGAACCCGATTTCCGACGAAGCGAAAGAGTGGCCGACCGACGACGCGTCGCGCGTGCCGCTCTGGGTCTACAGCGACCGCGACAACTACCAGCGCGAGCTCGACCGCATCTTCTACGGCCCGCACTGGCACTTCGTTGGCGTCGACTGCGAGGTCGAGGTTCCCGGCGACTACAAGCGGGCGACCATCGGCGAACGCTCGGTGGTCATGGTGCGCGACAAGGAAGGCGGCATCAACGTGCTGCTCAACAGCTGCGCCCACCGCGGCACCGAGGTGTGCCAGAAGGCGAGCGGCAACGACGGCCCGGTCCTGCGCTGCCCCTATCACCAGTGGAGCTACGACCTGAAGGGCAACCTGCAGGGCGTGCCCTTCCGCCGTGGCGTGAAGGGGCAGGGCGGCTTTGGGGACGACTTCGACCCCGCCGAGCACGGCCTCAAGCGGCTCAAGGTCGCGACGGTCAACGGCGCGGTGTTCGCGTCCTTCGACCCCGCGGTACCGCCGTTCGAGGACTATATCGGTCCGATCATGATGCGCTACCTGACCCGGGTGTTCAGCGGCAAGAAGCTGCGCGTGCTCGGCTATCAGCGCCAGAAGCTCAAGGGCAACTGGAAGCTGTACATGGAGAACATCAAGGACCCGTACCACGCCACGCTGCTCCATGTGTTCCTGATCAGCTTCGGCATCTACCGGATCGACCAGATCGGCGTGACCGAGCAGGACGAAAGAACCGGCGCGCACTGCGTGTTCGCGTCAATCCGGAACAAGCCCGACGAAGTCACGGGCACCGAGGAGATGGCGTCGTTCAAGTCCGACTACGAGCTGAACGACCCGCGCATGGTGATCCCGGTGCCGGAGTTCCCCGACGACATCTCGATCATGATCCAGACGCTGTTCCCGAGCCTGATCGTCCAGCAGCAGACCAACAGCCTGCAACTGCGCTACATCATTCCGCTCGGCCCCGACTCGTTCGAGCTGGCCTGGACCTATCTGGGCTATGCCGACGATGACGACGACATGCAGCTCCGCCGGCTGCGGATGGCCAACCTGAGCGGTCCGTCCGGCTATATCTCCGTCGACGACAGCGAGGTGATGGAGTTCAGCGGCGCCGGGGTCCGGGCCAATCCGGGCGGGGAGTCCGTGCTCGAACTGGATGGCCGCAGCCCCTGGCCGTCGGAGGAGCGCCACATGGTGACCGAATCCGCGATCCGCGGCTTCTACCATCACTACCGCGACGTCATGGGGTATCGTTGACGGGACTGCGGGGGCGATCGGGAAGACCGGCGGTGACGACATCCAGGGCCGACGGCGAGACCGCCATGGGGCTCGCCTATGAAACCATCCGCGAAGACCTGCTCGGCGGCCTCTACGAGCCCGGCGACCGGCTCGGGATCGGCGAGTTGCGCGACCGCTACGGCATCGGCGCCAGCCCGATCCGCGAAGCACTGTCGCGTCTGGCCGAATCCGGGCTGATCGTCGCGCTTCCCAACCGTGGCTATCGGGTCGCCACGGTCTCGCGCGAGGAATATCGCGATCTGGTCGACATGCGCCTCACCCTGGAACCGGGGGCGCTGGCGCGGTCGATCGGCAACGCCGATCTCGATTGGGAAGCCAGGGTCGCCGCCGCCTACCAGCGGCTGGCGAGCACCCACCGGCAGCTCGTCGACGGCGCCGCCGCCGCGTACCGCGACTGGGCGCGGGAGGATCGGGGCTTCCACCTCGCCCTGATCTCCAACTGCGGCTCCGACTGGCTGCTGCGTTTCTGCCGGTCGATCTACGACCAGACCGCGCGGTATCACCGCGACCGCATTCTCACCGGCGTGCCGCCCGTGCGCAAAACCGAGAGAGAGCACAACGCCCTGATGGAGGCGGCGATCGCCCGCGACGCCGACACCGCCTGCGACCTGCTGCGCGGCCATATCGAGAGCGTCGCCCGGCGGATCGAGTCGGCCACCTGGAACAGCTGACCGGGCGCGCGGCCCGCCGCCGCGCGCGCGGGACGGAGGT
>CAMYMQ010000016.1 GCA_947259335.1 uncultured Alphaproteobacteria bacterium | reverse complement strand
CGCGCAGGCCCAGGTCGGCGCCGGGCGCGGACACCGGCCTGGCGCCGGGTGGCGCGGGAGCCTTCATCGTCGGTGGCGGACTGTCGGGCAGCGGGGACCTCGCATCGTGAACAGGGCGGATCGGGCGATCCGGTCAGCGGGAGGGGGCGAACCAGGCGATGGCGTCGGCGGCCGCCGCGAGCGCGTCCTCCCCGGTCGCATAGCGCAGCGCGGAATAGTCCGCCACCAGGGTCCAGCGGCCGCCGTCCTCCGGGTCGCGGCGGAACTCCTTGAAGCCGAAGCTGCCGTCGTCGCGCACGAACAGGTCGACGCAGCGCGCGCCCTCGGAATCTTCCAGGCTGTCCAGGACCTTCATGGCGGGATCTTCCGGTCTCGTCGTCCACACAGATAGGATCCGGGACGCGGCGGGCCAATCGCCGAAAGCGCGAAAGCCCCCCGACGCCCGCACATGGCGGGCGTCAGGGGGCCCGCGGGGGCCACCCGGTCCCCGGCTTGGTCCGCGCCGCGATTTGCGCTAAGCCGGAGACGGCCAACCGGGGGATATCCATGCTCGAGCTCTACAACGCCCTGCAATCGACCTGCAGCCAGAAGGTGCGGCTGTGCCTGTGGGAGAAGGGGATCGACTATGTCGACCGGCCGGTCAGCCTGAAGGACGCGGAGAACCTGTCGCCGGCGTATCTCGCGCTCAACCCCAACGGCGTCGTCCCGACCCTGGTCCACGACGGCACCCCGATCGTCGATTCCTCGGTCATCGTCGAATATCTCGACGAGGTCTTCCCGGACACCGGCCTGACCCCCGCCGACCCGAAGCAGCGGGCGGCGATGCGCGCGTGGATGCGCTTCATCGAGGAAGTGCCGACCGTCGCGATCCGCTATCCCTCGTTCAACCAGGTGCTGGTGAAGGGCTTCCGCAAGCTGGCCCCCGAGACCTTCGCGGCCTTTGCGGCGGAGAACCCGTTGCGCAAGGATTTCTATCTGCGCATGGGCCAGGACGGCTTTTCCGAGGCGGACATGCGCGCTTCCCTGCAACGCTTGCGCAAGACGCTCGAGCGGATGGACGCGGCGCTGGCCGAGGGGCCGTGGCTGGTCGGCCATACGCTCACCCTCGCCGACCTGTGCGTGGTGCCGACCCTCGACCGGATGGAGGATCTGGGCCTCGCGCCGATGTGGGACGACCTGCCCCGGGTCGCCGACTGGTTCGCGCGGATCAAGGCCCGGCCGAGCTATGCCAAGACCTATCCCGAGGGCGCCCGCCTGTCGGTCGCCTATGGCGAGCCCGACCCGCCGACCGCCTTCGCCCTGCCCGGAACCGACGGGCGCGGCTCAAGCCAGTGACCGGCGCCGCCGACCGCCTGCGCGCGATCTGCCTGGCCCTGCCCGAGGCCACCGAGAAGGCATTCGGCCGCCGGAAGCGGCCGACCTACCGCATCCTGGACAAGATGTTTGCGATGGACCGCCTGCACGAGGACGATGTCGCGGTCTGGCTGAAGGTGCCGCGCGGCAACCAGGAAATTCTCCTGAACGCCGACACCCACCGCTTCTTCTACCCGCCCTATGTCGGCCACAAGGGTTGGGTCGGCATCCGGCTCGACCCGGGCGTCGACTGGGACGAGGTCGAAGCCTTCGTCCGCCGCAGCTATCGCCTGACCGCGCCGAAAAGGCTGGCGGCGCTGGTGGCGTAGACGCCGCCTGCCGCCGCTCTCACCCCTGCCCCGCTTCCCTGCGCGCCGCCGAGGGCGGGCGGCCGTAGCGGCGGCGGAAGCTGCGGGCGAAATGGCTGGGGTCGTTGAAGCCGGCCTCGAGCGCGATCTCGGTGATCGAGCGGCCCGGCTGGGTGACGATGGCGTCGAGGCTGCGCTCGAGCCGGGTGCGCAGGAGGAACTGGCCGAAACTCTCCCCCGACCGGGCGAACAGCTTGTGCAGGTGGCGGACCGAGATCCGGAAATGCTCGGCGACGGCGCGCGGGGTCAGGCCCGGCTCGGGACTGTGCCCGGTGATGAAGCGCCGGAGGACGGCCAGATGCTGGTCGGCCAGGGTCGTCGGCGTGCCGCCCTGGTAGGCCAGCCGCAGCAGGTGGCCCATGTGATCGGCGGCGTCCTCGCCGTCCTCGCGGATTCCGGCCATCACCCCGTCGACATAGTCGAGCAGGGCCGCAGCGAAGGCGGAGCTGCGATCCAGCCGCCGGGCCACCGCCGCGGTGGGGTCGAAGGCCTGTTCCTCGAACCAGGCGAAGGGCAGGTGCAGGCAGACCTGCTGGAACGGCCCGTCGAAGCGCATGGCGAACGGCCGGCGCGCGTCGAGCAGGGTGAGGCTGCCGGGGTTCAGCCGGGTCTCGACCTCACGCTGGCGGACGACGCTGCGGCCGCCGACCTGGATGTTGACGAAGACGGCGTCGCAGGGGGCGCCGGCGACGTCCTCGCGGCGGCGGCGCACGGTCTGGCCGGTGGCGGTGATGCGGGAGAGCGTGCCGCTGCCGCCCAGCGGCTGCATCCGGATTTCGCCGGCGAACGGACTGTCGTCGACCCGTTCGGGCGACAGGCGGGTAAAGGCCTGGCACACCACTTCCCGCCAGCGCACGAAGGCGTCGCTCCGGCCCTGGCCGGAAGCCGACCAGACCTGAGGGCTTCCGAGCGCGCTGTCCATGAGCGCGACGCTATCATGGCCGGCGCCCGCACGGAACGTGCCCGCGCACGCAGTGCACTCTGGGTCAAGTCCGGGTCGCGCTGGGTCGAGACAGGGATCGCCCGCCGGCCACGATGCTCTGCGTGAACCAAGCCGGGAGAACGACCATGGCCGCACCGCTTTCGACCCGCCTCACCGAGCGCTACGGGTTGACCACGCCGATCGCCCAGGCCGGCATGGCCTTCGCGGGCATGACCCCGCCGCTGGCCATCGCGGTCTCCGAGGCCGGCGCCTTCGGCTCCATCGCCGGGGTCGGGATCATCCCGCCCGAGGGCGTGCGGATGCTGGTCCAGGGCGTGCAGGCGGGCACGGGCAAGCCGTTCCACGTCAATTTCATCACCTGCTACACGACCGACGCGCATATCGACGTCATGGTCGAGCTCAAGCCCGCGGCGGTGTCCTTCCACTGGGGCCATCCCGGCGCCGGGTGGATCGGCAAGCTGCACGACGCCGGCATCGACGTCTGGGAGCAGGTCGGCTCGGTCGCGGACGCGGAAAAGGCGGCCGAGGCCGGGGTCGACGTCATCGTCGCCCAGGGCAGCGAGGCCGGCGGCCACAACTACGGCTCGGCCAGCACCCTGGCCCTGACCCCGGCGGTGGTCGACGCGCTGAAGGGCGGCCCGCTGGTGATCGCCTCGGGGGGCATATCGGACGGACGGGGCCTCGCGGCCGCGCTGATGCTGGGGGCGGACGGGGTCTGGGTCGGCACCCGCTTCGTGGCGACCCGGGAGAGCTCGGTCGCCGACGAATACAAGGCGCGGCTGTTGAGCGCCGGCGCGGGCGACACCGTCCGCACCCACCTGTTCGGGCGGCACCATGCCGACTTCAACCCGGTCCGCGTGCTGCGCAACCGGGTGGTCGAGGAATGGGACGCGCGGGTCGCCGACATCCCGGAAGACAATTCGGGCGAACCGGTGGTTGGCCGGATGGATTTGCTGGGCGAGCCGACGGAGCTGAGGAAGTTCACCAACATGGTGCCGATGACCGGCGCCACCGGCGACTTCGAGGAAATGCCCCTGCTCGCCGGCGAGGGCGTCGGGCTGGTCCACGACCTGCCGTCCGCCGCCGACGTGGTCGCGCGCATGACCCGCGAGGCCGAGGCCGCGCTG
>CAMYMQ010000015.1 GCA_947259335.1 uncultured Alphaproteobacteria bacterium | reverse complement strand
GTCCAGCGCCTCCGGCGGCCGGTCGGTACCGCTGACCAGCGCGACCCCGCGCACCTTCACCGCCCGCGCCCGGTCGAACCGGTCGAGCGCCGATGCAGCGCATACAATCGCCGCCGCCGCCCCGTCGCTGATCGGCGCGCACATGGCCCGGGTGAAAGGCCAGGAAATCGGCTTGTCGGCCAGCACCTCGTCGACCGTCATGTCGGCGCGGTACTGGGACAGGGGGTTCATCGTCGAATGGCGGTGATTCTTCGCCGCGGCCTGCGCGAAGTGGCGCTGGGTGGTGCCGAAGGACTTCATGTGAAAGCGCGCCATGGCCGCATAGATGTCCATGAAGAAGGACCGTTCGGCCGACTGCCAGCGCGGATCGTCCGCCGGGGGCTCCATGCCCTCGCCCATCCGGGTCAACCGGTCATGGGTGGCCTCGAGGGTCGTCACGTCGGTGCCGCCGACGAAGGCCTTGAACATCTCCTCGCGCTTTTCCGGGAAGAACATCCGCTCCGCCCCCGCGATCAGCGCGACCTCGCAGGCCCCGGCCCGGATCTGGGCGACCGCCTGCCACAGGGCCGTGCTGCCGCTGGCGCACGCGTTCTCGACATTGGCGATGGGCACGCCCTCCAGGCCCAGCGCGCGCAACGCGCACTGGCCGCGAATGGTGTTCTGCCCCTCCATGATCCCCTGGCGGGTGTTGGCGAACCAGGCCGCCTCGATATCCGGCAGGCTTGCGCCCGCGTCGTCCAGCGCGCCCGTCACGGCTTCCCGCGTCAGGTCCTTGACCGTCCGGTCGGGAAACTTGCCCAACGGCGTCATGGCGATACCGGCGATATAGACGTCCACGCTTTCCTCCTGCTTGGCCCTGCGGACAGATGTATGGCCGTGGGCATTCCGTATCCAACTGTCTATAGTGCGGACACAATGGTCCTCAAATTATCACAATCCGTATCGAGGCAGCTGTGAGCAGCGCCCGGCTCGTCCAGTCCCTCACCCGAGGCCTGCGCCTGTTGCGCGCCCTCAACGAGCACAATTTCTCGACCGCGCTCGAGCTGAGCCGCATCACCGGCCTGCCCCGTGCGACCGTCTACCGGCTGCTCGACACCCTGGTCGACGAGGGCTATGTCGCCCACGGCGCCCGGCGGGAGACCTACCAACTCACCATCCAGGTGCGCACGCTCAGCGACGGCTTCACCGACGAGGCCTGGCTCGCCGAGGTCGCCAGCCCCGTGCTCCAGGAACTCGGCCACAAGATCGTCTGGCCGACCGACATCGCCACCTTCGACCGCGATGCCATGATCGTGCGTGAGACCACGCATATGAAGAGCCCGCTCTCGATCAACCGCGAGAAGGCCGGCTTCCGGCCCCCGGTACTGCTGTCGTCGCTCGGTCTCGCCTACCTCGCCTGGTGTCCGGACGGTGAGCGCGAGATGATCCTGCGCACCATCGCCCAGTCCGACCAACCCGACGCCGCCCTCGCCCACGACCGGGCTGGTGTCGAGCGGATGCTGGAGCAGGTGCGCCGGCGCGGCTACGGCTTCCGCGAGGGCGGCATCTCCCCGAAGACCGGCAGCATCGCGGTGCCCGTCTTCCAGGGCTCCCGCGTGCTCGCCAGCATCAACATGCACTACATCCTCTCGGCGCTCAGCGAGGCCGAGGTCGCCTCGCGCTACCTCGAACCGATGCGCGCGGCGGCGGCCGAGATTCAGCAGGCGATGACCGTCCGCGAGCGGGAGGACAGTCCCCATCCCCGCGCCAAGGCGGACGGAATTAAGGCGGACGGGGACGCCGCTAGCCCCACACCTCCCGGCTGATCTCGACGATCCGGGCCAGCTTGGCCTTCTCGATGTCGAGCGTCATCGGATTGTCCTGAACGTTGAACTTGGACAGGGCCGAGCTGCCGAAGCCGCACTGCGGGCACAGGCCCAGCTGGGTCATGTCGGTATGGCGGGCAGCGTCGTCGAGCCGGCGCTTCAGATCGTCCTTGCTCTCCATCTCCGGGTTCTTGGTGGACACCAGCCCCAGATAGGCGATCTTGCCCGGCGCCAGATACTTCAGCGGCGCGAAGTCGCCGGCGCGCGGCGAGTCATATTCCATCAGGAACCCGTCGACGTCCGTCTCGCCGAACAGCCGCTCGGCGATCGGCGCATAGCTGCCGTCACCCATCCACAGGCCCTGCATGTTCCCCCGGCACAGGTGGAGCAGAACGCGCATGGACTTGGGCCGCCCGGCGACCGCCTCGTTGATCGCATCGATGTAGCGGCCGATCAGGGTATCCGGATCCTCGCCGTTCTCCTGGGCGATGCGCCGGTTGGTGTCGTCGCAGCACAGGGTCAGCGGCACCTCGTCGAGTTGCAGAAGCGTACAGCCGGCCTCGCCCAGCGCCGCGATCTCCGCCTTGTAGACCGCCGTCATGTCCGCCCAGTAGGCCTCGATGTCGGGATAGACCGACTTGTCGGCGGCGGCGCCGAAATGGCCGAAATGCATGTGTGACGGGGTCGGCATGGTCACCTTGGCCCGTTTGCTCGTGACCCCGGCGAGGAATTTGTAGTCGTCGACCACGATCGGGCGGCGGCGCTCGATCTTTGCGGTGGCGACCGGCGCCGGGGCCGGCGTCGCCAGGCCCGCTTCATTGCGGAAGGTCAGCTTCGAAGGCTCGAACGAGAAGGCGCCGACTGCATCGAGAAAGCCGCGCGACCAGCCGCCCCGGCGGAACTCGCCGTCGGTAACGACCTCCAGCCCGAGCGCTTCCTGCATGGCGACCACGTCGCGGATCGCTTCGTCCTGGACCGCCCGTAATTCGTCGGCGCTGCCCTTGCCGTCCTGGGCGGCATGCCAGGCTTCCATGAGGGCGCGGGGTCGGATCAGGCTGCCGACATGGTCGGCATGGGGAAGCGGTGCGGATTCGGTCACGGGAACTCCTGTGAGATTGGTGCCGGCTGACGGCCGAGGTCGCGCCACGTTAGGCGGGACACGCCGCCGCACCTAGTCCGATGCGCCGCCCTGTTCACGATACGGACACGGCGGCCAAAGACTTGGAAGGCCCCTCGCCGGCCCCCTATGGTTCGCCGGTCACATAACGCGAGGATCGCCGGCTTGTTCCTGCAGAACCACTGGTATGCGGCAGCACTCACCGAGGAGATCGGCTCCGAGCCCTTCGGGCGCACGATCTGTGGCGAAGCGATCGTGCTGTTCCGCACCGGCACGGGGGCACTGGCCGCGCTCGAGGACCGCTGCGCGCACCGTCATGCGCCCCTGTCCCTCGGCGAGGTGCGGGATGGCGTCATCGAATGCGGCTATCACGGTCTGCGCTTCGACGGCTCGGGTCGCTGCGTGCATATCCCCGGACAGGGGAACATCCCGCCCCGCGCCAAGGTGCGGGCCTACCCGTCCGTCGACCGGCACGGCTGGGTGTGGGTCTGGATCGGCGACCCGGCCCAGGCCGACGAGAGGGCGATTCCCGACTTCCACTGGTTCGGCGATCCCCAATGGGCGGGCTTCCAACTCTACTTTCACGTCGACGCCGCGGCCCAGCTGTTCGTCGACAACCTGCTCGACCTCAGCCACGTGGCCTTCACCCACAAGGCCTCGATCGGCTCCGCTGCCGCAGCCGACGCCCCGGTCGCGCTCGACGTGACGGTCCACGCCGACCGGATCGAGGGCCGGCGCGCCCTCAAGGACGTCGATCCCGGCCCCTTCGTCGCCGGCTGGGGCGACTTCAAGGGCAACATCGACCGGACCTCAACCTATGTCTGGCGGCCGCCGTCGCACATGCAGGTCCAGGCCGAGTTCGAGGACGCCACGACCCGGATCACGGTCATGGTCATCAACCCCATCACCCCGGAGACCGAAACCACCGCCCATTTCTGGATGGGCTGGGCGCGGGACTTTTGCGTCGGCGACACGGCGCTCACCGACAAGGCCCGGGAGGAGAACACCCAGGTCATCCTCGAGGACCTGCGCATCATCGAGGCGCAGCAGCGGATCATGACCGCCCGCCCGGACGTCGACGCCGTGCCGATCAACGCCGACAAGGCCGTGCTGGCGGTCCACAAGGAACTGGGCCGCCTGTTCGCCGCGCAGGACAAGGAACGGACATGACGGAGCTTCCGAGCCGCGACCGCTTTATCGAGGCCGCCCGGGCCCTGGCACCTGAGTTTGCCGAACGCGCCGCGGAGACCGAAACGCGGCGCCGGCTGCCCGAGGCCAACGTCGAAGCCATCGTCGACGCCGGCCTGCACCGCATCTATCAGCCCGCCCGCTATGGCGGCGCCGAGATGGACTATGCCCTTCAACTCGACATCGGGCTCGCGCTCGGGGCCGGCTGCGCCGCGACCGCCTGGGTCGCGCTGTTCTATGCCACCCACCCGTTCGTCGTCGGCATGATGGAGCCCGAGGCCCAGGACGACGTCTGGCGCACCACCCCCGACGCGCTGATCGCCAACGCCTTCTTCATTCCGCCGTCGAAATGCGAGCCGGTCGACGGCGGCTTTTTGCTCGACGGTCCGTGGATCGTGTCCAGCGGCGTCGACCATTGCGACTGGAACAATCTCAACGTGATGGTGCCCACCCGGGACGGCCCTCCGGAACACCGCTTCATGCTGGTGCCACGGCAGGACTTCACGGTGAAGGACGACTGGGAAGCGAACGGCCTGGCGGGCACGGGCAGCCATTCGATCGCCCTCGACAAGGTCTTCGTGCCCGAACACCGGACCCTGCGCACCCTCGACTGCCGGGGCGGGCCGACCCCGGGCAGCGCTGCCAGCAACAGCTATCTCTACCGCCTGCCCCTGATGGCGACCTTCCCGGCCGGCGCCTGCGTCTCCGCCCCCGGCATTGCCCAGGGCGCGCTCGATGCGATGCGCGCCGGCATGAGCGCGCGCCGCAACGTCGGCGGCGCGGCGGTCGCCGAGCTTCAGACCGTCCAGATCCGCCTGTCGGAGGCCGCCGCGGAGATCGACAGCGCCGTAGCCCTACTGCGCCGCGACCTGGAGGAGATCGACCGGATGGGCGCCGCCGGGGACCTGCCCGACCTGGAACAACGCGCCCGCTACCGGCGCGACTGGGGGTATGCGGTCGAATTGTCGGTCCGCGCCATCGACCGGCTCTATCCGCTGGGCGGGGCCAAGTCGCTGGCCGCCGCGAGCCCGCTCCAGCGCGCCTGGCGGGACCTGCACGCCCAGGCCTCCCACGCCGCGCTCAACTGGGACATTCAGGCCCAGCACTACGGCCGCGCCCTGCTCGACCTGCCCCTGGCCGATCCGCGCATCTGATCGCGACGTCGAGCGCCGTCAGCCCGCACGCTTGAGCGCCTGGATCGTCGTCTCCAGCACATCGAGGAAGCGCGACCGGTCCTGCTTGCCGAAGGACGGCCCCCCGCCCCGGATCTCGCCGGTGTCGCGCAGATGGGCGTTGAGGTCGCGGGCGGCCAGCGCCATGCCGATCCCGTCCTCGGTAAACGGCCGCCCGTTGTGGCCCAGCACCCGCGCCCCGTTCTGTAGGCAGCGCGCGGCCAGCGGGATGTCGGCGGTGATCGCCACGTCCCGGGGACCGGCGCGCTCGGCGATCCAGTCGTCCGCCACGTCGGGGCCCTCGGGCACCATCACCGAGCGGATGCGGGGGTTGGGATTCGGCCGAAGACCGCCGTTGCTGACCATGTGGACGGTGAGCCCGTGGCGCTCGGCGACGCGAACGATCTCACCCTTCACCGGACAGGCGTCGGCGTCGACATAGATCTGGATTTCGGAAACGTCGGAGTCTGACATGGCGGGCAAGCTATGACGGGGCCGCCTCGCCGGGCAAGATTGCGCGTGGTCGGAATCCAGCTATGTTACCGATCGGTATCGAAACGCAACAAAGGCAGTGACCGGGAGACGCCATGAGCCGCGTGTGGGATTCGTTCCTGACCGACAAGGACCGCGAGGTCTTCGAGGCCGCCGGGTACCGCCAGAAGATGGGGTTCGGCGAGCGCCCGGCGCTGTTGGTGATCGACGTCACCTACGATTTCTGCGGTGACCGGCGAGAGCCGATTCTGGACGCGATCAGGCGCTGGCCGAACGCCTGCGGCGAACAGGCGTGGGACGCCCTGCCCCGGATCCGGTCAATGATCGACGCCGCCCGCGCCAAGGGCGTGCCCGTGATCTACACCGCCGGCGGCTACCGGACCGACGGCTGGGATTTCGGCAGCTGGAAGTGGAAGGTCGGCCGGCTCGATGAGAGCCAGACCGCGGAGCGGCCCAACCTGGACGGCAGCGAGATCATGCCCGACATCGCGCCCGGGCCTCACGATATCGTCGTCAAGAAGCTAAAGCCGAGCGGCTTCCACGGGACCCCGCTGACCGGCCACCTCACCCTTCTGGGCGTCGACTCGCTGCTGGTCTGCGGCGTATCGACCAGCGGCTGCGTGCGCGCCACGGTGATCGACGCCTTCAGCGGCAACTACCGGGTCGCGGTCGCAGAGGACGGCTGCTTCGACCGATCCGAAACGTCGCACGCGATCAATCTCATGGATATGGACGCCAAATATGCGGACGTCGTCCCTTCCGAGGAAATTATCCGATATCTAACGTCGTTGCCGGCCGGACTGTTCGACCTTCCGTCGGGACCCACCGGACCCTAGAGCCGTAATATTGCCGGGGAGGCGTCCTATCCCTCCCAGATCGCCGCTGTCGGCAGTCCCGGATTCACCCTCGATCGCCTGTTCGCACGGTCGCTAAGACGCCGGCTCTATGGGGAGCGCGGGATGACGACCGGGCTGTAGCCCGGCCGATTTTCCGAAGTCCGCGCTTGTGCCCGGTCCAGGCCCTAGCGCGTCACCATCGGCGTGCTGTAGCCCGGCTCGATCCAGACGTCGATCAGGTGGGGCTTGCCCGCCTCGACGGCTTTCAGGCCCGTCTCCAGTGCCGCCAGCAAGTCAGGCCAGGTCTTGACCGGACCGCTGGCGTCGACGCCCTGGGACCTGGCGATCCCGGCGAGGTCGAGCGCCGGCTCGTCGATCCGCTGGCCGATCCATTTGTTCTCCGGCGGCCGGCCGCGCATGTTCGCGACCGTTTCCTGGTGAACCTCGTCGTTGAAGTTGGAGCGGTTGTTGGCGACCACGAACAGGGCCGGGATCTGATAGCGGGCAGCCGTCCACAGAGCCGTCGCGCCCTGCATGAAGTCGCCGTCGCCGATGACCCCCACCGGCAAGCGCCCGCTGCCCTGGAGCGCGAGCGCCGCGCCGATCGTGATGCCGTTGGCCGAGCCCAGGCCGCCGCCGCCGTCGCCGCCCAGATAGTCGAGCGGATCGGTGAACGGAAAGACGGTGGCATCCCATCCCAGGTTCAGCCGCGTGAACGTGTACTGCCGATCGCCCTTCACCGCGGCCAGGCCATAGCCGATGTCCGACGGGGACAGCGGATCGCCGTCGCCCTTCGCCGGCTGGACCGCCGGCGCCGCGGGGCCTTC
>CAMYMQ010000014.1 GCA_947259335.1 uncultured Alphaproteobacteria bacterium | reverse complement strand
CCTCGCGCTCGGCGGCATAGGCTTCCTGCTGCGCCCGCGCCTCGGCGACCTGGCGGGCGGCCATCGACCGGCGGTCGGCCTCGGCCTGCCGCTCGCTGAGGTCGGCGTTGGACTGGGCGATCGCGGCCTTCGAATCGTTTTCGCCCTTGATCGCCTGGGCGTCGGCGTCCGCGATCTGGATACGCTTGTCGCGGTCGGCGGCGGCCGAGCCGGTCGCGCCCGACCGGTCGTGCTGGGCGACCTCGACCTTGGCCTCGTTGATCGCCTTGGCCGCAGCCTCCTTGCCGAGCGCGTCGATGTAGCCCGACTCGTCGGTGATGTCGCGGACGTTCACGTTGATGAGCTTGAGTCCGACCTTGGCCAGCTCGTCGCCGACGCTCTCGGTCACGTTCTTGATGAACTTGTCGCGGTCGGCGTTGATCTCCTCAATGTCCATGGTCGCGACGACGACGCGCAGCTGGCCGAAGATGATGTCCCGGGCCAGTTCCTGGATTTCGGGGCTTTTCTTGCCGAGCAGCCGCTCCGCCGCGTTGCGCATGATCGGCGGCTCGGTCGAGACGCCGATGGTGAAGCTGGCCGGCACGTTGATGCGGATATTCTGTTTCGAGAGCGCGCCCTTGAGATCGAGCTCGATGCCCATCGGGCTGAGGTCGAGCCATTCGGAGCCCTGGATAACCGGCCACACGAAGGCCGCGCCGCCATGGACGCATTTGGAGCTCTTGTCCTCGCCGACCTTGCCGTAGATCACGAGGATCTTGTCCGACGGACAGCGCTTGTAGCGGGTCAGCGCCGCGATGAAGAGGAAGGCGAACGCGACCGCGAAGATGACGACGATGACAAGTGCAACAGATGCGCCCATGGATCAGGCCTCCTCGTTCGCGGCCGCTTGCGCCCCGGCGCTGCTGTGAAGCACGCGGGCGGGCGCGACAAGCAGGGTGCCGCTGTCGGAAATGTCGATGACCCGGACCTCCGTTCCCGTCGGGATCGGCTCGGTCACGGAAACGTCCCGGGTGATCGCGGGCAGTTCGCGGCGCTGGCCCTGGACGGTCACCATGACCGCGCCCCGGCCGTCGCCGGCGGGCGGGATCGGGTAGTAGACCTTGCCGATGGCGCCCACGGCATTCTCCAGCTTCATCGTCCCGCTCGCCGACAGCCGGTGAAGCTGGAGCCACACCCAGGCCAGGCAGACGACGAGAACCGCGGCGACGAAAAAGCCCATGATCGCGGCATTCAGGTCGGTCATCCCCGACCAGATGCCGGAGAGCGTGATCCACCCGAACGCGGCGAAGAACAGGACGAGGTTGCTGACCTCGAAGAGGTTGATGCCCGCGCCGTGGCCGGAATCGCCCGGCGCGTCGGCAATGCCGTCGTCTATGTCGATGTCGTGATCGCCCATCCCGGCGAGGCGCAGGATCGACTGAATCGCCCAGATCGTGGTGAAAAAGACCACGATGGCCCACAGGATCTGTTCAAAGAGAGGGAGGTTTTCATACCATTCCATCTGCTTCTCCGACCCGGTGGGCGGGCGCCGGCACCTGCAACGGCCCGGCCCCTGTCACGGCGCGGTACGCGCACCGCGCGCATCCGCACCTACTAAAATTGGCACCGAACGGCGCCTCCGCAAGTTTTATCGTCCACAGGTTACCGGGCGAAGTCACCCGCCTGTCGGTTCTCCGGCGGCCTGGAATCCTCCCAAGTTGCAGGTGGAAAAGCGGTGACAGCGCCCGGTCCGCGCGCAGGCCCCGTTATGCCGCCCGCGCCTCGCTGAGCACCCGCCACAGCTTCTCCGGCGTTGCCGGCATGTCGATGTGGTCGACGCCGAGCGACCACACGGCGTCGTGAACGGCGATCATCAGGCAGGGCAGCGCGCCGACGGTGCCGGCCTCGCCCGCGCCCTTGATGCCGAGCGGATTGGTCGGCGTCGGCACCGGATTGGTCTCGACCTCGATCATCGGCATGTCCTCCGCCCGGGGCATGGCATAGTCCATGAAGGACCCGGTCAGGAGCTGGCCGGAGCCCTCCTCCCACTGGACCTGTTCGAGCGTGACCTGGCTGGCGCCCTGGACCACGCCCCCCTGGATCTGCCCCTTGAGCAGGAGCGGGTTCATCACCGTGCCGACATCGTCGACCACGACATAGCGCTCGATCGTCAAGATGCCCGTCTCCGGGTCGATTTCGATCTCGCAGATGTGGCAGCCATTGGGGAAGGTCGGTGCCTTGTGCGCGAAGGTCGCGCTGGCGCTCAGCCCGGTATCCATGCCCTGGGGCAGGTTCATGTAGGCGTAGGACTGGCGGGCCAGGGCGGTCAGCGACAGGATCTTGTCGGTGCCGGCCACCGCGAAGATGCCGTCGTCGAAGACGATGTCCTCGACCGCCGTCTCGAAGTGATGGGCGGCGAGCTGCTTGCCCTTCTCGACGATCCGGTCTGCGGCGAGCGAGAGCGCGCCCGAGGCGATGCCCGACGACCGCGAGCCGAAGGTGCCGTGGCCGTGGCGGACCGCGTCGGTGTCGCCCTGAACGTAGTGAATCTCCTCCATATCCAGGCCGAGCTTGTCGGCGAGGAGCTGGCGGAACACTGTCTCGTGGCCCTGGCCGTGCGAGTGGGTGCCCATCAGCACGGTGGCGCTGCCGTCCTGGGCGAAGCGGATCTCGGCGGCCTCGTCGAACATGCCGGCCGACTGCTCGATCGCGTTGGCGACACCCAGCCCGCGCAGCTTGCCCGCGGCCTCTGACTTCCGGCGCCGCTCGGGGAAGCCGTCGGCGTCGGCGAGCGCCAGCGCCTTGTCCATATTCTCCTCGAACCGCCCCGAATCGTAGGTGAAGTTGAGGCCGGTCTTGAACGGCATCGCCTCCGGCGGGATCATGTTGCGCCGCCGGATCTCGATCCGGTCGAGGCCCAACTCGCGCGCGGCGCGCTCGACCGCCAGTTCGATCATCAGCGCCGCTTCGGGCCGGCCGGCGCCGCGGTACGGGCCGATCGTCACCGTATTGACGAACATGCCCCGGATCTCGGCATAGATCGCCGGCGTTCGGTAGACGCCGGCGGCCCCGCCCATGTTGCCGAAGGTCGGCGCGGGACCGAAGAAGCCGGCATAAGCGCCCAGCGCGGCGACGCTGTTGATCCGCATCGCCTTGAACTCGCCGTCCTTGCTCAGCGCCAGCTCGACATGGAGCTTGCAGTCGCGGCCCTGGTCGTCCGCCAGGAAATGCTCGCTGCGGTCGGCGACCCACTTGACCGGGCGACCGATCTTCCTGGCGGCCCACAGCACCAGGGCATGTTCGGGAAAGGTGCTGCCGCGCAGGCCGAAGCCGCCGCCCATGTCGGGGCTGACGAGGCGCAGCTTGCCGATCGGGATCTTCATGACATGCTCGGCCAGGAAGTTGCGCGTGTCGTGGGGCGCCTGCGTGCCGCTGTGCAGCGTGTAGCGGTCGGTATACCGGTCGTATTCGCCCAGCGCCGCGCGGGTCTCCATCGGATTCTGCGCCAGCCGGGTCACCGGCACGTCGAATTCGGTGACATGGTCGGCGGCGGCGAAGGCGGCCTCGACGGCACCCTTGTCCCCCATCTTCTGGACGAAGCAGACATTATCGCCGCACTCGTCCCACAGCACCGGCGCGTCGGGCTTGATCGCCTCGCCCGCGTCGGTGACCGACGGCAGTTCCTCATACTCGACCGCGATCAGTTCGGCGGCGTCCTTGGCTTGGTTGAGGGTTTCCGCGACCACGAAGGCGACATAGTCGCCGACGAAGCGGACCCGGTCCGTGACCAGCGGCGGCCGTTTGGGAACGTAGATCGGTTCGCCGTTCTCGCGCTTGAGCGGGATCAGGATCGCCGCCATGCACGGCATGTAGCCGAGATCGTCGGCAATCCAGTCCGCGCCGGTATAGATGGCGAGAACCCCGGGCATCTCCAGGGCGGCCGAGGTGTCGATCGACAGGATGCGGGCATGGGCATGGGGCGACCGCAGCACATAGCCGCGCGCCTGGCCGGGCAGGTTGATGTCGTCGGTGTAACGCCCTCCGCCGCGCAGCAACCGCGGGTCCTCGAACCGGGGCACCGCCTGTCCCAAGCCGAATTTCATGCCGTTCCTCCCCTGTATGCCGACGTCTCTTGGTAATCGCGCCCGGATTGTTACATAAGACGACGCCGCGTCCAGTGACAAATCCGGAGACCCTTCATGACTTCCGGCTCCCCAGCCGACCGCGCCGCGCCGCCCGTCGCCAGGCGCGAACCCGTCGAAGACATCCGCCACGGCGACCGCCGCGTGGACGACTATCACTGGCTGCGCGATCCCGGCTACCCCGAGGTCAGGGATCCGGAGATCATCGCCTATCTGGAGGCCGAGAACGCCTATCGCGAGGCGGTGATGGCGCCGGTTCGCCCGCTCCAGGCGGCGCTGTTCGACGAGCTGAAGGGCCGGCTCAAGGAGGACGACTCCGGCGTACCCGTCAAGAAGGGCTCCTGGTTCCACACCTGGCGGTACAAACCCGATCATCAGTATCCCGTCCACTATCTGATCCCGGAGCGGGACGGCCCCGACGCGGAGGGCCGGATCCTGCTCGACGAGAACGTGCTGGCCGAGGGGCACGACTATCTTTCGGTGCGGATGGTCGAACCCTGCCCCGGCTACCGCCGCTTCGCCTACACCGTCGACGTCGACGGCTCGGAACAGTTCGAGATTCGCGTGCGCGAGATCGACGGTGGCGCGGACCTTCCCGACCGGGTGCCCGGCACCAACGGCGTGATGGCCTGGGCGCGCGACGGCGAGAGCTTTCTCTATCTCAGGCTCGACGAATCGCTGCGCCCGTCGAGCGTGTGGCGGCACCGGCTGGGCACGCCGGCCGAGGAGGACGCGCCCGTCTACGTGGAGCGCGATCCCGGCTTCATGGTCTCGATCGACCAGCCGCTCGACGAGTCGCTGATCTTCATCGAGGCGGGCGACCACGAGACCAGCGAGGTCCGCTTCGTCCCCGCCGACCGTCCCGACGCCGAACCGGTCCTGATCGCGGCGCGGCGCGAAGGCCACCAGTACAGCGCCGACCACCGGGACGGCACGCTCTACATCCTGACCGACGACATCCACGAGAACCGGCGCATCGTCACCGCACCGCTCGCCGCGCCCGGGCCCGAGAACTGGCAGGAGATGATCGCACCCTCGGACGCCGTCTATCTGTCCGGGCTGCTCGTCTTCAGAGATTTCATGGTGGTCACCGAGCGCGAGGAGGCGATGCAGCATGTCCGCGTGCGCCGTTTCTCCGATGGCGACAGCCACCGGATCGCCTTCGAGGAACCGGCCTATTCGGTCCACCCGCGCGGCAATGCGGAGCCCGGCCAGCGGCACCTCCGGCTCGGCTTCCAGTCGCTGGTCACGCCGCCGACCGTGCTCGACTACGACATGGAGACGGGGCAGCGGACCGTCCGCAAGGTGCAGGAAATCCCCTCAGGCTACGACGCGACCGCCTATGTTTCGGAGCGCGAATGGGCGGCGGCGCCGGACGGCGAGAAAGTGCCGGTCACCATCGTCCGCCGCCGCGACACGCCGAAGGACGGCTCGGCGCCGCTCTACCTCTACGCCTATGGCAGCTACGGCGCGACCATCGACCCCTACTTCAGCCCCAACCGGCTGTCGCTGCTCGACCGGGGCTGGGTCTGGGCGCTGGCCCATCCGCGCGGCGGCTCGGACCTCGGCCGGCGCTGGTACAACCGGGGCAAGCTCGCCCACAAGGTCAACACCTTCACCGACGTGATCGCGGTCGGCCGCCACCTCGCCGCCGAGGGGTACACCACGGAGGGCCGCCTGACCGTGGCCGGGGGCAGCGCCGGCGGGCTGATGGTCGGCGCCTGCGTGAACATGGCGCCAGACCTGTTCCACGCGGCGGCCGCCCACGTGCCCTTCGTCGACGTCCTCAACACCATGCTCGACGACACCCTGTGGCTGACGCCGAGCGAGTTCGTCGAATGGGGCAACCCGATCGCCGACCGGGAGGCCTACTTCCGGATCAAGGGCTACAGCCCCTATGACAACGTCGAGGCTGGGCGCTACCCGCACCTGTTCGTCACCGGCGGGATCAGCGACCCGCGCGTGACCTATTGGGAGCCGGCCAAGTGGGTCGCCAGGCTGCGCGCCACCAAGACGGACGACAACCTTCTGGTCCTGCGCATGAACATGGGCGCGGGCCACGGCGGCGCGTCGGGACGCTACGAGTCCCTCAAGGAGCTCGCCGAGGAATTCGCCTTCCTGCTGATGGTGTACGGCATGGCGGGCGACGAAGCGGCGGCGGGCTGAGCCCGCCGCCCGGCGTCTAGACGCCTTCCAGGTCGGCGCGGTTGCACCAGTAGTCCCAGGTGCGGACGACGGCGGTCGGCATGCCCGTCATCTCGGCGGTGAGCTCGATCTCGCGCTCGGACATGAAGGTGATGTCACCGCCGATCCGGATCGCGTCCATCAGCAGGCGGGCGTTGGTCTCGAGATAGATCGCGATATGCACGGCCCGCTTGAGCGACTCCGCCGCGATCGCGCAGCCGTGGCCGCGCATCAGCGCCACCGTCCGGTCGCCCATCGTCTTGACCAGGTCGCGACCCTGCTCCTGCGTGGTCACCAGGTGGTTGGTATCGCCGAACTTGTCGCGGATGTCCCAGACCGGCACCGGGCTCGGCATTCCCCCCGAGGTGTGGGTGATCTGGCGCAGCGGCACGCTGGTGACGCCGAACGGGATGATCGCCGGCGAGTGGTTGTGGATGACCGACATCACGTCTGGCCGGGCCTCGTAGATCGCGCCGTGGATCGGCCGCTCGCTGTAGATCGGCCGGCCGCGCTGGTCGATCGGCTCGTTGTCCAGCGTGTACTCCATCAGGTCGTCACGGCTGACGATCCCGGGGCTGCGCGAGCAGGAGAGGAAATAGCGCTCCGGGTTGAGCGGATGGCGGATGGAAACATGCCCGTAGGCGTCAACCACCCCCTCGCGCTCGAGGATGCGGTTGGCCACGGCCAGTTCCCAAAGTTGCTGATTCAGATCGTCGCTCATGCGCGGGCCTTTCCCCTCGTATCGGTCGGTGCGGCGGGCATGCTAGGCAGGCAGGCCCGAAGGTGCAATGGCGCGTGCCCGGCAGCATGGATGCACCCTGCGAATGGCGTTGCGGATCGCGCGACGCCCCAGCGACGCCGGCCTCGCGGCCCTCTGCCCAGCGCACTTGACCCGGGGAGGCCGCAGCCTATGATTCGCGCCAGTTCGCCCGGTGCCCCTGTGGCGGAATTGGTAGACGCGGCAGACTCAAAATCTGTTTCCGGCAACGGAGTGGGAGTTCGAGTCTCCCCGGGGGCACCAATACTTTCCGACGATTGTCGATGGCATCGCGAGGCCCTGCCGGGGCCGTGCTTCGTGCTATGCCCGGACGGGGAGCCATGCGAGGGTTCCCGGCCGCCAACCTGACGCCAAAGGAAACCGCCCGATGATCTGGGTCACCCGAGACCACGTGCATATGGATCGAGTCGCCTGTCCGTGGCTGATCAAGCGCTTCGTCGATGCCGAGGCGCAGTTCGACTTCGTGCGTTTCGGCTCGGACGAGCAGGCGCCCGAGGGCACCATCCCCTTCGCGATCCCCGGCGCGGAGCTGGGGCCGCATGACGCCGACGGCTCCACCTTCCGCAAGATCCTGCGCAAATACGAGATCGACGATCCCGCGCTGGAGATGCTCGCCGCGATCATCGAGTCGGGCATCACCCATGTGTTCAGCCAGATCAAGCACGGCACCACGGACGTCGCGGCGCTGCCGCACCCCGAGGGCATCGGCCTCGACGCCATCTCCCAGGGGATGATGCATCTGTGCGACGGCGACCTCGACGACATCGAGCGCAGCCTGGTCGTCTATGACGCGCTGTATGCCTATTGCCGGGGCAAGCTGCTCGAGGCCAGCCGGGCCGATCTGCGAGAGCTGCCGGTCCCGCAGCGGTGGGACGCGGTCAAGACCGAGCTCAACCGCACCGGCGGCTGAGCCCGTTGGGAGCATCAGAGCCCGGGCCGTCCGCGAGCGCCGCTGGGCGCTTGAGGCGCGCGCGGCGGTGCGGCTACACTCCCGCCCGCCTGCCACCAGTTCGGACTTCCCGATGATCCAACCCTCCGCCACCCGCTGCGCCCGGGCGTCCTGGACATGACGGCCTCCCGCGCCACCGCCCAGGACGGCTGCGGCCTCGCCTATTCGATCCTGACCGACGCCGGCCCCGAGGCGCCCCGGCTGGCGCTGGTTCACTCGCTGGCGATGGACCGGCACTTCTGGAAACCGGTCGCGGCGGCGCTCGGCGGCGGCGCTTCGGTGCTGGCCCTGGATT
>CAMYMQ010000013.1 GCA_947259335.1 uncultured Alphaproteobacteria bacterium | reverse complement strand
CGCGCATCGGCTACATCGCCCAGGAGACGCCGAGCGGGTCGGCGTCGCCGTTCGAGACCGTGCTTGCCGCCGACACCGAACGCGCCCGGCTGATGGCCGAGGCGGAGGACGCGCCCGCGGGCGAGCGCATCGGCGCGATCCACGAGCGGCTCGAGGTCATCGACGCCTATACCGCGCCGGCCCGGGCGGCGCGCATCCTCGCCGGCCTCGGCTTCGACGACGAGGCCCAGCACCGGCCGATCTCCTCCTTCTCCGGCGGCTGGCGGATGCGGGTCGCGCTCGCGGCGCTGCTGTTCTCGGCCCCCGACCTGCTGCTGCTCGACGAGCCGTCCAACCATCTCGACCTCGAGGCGGTGATCTGGCTCGAGTCCTTCCTGCGCAGCTACCGCGGCACGCTGCTGATCGTCAGCCACGAGCGCGACCTGCTCAACAATGTCGTCGACCATATCCTCCACCTCCAGGGCGGCAAGACGACGGTCTTCCCCGGAGGCTACGACGCCTTCGAGCGCCAGTGGCGGGAGCGCCAGGCCCAGGCCGAGGCGCTGCGCACCAAGCAGGAGGCCAAGCGCCAGAAGCTCCAGACCTATGTCGACCGGTGGCGTTACAAGGCCCACACGGCCAAGCAGGCGCAGAGCCGGCTGAAGGCGCTGGCCCGCATGGAGCCGGTCGCGGCCGCCGCCGAGGACGAGTCGATGAGTTTCGACTTCCCCAGCCCGGAGACCCTGCGCCCGCCGCTGATCGTGCTGGAGGACGCCGCGGTCGGCTACGAGCCCGGCGTGCCGGTGCTGTCGGATGTCGACCTGCGCATCGACCCGGACGACCGCATCGCCCTGCTCGGCCGCAACGGCAACGGCAAGACCACCCTCGCGCGGCTGATCTCAGGCGACCTGACCGCCATGTCCGGCGAAGTGAAAGCCAGCGCCAAGTTGAAGACCGGCTATTTCGCCCAGCACCAGATCGAGGACCTCGTGCCCGACGAGACGCCGGTCCAGCACATGACCCGGCTGCTGCCCGGCGCCAGGCCGGGGGTGGTGCGCGCCCAGCTCGGCCGCTTCGGCTTCTCCGGCGACAAGGCCAACCTCGAGGTGCGCAAGCTCTCGGGCGGCGAGCGCGCGCGGCTGGCGCTGGCGCTGATCACCCGGGAGGCGCCAGACCTGCTGATCCTCGACGAGCCGACCAACCATCTCGACGTCGACAGCCGCGAGGCGCTGGTCCAGGCGCTCAACGGCTATGGCGGCGCGGTGATCCTGGTCAGCCACGACCGGCACCTGCTCGACCTCACGGTCGACCGGCTGGTCATGGTCGACGGCGGTACCGCGCGCCCCTTCGATGGCAGCCTCGACGACTACCGCGACCATATCCTGGGCCGCGGGACGGGCGGCGGAACCGGCGACGCCAAAAAGAGCGACGCCAAGGCGACCAGCGACCGGGCCACCCGGAAAGACCCGAAGGCCGAGCGCAAGCGCCGCGCCGAGGCGCGCACCCGCAACCGGGACCTGCGCAACGCCGCCGCCAAGGCCGAGCGCGAGGTCCACGACCTCCAGGCCAAGATCACCGAGATCGACCGGGCCCTCTTCGACCCGAAAGGCTACGACGGCGACTACCGCACGGTGGCGGCCGGCGAGCTGATGGCGACGCGCGGCAAGCTGGAATCCCAACGCGAACAGGCGGAAACCCGCTGGCTGGAGCTGAGCGAGGCGATCGAGGCCGCCGAGCGCGAGGATGCCGACGCCTAGGCCTGCCAAGCGGCCCGGACAGCGCCGCCGGCTCCTGCGACGGCCGCGTTCTGGGGATGCAGGGAGTCGCCATGCGCGGCGCGGCGGGCCCGATTGCGCGCGCCCCGGCTTCTTTACGGCCGAGGCCGGACTCACATAGGCTGGCGACGGAACGACAGCTGACCCAGGAATGGACCCGCCAATGACCGATACGACCGACTACACCCCGCCGAAAGTCTGGACCTGGAAAAAGGGCGGCGAGGGACGGTTCGCCAACATCAATCGCCCGATCGCCGGCCCCACCCACGACAAGGAGCTGCCCGTCGGCAAGCACCCGCTGCAGCTCTATTCGCTGGGCACGCCCAACGGCGTGAAGGTCACGGTCATGCTGGAGGAGCTGCTGGCGGCGGGCCACGCGGGCGCCGAATACGACGCCTGGCTGATCCGCATCAACGACGGTGACCAGTTCGGCAGCGGCTTCGTCGCGGCCAACCCCAATTCCAAGATCCCGGCCCTGGTCGACCGCAGCGGCGACACCCCGCGGCGGGTCTTCGAATCCGGCTCGATCCTGCTCTACCTGGCCGAGAAGTTCGGCGCCTTCCTGCCGACCGATATCGACAAGCGCACCGAGGCGCTCAACTGGCTGTTCTGGCAGATGGGCAGCGCCCCCTATCTCGGCGGCGGCTTCGGCCACTTCTACGCCTACGCGCCGGTCAAGATCGAATACGCCATCGACCGCTTCGCGATGGAGGTCAAGCGCCAGCTCGACGTGCTCGACCGGCACCTCGCCGACAACGAATACATGGCCGGCGCCGACTACACGATCGCCGACATGGCGATCTGGCCCTGGTATGGCGCCCTGGTGAAGGGGCTGGTCTACGGCGCGGGCGAGTTCCTGTCGGTCGAGGAGTATACCCACGTCACCCGCTGGACCGACGCCATCGCCAAACGCCCCGCCGTCCAGCGCGGCCGCATGGTCAACCGCGTCACCGGCGAGCCCGAAAGCCAGCTCCACGAGCGGCACGACGCCAGCGACTTCGAGACGAAGACGCAGGACAAGGTGGCGGCGGCGGCGGAGTGAGCCAACCGCCGGTAGCGACGGGGCCCCTTGGCCTGCTGCGGTTGGCGGTCGGGCACCGAAGAGGTTAGCGATTTTTTCCTTGAATATTAGGTACTAAAACCTAACTTTCTGCCCTACTTGTCTGTGAGAGACGGCCAGTCACGGCACAGGCGGGCGCGAACCTCGGGGTCCGTGAAGTTCTGGGCCAGAGCCCCCTTTGCCCTGCTGTTCCCGCGCCGGGCTGCCTGCTCGAGAAACCGCCGGCCCGTGCCGAGGTCCACGGGCGCGGCATAGGGGCAGATGAAATGACGCGCCAGGCGATAGGGGATTTCGGAAGGGGCGAGCGCCGGCTTCCCGACCTTGCGCCGAAAGGCGAGTTCGCCCGCCAGGCCGGCGGCGACGAGGCTCTCGGCTTTCTTCCCGTCCGCCGGCCCCGCCACGCCACGTCTGTAATAGATCGAGAGTTCTATCCTGGCCCTGGAAAGCATGCGTGCTGCGCGTGTCAGCCAGGCGCGCGCCTTGACGCGGTCGCGCGGATAGAGGGCGCCCGGCGACGAATAGTCGACCGCCAGAGTGAGCTGAGCCTGCGGGTATCCGGAGGTCGCAGCCTTTTGGAGCCAGAAGCGCGCCTTGTTCCAATCCCTTGGGAAGCCCTCCGACCCCGAAAAATAATTGTTACCGAGGTCATACTGAAGATTGGCATAACCCGCTTCGGCACCCTTCACGAACCAGTACCGCCATTCGGCGCCAGGACCCGCCAACGACATCTGGCATTGATACGGCCATGCCGGCAGACGCCTGAGCGTTTCCGGGTTCCGTGGCGGACGCCAGCACCGCTCGGTTTTCTCGTAGGGCTGCGCGGTCGCCGGTCCGACCGCCGAAATGACGGCCACACCGACGGCGGCGGCAAACGCCGCTCGCCGTAAAAGTCTGTTGGCGGCCACCCCGGCGCCAACACTTGCCCGGCGGCCGTCGGACGTCGCCGGACGTTTCGATCCCGACACCAATTCTGGAGACCTGAACGATGCCACCGACTGACCTATCCCGTTGCGATGAAATCCCCGGCCTTCGGCGCGACTTGTCCGAATGGGAACAGCGATTTGCCGATCTGGGCCGCCGACCGTTTTCGAGAGACCAGCTTCAAGACGACGACAAGAGGCTTTCGGACTTGCGGCGCGAGCACGGCCGTCTGCTAGATCGGCTCTACAGCGACCAACGTCCCAAAGATCCCCGTAAGCTCGCTGAACTGCTGGGTCGCAATGCGGACCTCGAAAGCGAAATGAGGAAGATCAGGAACCGATTCGCGATCGATGAAATTCCTCCCAATTCCCCAACCATTAATCGCTGGCGACAAGACCGCGAGCGCGTTAAGCGCGACCTGGAAGAACTGGAAAAATCATGCACCAAGTTCGTCACCGAGCGCGAGCATCCCGACGCCGATAATAAAGAGAACATTTCCAGTACAAAAAATCAAGACCTTAGTTCAGGAACGCTCCAGGACCGGCTGGGCCAAGACACAGATGCGATCGCGGACATACTCCAGAAGCCGGTGGCGGCGATCACCCAAGGCGAGATCAACGAACTTATGGACGCTTCGGACTTCGGCCAGCCGACCGATCGCGGCCATGCCTTGGCCATGAAAGCACGGGCCTGGTTCGACCATGTCTGGGGAAAGCAGCCGGTGGCGCGAGACGACACGGGCCGGGCGGTCGACGCCGCGCCCGTCAACTTGCCGCCTGACAGGCCAACGCCTCTCCGAGACCCCGACGGGCGTCCAGTGGGCCAAACGCTGCTAGCTTTAGGCGCGGAACTCGACAGGATTGTCGCCGACCCCGAGAGTCGAGACGACGAGGCTACGGTCGTCCGGGCCCTTCAGCGGGCGACCAATTGGACACCCCGGCTGGCACGCTCGCCCACCGCGCCGAAAGAAGGCCGCGGTGGAAGGTCGTTGGGAATCGACCCCCAACACCTAGCCGACCTTAAAGTAGACGGCCTGCTCGGACGCAAGACCAGAGCACGAACTCGGCGAGCCGTCGCGAGACTTGGACGCGACAAGTTCCGGGAAGGATTGGCCCTCGGTCGTTTCCAGGAGGTCGCCGAACAAGTGACTGCCGACGACAGTGCAAAGTCGGGCTTGCTGAGACGCGAAGTCGAAAACAGTTTCGGTCCGCTGTTCCAGGCGCGACCGAGCTCTGTGTCCCGGAGCGACCTAGCGCCGAAACCGGAAACGGTGGCGCTGCAAGACGCGCTGAACGATTTGGGCCAACAGCGGCATGGGAGCGAATTGACGCCTCTCAAGACCGACGGGCTCGTCGGACCGAAGACCACCGAGGCGTTCAAAGACGCAATCCGCAGGTTTGGCGCGGAATCGGTCACCAGTGCCTTCGGGCACTGTCTCGGCTTTCTGGACGCCGACGAAGACGCCGAGCCGACCCCCGAATTAGGCTTCGATCGAATGAAGCGTCGCGTCATTCAGGAACGCCGTTCGCGCCTGCGGACCATCGAAGATAACCAACGATAACCTTTGATAACCTTCCCCACATCCCGGCTGTCGCTAGGCGGCCCCCACCCGCGCCCCCGCCGCAATCGTCGGCGGCGAGGCGTTCAGCTCCTCGATGCTGAAGCCGGCGACCTTCTTGTAGCGGTCGGCGTGGGCCTTCAGCTCTGCGTAGGGCATCACGTCCTCGATATCGTCGAAGGTGCCCCCGCAGCGTTCCTCGACCACGTCGAGGATGGCGTCCGGTCCGCCGCCGCCCCGGTTGGCGTGGATCACCTTCGCGGTCACGGGGCGCATCTCGTCCTCGAAGGCCTGGAGCGCCGCGTTGGTCAGGCCGTGCCTGACGAAGGCGGCGCCCAGCTTGCGCGCGTCGACGATGGCCTGCCCCGCCCCGTTGGAGCCGACCGGATAGGCGGCGTGGGCGGCGTCGCCGATCAGCGAGACCCGGCCGTGGGTCCAGCGGTCGAGCGGATCGCGGTCGACCATCGGGTATTCGAAGACCTTGTCGGCGGCCAGCACCATCGCCGGCACATCGAGCCAGTCGAAGCGCCAGTCCCGGTAGCGGGGCAGGAAGTCCTCGATCCGGGCGAGCCGGTTCCAGTCCTCCTTGTTCCAGTGGTCGTCCGGATTGTAGCGGACGCTCGCGATCCAGTTGATCAGCGCCTCGCCCGTCTCCGGGTCGGTCTCGGAGATCGGGTAGGACACGAAGCGCTGGGCGTCGTAGCCGACCATGACCATCGACGCGCCGGTCAGGAACGGCTTGGCCCGGGTCGTGCCGCGCCACAGTATATAGCCGCCCCAGGCAGGCGGGCCCTCGTCGGGCGCGATCTGGGCGCGGATGGCGGAATGGATGCCGTCGGCGCCGAGCAGCAGCGTGCCTGTCTCGCGCCGCGTCTCGCCCGCGCGGTTGCGCAGGTGGAGGACCGCCCCGTCGCCGGTGTTCTCGAAGCCGGTGGCGGACCAGCCCGTCTCGAAACAGCCGGGGCCGGCACGCTCGAGCAGTTGGTCGTGGAGCAGCATGTGGAGCCTGCCGCGATGGACCGAATATTGCGGCCATTTGTAGCCGGCCCAGGTGCCGCGCGGCTCGGTCCAGATTTCGAGGCCCGTCTTGGTGTACATGCCGTAGTCGCGGGTGCGCACGCCGATCCCGCCCAGATAGGGCTCCAGGCCGAGGTCGAACAGCTCGCGCACGGCGCTCGGCTGCAGGTTGATGCCCACGCCCAGCGGCTTCACCTCCTCCACCGCCTCGAACACCTTGAACGGCACGCCGATCTGATGGCAGGTCAGGGCGAAGGTCAGGCCGGCGATACCGCCGCCCGCGATCAAGACCGTCATATGCTCGGATCCCCGGTCGTCCGGCCCCGCCCGCGGGCGGCCGCCTCGGTTGAATTACCTTTCTTGATAGGTAGTTTGAGATTATCTTTCTGGCAAGATAAATGCTAGGGTTCCGTCTCGACGCCCCGGAGGGAACCGATGTCCGCAAGACCGTCCACCCGCGACCTGCTCGACACCCTCCACCGGAACTGGCCGGAGGTCGCCTCGCCGGAATCGGACACCGTCCTGGCACTGTTCCGGCTCGCCGCGCTCGCCCATGCGGGCGTCGACAGGCTGCTCGCCGAGCACGAGCTCACGCCCGCGGCCTTCGAGGTGCTGGTGACGCTGCGGTCGGCGCCGCCGCCGCGTCGGCTCACGCCGACCGAGCTCTACCGCGCCAATCTGCTCAGCTCCGGCGGGCTCACCAAAATCCTCAATGCCCTGTCCGGACGCGGCCTGGTCGCGCTGGCGACCAACAAGGCGGATGGCCGCAGCAAGACCGTCAGCCTGACCGCCAAGGGCAAACGCCTGGTCGAGACGGTCGCCCGGGGCGTCGCCGCCCGCGACCGGGCGCTGTTCGCGGACGG
>CAMYMQ010000012.1 GCA_947259335.1 uncultured Alphaproteobacteria bacterium | reverse complement strand
GGCGCAGCCCGAGACGGCCGCGGCCATCGACCGGGCGGCGGCGGCGCTCGCCGGTGCGGGGGCCCGGATCGAGGAAATCGAGGTGCCGGCCCTGTTCGAAAAAGCTCTCGACGCGCATTTCACGCTGGGCTGTTTCGAGATCGCCCGGTCGATGGCGCACGAGCGCCGCGTCGCGCCGGACAAGCTGTCGCCGGAGCTGCTGGAGATGGTCGTGCGTGGCGAAGGCGTCGCCATGTCCGACTACCGCGCGGCGGTGGCCGTCCGCGAAGCCTCGGCGTCCCGGCTCGCCGCCCTGTTCGGCGAATACGACGTGCTGCTGACGGCGAGCGCGCCGGGCGAGGCGCCGCGCATGGGCGACGGGACCGGCAACCCCGTCTTCAACCGATTCTGGACCTTCCTCCACGTGCCCTGCATCACGTTGCCCTGCGGCACCGGCCCCAATGGCCTGCCGACGGCGGTCCAGCTGATCGGCCCCTTGGGCGGCGACGTGTCGCTGATCGCCGTCGCGCGCGAGGCGGAAAAGGCGCTGGCCTGACCCGTCCGGTGGCGCTCCGGTCGGATTCTCACAGTGTGGACCCGCTCCGGGGCTTGGACTGCACCCCCGATCCGGTGTTCAATCGTCGCGGAACGGTGATCCGCACCTTTCGGGCGGTATCGGGTGCCCGGCATCGAGGGTGCCGGTGCGGGTCGCGGTCACCAACGGAGGAGTCGCACGGGATATGACGATAACGGCGGAACGAACCGCGGAGACCCTGGTCTCCCAGGACCATATCGACGCTTACGACCGCGACGGCGCGGTTCTCATCAAGGGCGCGATCGATCGCGGCTGGCTCGACCGGGTGGCCGCGGCCATTGAGCGCGACATCGAGAATCCGGGCCCGTTCTGCCACAGCTACGATGCCGCGAACGGCCAGGGCCGCTTCCACGGCAACCTGCGGCTCTGGGAGACCGATCCCGACTGCCGCGACTATTGCTTCCACTCGCCGATGCCGGCGCTGGCCGCGCGCTTCTTCGGCGCGTCCAAGATCAACCTGTTCTACGACCAGCTCTTCGTGAAGGAGCCGGGGACCGTCAACCCGACGCCCTGGCACAACGACCAGCCCTACTGGCCGGTCTGGGGCTGGCAGGTGATGTCCTTCTGGCTCGCCCTCGACCCGGTGACCGCGGAGAGCGGCCGGGTCGAATTCGTTCGGGGCTCGCACAAGTGGGACCGGTGGTTCCAGCCCAAGGCCTTCGGCGACCGGGTCGACCAGATGCAGTACGAGCAGAACCCCGACTACGAGCCGATGCCCGACATCGAGGCCAACCGGGGCGACTATGACATCATCGCCTGGGACATGGAGCCCGGCGACCTGATCGCCTTCCACGCGCTCACCCTTCACGGATCGGGCGGCAACCGCCGGCAGGACGTCCGCCGGCGCGGCTATACGGTGCGCTACACGGGCGACGACGCGGTCTACGATCCGCGGCCGGGCATCGCGACCGGGTTGGACGACGACGCCCTGTCGCCGGGGGATCCGCTGGACGGGAAGCTGTTTCCGGTGGTCTGGCGGGCCTGACCGGCGCTTGCGGGTCAACCGTCCGGCGCGGCCGGAACG
Organism: uncultured Alphaproteobacteria bacterium; assembly: GCA_947259335.1. Lineage (GTDB taxonomy): Bacteria > Pseudomonadota > Alphaproteobacteria > Bin65 > Bin65 > CAMYMQ01. The sequence continues at coordinate 7,614 of CAMYMQ010000012.1, read as the reverse complement.
CTTTCTGCTGAACTGCCGTCTCATTGGCGAATTGTTAACCACGCCCGCGTAATCATTGCCCCTTGGTTGATTCAAGCCCGTCGAACGTACGGGAGAAACCGGGGGTTCCCTTGATTCGCACACTCATCGTGGAAGACGACGATCTGGTCCGGGAGGCGCTCGCTAATTCCTTGCGCGCCGCCGGCCACGACGTATCCGTCGCCGAGAACGGGCGGCAAGCGCTGGCTCTGCTGGGTGAGCAGGTCGCCGACGTCGTCGTGCTCGACATCGTCATGCCGGAGATGGACGGCCTCGAGCTGATCTCCGAGATTCGCGACATCCGCGGCGAAACGGCGATCGTGGCGATTTCGGGCGGCAGTTTCGGCAACACTACGTATCTGAAGGCGGCCCATGCCTTCGGCGCCGACGTATCGCTGACCAAGCCTTTCCGTCCGCGAGAGCTGCTCTCGGCCATCGACAGCGTGTTGCAGCCGTGCGCCGCAAACGCCGCGCCAAGTTCCTCGCAAGCGTCCGCCTGATTGCGGTCGCGCGGCATGAAGCGCTTCATCCCATCCGTTTCCACACGCTCCGAGGTCCTGCTCGCGATCTACGGGGCGGCGATCCTGTTCGGAACATTGGTTCTGTGCGAACTCCTGTTCGATCCCTGGATCACCCGAGCGATCACATCGGTCCTCGGGGTCGCTTCGCCGCGCGCCGAAATGCTGGCGCACATCCTGTGCAGCCTTGTCCTGGGCGGATTGTTCCTCTCGCTCGGGATCTGGGCGTTGCGTCGCCGGACCCGCGATTGGATGGATAGCCAGGCGGCGCTGAAAAGCACCGAAGAACGCTACCGGCTCGCGGTCAACGCCACCCGCTGCGGCGTTTACGAGTGGAACGCCGCCACCGGGATGGTGTCGAGTTGCGTGCGTTCGCGCGAGATCTTCGGCCTCACTCCGGCAACGGGGCCCTGGCAGGGGTCGGAATGGGTCTCCGCGATCCATCCTGATGACGTTGATCGGTACAAGGCGGCCTTCGTCGAGCATCTGACCGGTGCCACGCCGAAACTGGACGTCGAATATCGGGTCCGGACCCCCGCCGGCGACGAAATATGGGTGCGAGACCGCAGCCAGGCGAAACGCGACGAAACCGGCCGCGCCACCCATCTCGTCGGCGTCATCGAAGATATCACCGACCGGGTGCGGGTCCGGCGCGCCGGCGTGGAAAACGAACGCCGCCTCAAGAAGTTCGCCGTGCTGGCCGCCGATCTTCTCTGGGAGACCGACGCGTCAATGACCTTCACCTACGTCAGCGGCAAGATGACGGAGTTCTTCGGCTCGCTGGAGCGGTCTCCGATCGGCCTCTCCAATTTCGAGGTCATGAAACTGCTGGGGCTCGAGCATGTGCCCGGCGAAGCCGAAACGCATCGGGCGGCGCTGGCCAATCGCGAGCCTTACCGGGACGTCATGCAGACCTATCGCGACGCCCTCGGGAGAACGCGCCTGCTTGCCGTTTCCGGAGAGCCGAAGTTCGATGAGAAAGGCGAATTCAGCGGCTATATCGGGATGGCGCGCGACCTGACCGATTGGCAGGAGGCGAACGAGGCCCGGCGAATCCATGAGGCTCGACTCGACGCGCTGATCGAGAACGCCCCCCTGCACATCCTGTTCAAGGATACCGAGGGTCGCTACACCCGCGTCAATCGGCACGCCAGCGCGTTCGCGGGCATCGCTCCCGAAGAGATTGTCGGCAAGACGTCGCGGGACATCAATCCCGACGCCTTCGCCGACGACCACGATGCGGCGGACCGGGAAGTGCTGAAGACCGGGCAAGCCCTGACGATCGAGAACCGCCAGCAGACTCTCCAGGGACCGAGGGACCTGCTGACCCGAAAATTCCCGCTGTATGACGCCGACGGTGAGATCGAAGGACTCGGCATCTTCTCGTTCGACATCACGGACATGAAGGAGAAGGACCGGTCCCTTCAACTGAGCCAAAGCCGGTTTCGCGATTTCGCCCACGCGGCCTCCGACTGGTTCTGGGAAACGGACGACCAGCTGCGGTTCACCGACCTGAGCGACCGGTTCGAGAAAGTGACGGGCGTGCCGCGCGCCGCGGTCCTGGGCCGGACACTCGAATCGATCGCCTTCGACAGTCGGGTCGAGCACAAACCGGAAACCTGGCTCAAGCTTGCGGCCGTTCTTGACGCTCACGAACCATTTCGGGATTTCCAGTACCAGGTTCAGTTGGCCGACGGCTCGTCTCGGATCATCGAGTTCAGCGGCGTTCCGGCGTTCGACCACGCTGATCGCTTCGTCGGCTACCGGGGCAGCGCGCGCGACGTGACCGAGAGCCGGCTGGCGGAGGCCGCGCTGCGGAAGAGCGAGGAGTTCCTGCGCCTCATCACCGACAATCTGCCGGTCTGGATCGCCTATGTGGACCGTGAGTACCGTTTCCGCTTCGTCAACGCCGAATTCGCGCGGGTGCACAACGTCACCCAGAAGGAAATGGTCGGCCAAGGTGTCTGGTTCCATTCCCCGCCGGGTCACAAGGAGAAGGTCCTTCCCAACATGGACAGGGCCCTGGCCGGAGAGCCGGTCGAGGCCGAGGAAGAGTTCGAGTGGTTCGGTGGGGAGAAGCGCTGGTTCCGCAGCAACCTCGTGCCCCATATCGAGGACGGAAAGGTTCAGGGGCTGATCGCCATGCGGCAGGACGTGACCGCCCTCAAGCAGGCGGAAGCGGAAGCGCACTATCGGGCCTTGCGGATTCAGGCGATCGCCGACGGCGTTCCCGCCCTTATTATCTACATGGACAAGAATCTTCGCTTCGCGTTCCACAACCAGACCGCGGAACGCTGGTATGCGCGGCCCAGCGCGGAGATTACCGGAAGGACCGTGGCCGATATTCTGGGCCAGGACACCGCCGATCGGTTCGAGCGCGATCTCAGGAAGGTCCTGCGCGGCGAGTCGGTCACGGTGAAGGCCAGCGTCAAGTATCCGGACAACGTGCTGCGCAACATCGAGGCGCATTGGGTTCCCGATATTTCCAACGGCGAGGTTCGCGGCATCTACGGCTTTGTCGTCGACGTTTCGCGGCAGTCCGAGCTCGAGGAAAACCTTCGCCAGAGCCAGAAGCTCGAGGCGGTCGGGCAACTCACCGGCGGCATCGCCCATGATTTCAACAACCTGCTTCTGGCCATCCAGGCCAACCTCGACCTGATCGAGGGCGAGGCTGAAGCCGTGCCGTTCTCGGGCTTTATCGGCAGCGCGCAGAAGGCCGTCGACCGCGCCGCGGAACTGACGCGCCGGCTCCTCGCCTTCTCGCGCCGGCAGCAGTTGAAGCCGGAAGTCATCGACCTGCAGGTCATGCTGCCGGACTTCGCCCGCTTGCTGAAGCGCACGCTCGGCGCCGAGATAGAGGTCCGGGTCGGCGAGATCGCGGCCAACAGCAGAGTGATGGCCGATCCGGGGCAGCTCGAGAACGCCCTGCTCAACCTCGCCATCAACGCCCGCGACGCGATGCCCGGCGGCGGCGAACTGACGCTCGACGTCGACTCGGTGACGATCGCGGGGAAGAAGGGCCGTCGCGGTTCCCCGCACGACCCGGGCACCTATACCCGTATCAACGTCCGCGACACCGGCGCCGGCATGTCGGAGGCGGTGTGCCGGAAGGCGTTCGAACCCTTCTTCACGACCAAGGAGGTCGGTCAGGGAACCGGTCTCGGCCTGAGCATGGTTCACGGCTTCATGGAACAGTCGGGCGGCTTCGCGGAAATCGACAGCGAACCTTCGGTCGGAACGTCGGTCCAGCTGTGCCTGCCCCAGGTCCGCGCCACCGCCCTGGAAGTCGCCCCCGAACCCGACGCGGCCTGCCCGCGCGGCAAGGGCGTCGTGTTGCTCGTCGAGGACGACGGGCTGGTGCGCGACGCCACGGCGCAAAGCCTGACCCGTCTCGGATACGACGTGCTGGAGGCGGCGAACGGGGTTGAGGCCGAGGCCCTCGTCGAGGATCGTGAAGATATCGACCTGGTGTTCTCCGACATCGTCATGCCGGGAGGCATCTCCGGTGTGGCGCTGGCGCAGCACATCCAGAAATGCCGCCCCGACCTGCCGGTGCTCCTGACCACGGGCTATCCGGGCGACTCCTGCCGGGCCGACATATCGGACGTGCCCTTCGATATCCTCCAGAAGCCCTACAACCGGGCTCGGCTCGGTGCCGCCATCAAGGACGCGATGACCCGCGTCCGGGGCGAGAAGGCCGACGCGGCCTAGCCAAGCTCCTTCCGGAAGAAGGCGATCGTCCGTTCCCACGCCAGATCGGCCGCCTGCTTGTTGTAGCGGGGCGTCGAGTTGTTGTGGAAGCCGTGCCGGGTGCCCGGATAGCTGTGCATCTCGTGGCGGATCCCGTTCGCTTTCAACGCAGCCTCATAGCCCTGCTTCATCGCATTGATGCGCGCGTCGTCCTCCGCGTAATGAGCGAGGACGGCGGCCTTGATCTTCGGCACGTCCGCCGCCCTGGGCGCCGCGCCATAGAAGGGTGCCGCGGCCTGGAGATCGGCGCCGAGGACCACCGCCAGATGGTTGGTCGTGCCGCCGCCCCAGCAGAAGCCGGTGGCGCCGAGCTTGCCGCTCGACAGCTTATGACCCTTCAGGAACTTCGCGCTGTTGACCATGTCCTGGCGCAGCTTGCCCTGGTCTAGCGACCGCTGCAGCGTGCGGCCGTCGTCGTCGTTGCCGGGATAGCCGCCGGCCGGGAACAGACCGTCGGGCGCCAGTGCGAGGAAGCCCGCGACGGCGGCGCGTCGGGCGACGTCCTGGACATAGGGATTGAGGCCCCGGTTCTCGTGGATGACGAGGACCGACGGGAACGGCCCTGCGCCGACCGGCTGGACCAGATAGCCGCGCATCTTGCCCGAATTGCCGCCGGGCGAGGCGTAATCGACCCAGAGCGGCTTGATCCGCTTGTCGGTGAACGGGATCGTCTGCGCCTGGGCGTACCGCGGCAGCAGCGCCTGTGCCATCGCCAGTCCGGAGACGCCGACCACGGTCAGCGCCGCGGCCCGGGCGAGGAACTCGCGCCGGTCGAACTTGCCGTGGCAGTATTCGTCGTAGAGGTCGTAGACGCGCGGATCGATATGGTCCGGGGCCACGACTTCCGGGTCGGTCTGGATCACTGACATGAAGGGGCACTCCCGTTTCTGGAAGGGACGGCGACAGTCAGGCGGGCTGCGATCGAACTGCCCGAAGGTCCGCTACGCTACCATCGCGGCACGGGACGGGACATGCAGACCGGATAACGGTTTCGTGACGGCGCAGCAGCCGCTAACGCCGCCGAAGGCTGCGGATATAGGCGATCAGGTCGGCGACCTCGTCGGTATAGAGGGGCTCGGTCGGCATCTGGTTGTGCGGGCGGCCGAGAATGCGCCGCAGCTTCGCCGGGGTCATGCCGGGGCGGTTGGCCACTTCCTGGAAAGACGGCACCTCGCTGCCTGCGCGCCGCTTGCGCCCGCGCCGGACGACATGACATCGGGTGCACCATTCGCGCGCGACCTTCAGGCCCTTGCGGGCGCTGGGCGCGCGGTCGGCGGCTTGGGAGCTGACCATCGGAGACGCCCCGCCGCCGCACACGGCAAGCAGGACCAACCCCGCCGCCGCAAGGCTCGTTTTTCGGGTTTGCCGGAGCTTTCGCGCCATGCCGCCGCCAGTCGTGTCTGTGTCTCGGACCGTGCCGCCGCCTGCGCGGCTCTCCCTTACTATACGGTGGCGGTCTGGTCTTATGGGCACGGAGCCGGTGATTTTCCGCCCGCCCGGCAGAGGTGCCGCCGCCACTTTGGTCTGACAGGCGCGTGCCTGTTGGGGTAAGTAGGCGCCACCGCACCGATCACCTCGGCGCCGCGACACAAGGAAGACACGTGGGTAGCAAGGACACCAAGATTCTCATCGCCGGAGCGGGCATCGGCGGTCTGACCGCCGCCGGCTGCCTGTTGCTCGCCGGCTACGACGTCGAGATCTACGAGCAGGCGCCCGAACTGGGCGAGATCGGCGCCGGCATCCAGCAGAGCGCGAACTCGATGCACGTGATGGCGCATCTGGGGGTGCTCGACGCGCTCAAGGCGACCGCCTTTCGGCCGCCGGTCACCGAGTTCCGCCTCTACGACACGGGCGAGGTGCTGCAGTCGCTCAAACTCGCCGAGGCGCACGAATCTCGACATGGCGCGCCCTATCTCCAGCTCCACCGTGCCGACTTCCATGCGATCGTCGCCGAACGGGTCCGTGAGCTGAAACCGGACATCTTCCACCTGAATTCGGCCGCGACCGGGTTCGAGGAGCGCGGCGACGGGGTCGTGCTCAAGCTGGCCGACGGACGCGAGGTCGAGGGCGATCTCGTGGTCGGCGCCGACGGCATCAAGTCGGCCATCCGCCACCAGATCGCGGGCGAGGACAAGCCGGTCTACACCGGCGATTCGGCCTGGCGGCTGACCGTGCCGACCGACCGGCTGCCGGAGAATTTCCTGGACGGGAAGTCCTCGATCTGGGTCGGCCCCGCCAAGCACGCCGTCATCTATTTCCTGCGCGGCGGCAAGCTGCTGAACTTTGTCGGCTCGGTCGAACTGGACGAGTGGATCGAGGAGTCCTGGACCCAGAAGCGTCCGTGGGAGGAGCTGAAGGCGGACTTCGCCGGCTGGCATCCCGACATCCAGACCATCGTCGATACGGTCGACAAGACCGAGTGCTACCGCTGGGCGCTCAACGTGCGGCCCCATCTGGAAAGCTGGTCGGCCGGGCGCGGGGTGCTGATGGGCGACGCCGCGCATCCGACCCTGCCCTACATGGCCCAGGGCGCGGCGATGGCGGTGGAGGACGGCGCGATCCTCGCCCGGGCGCTCGACGAGTCCGCCTCGATCCCGGAGGCGATCCGGCTGTTCGAGCACAACCGGATGGCGCGCACGCGCCGGGTGGTCGACGGCTCGCGCGAGAACCGGCGCCTGTTCCACCTCAACACGATCCAGGAACTGCGGGACGAGTTCGCCAAGCGCGACATGGACCGCGAACGGTCCGACTGGCTCTATTCCTACAACCCGCTGACCGTTCCGCTGGACAAGCCGTAGGCGGCTACCGCCAGGGCTGGAGCCAGTCCAGGGTCTCCTCGGTCCGCCTGCTGGGGACGTATTCGGCGGCGACCCAGCCGTCGTAGCCGAGCTCGTCGATGGCGTGGAAGATCGGCTGGAAGTCGATGTCGCCGGTGCCGGGTTCGTGGCGGCCCGGCGAATCGGCGAACTGGATATGGCCGATGCGGCCCATGATCTCGCCGAGCCGCTCGATCAGCCGGCCCTCCATGATGTGCATGTGATAGAGGTCGTGCTCGATCGCGAGGTTCGGATGGCCGGCGCGGTCGACCGCCTCCAGCGCCTGGGAGCTCGACTTCAGGAAAAAGCCCGGCCGGTCGACCGTGTTGACCGCCTCGGTCACCACCCGCACGCCGAGCGGCGCCAGCGTCTCGCCGGCGTGGTTCAGGTTCGCCGCCAGCGCGTCGAGGCAGGCCTCGCGGCCCAGTTGGTCGGCGGGAGGGAAGCCGGGCAGGACGTTGTAGTTGCGCGGCTTCAGCGCCGCGGCGTACGGCACGGCGGCCGCCACCGCG
>CAMYMQ010000011.1 GCA_947259335.1 uncultured Alphaproteobacteria bacterium | reverse complement strand
GTCGGCTATCCCGAGCTGCGCCGGCGCGATCCGGGCTTCGCGACCCTGTTGCGCGCCATCGTCGGCCAGCAGCTTTCGGTCGCCGCCGCGGCCGCGATCTGGGGCCGGATCGAGACCGGCCTCGACCCGCTGTCGCCCGACACCTTTCTGGCGGCCTCCGACGAAGACCTGCGGGCGATGGGGCTGAGCATCCAGAAGATCCGCTATGGCCGCTCGCTGTCCGGCCTGATCGCCGAGGGCGGCCTGGACCTCGACGCGCTCCACACGGTCGGCGACGACGAGGCCATCGACGCGCTGATCAGGATCAAGGGCATCGGCCGGTGGACCGCCGAGGTCTATATCCTGTTCGCGCTGGGCCGGTCCGACGCCTTCCCGGCCGAGGACCTGGCCCTGATGATCGCCGCCCAGCGGATGAAGGGGCTGGCCGAGCGGCCCGACCGCAAGGCCATGATCGAACTGGCCGAGCCGTGGCGGCCGTGGCGCGGCGCGGTCGCCCACCTGCTGTGGCAGTTCTACCGTTACAAGCCGGACGAGCGGGCGGGCGATGCCGCGGCCGCCATCCCGGTATGAGGAAACACCCATGAGGCTTGCCCGATGACGACTCTGACCCCCCTCGACGGGCCGACCTGGGGCCCGGCCTCCGGCGGCAAGCCGACGTCGCTGGTCGTGCTGCTCCATGGCTGGGGCGCCGACGGCTTCGACCTGATCGACCTGGCGCCGCACTGGGGGCCGCACCTGCCCGGAACCCTGTTCGTCGCGCCCAACGCGCCCGACGTGTGCGAGATGAACCCGATGGGGCGCCAGTGGTTCTCGCTCGGCGACATGTCGCCCTCGGGCGGGCTGTCCGAGGGCTCGATGCGGGCCGGGGCGGATGCGATCCGCCCGGCGCTCGACGCCTTCATCGACGGCCAGCTTGCCGCCCACGATCTGGCCGACGACCGGCTGGCGCTGGTCGGCTTCTCCCAGGGCACCATGGTCGGCCTGCACGTCGCCATCCGCCGGCCGGCGGCAATGGCGGGCTTCGTCGGCTATTCCGGGCGGCTGATCGGCGCCGCCGGGATCGCGAAGGACGCGGCCTCCAAACCGCCGATGCTGCTGGTCCACGGCGCCATCGACGACGTGGTGCCGTCCGAGTCGACCGAGAGCGCGGCGCGCGACCTGACCGCCGCCGGCTTCCAGGTCGAGGCCCATATCCGTCCGGGCCTGGGCCACGGCATCGACCCGGAAGGGCTGGCGCTGGGCGGCGCCTTCCTGGCCGCGCGCCTGGGAGGCTGACCGCCGCAAACCCCTTGTATGCGCCCATTCTGCGCGTTGCGGTCCGCCCCGCCCCGCTATATGGTTCGGGTTATCCACAAGTGTCACCATGGCGTCATGGGCCGGCGCTATGGTGTCGCCGACTCCGACGGATGGACGAAGGAAAGGCGGTACGGTCATGCTGGCTGCGGGTTTGGAGCGATGTCCGGCGTTGGTGCTCAACGCGGATTTCAGGCCGCTCAGCTATTTCCCCCTGTCGCTGTGGTCGTGGCAGGAGGCGGTCAAGGCCGTCTACATGGAGCGGGTCAACGTCCTCTCGGAATATGACCGGCTGGTCCATTCGCCCTCGATCGAATTCAAGCTGCCCAGCGTCATCTCGCTCAAGGAATACGTGCCGTCGAGCCGCCGGCCGGCCTTCACCCGGTTCAACGTCTTCCTGCGCGACAAGTTCACCTGCCAGTATTGCGGCCATCCCGGCTCCGCCGAGGAGCTGACCTTCGACCATGTCATCCCCCGCTCGCGCGGCGGGCGGACCAGCTGGCAGAATGTCGTCACCGCCTGCTCGCCCTGCAACCTGCGCAAGGGCAACCGGCTGCCGCACCGCTGCGGGATGGAGCCGCGCCACAAGCCCGACACGCCGAGCAGCTTCGAGCTGCAGGAGAACGGCCGGTCGTTCCCGCCCAACTATCTCCACGAGAGCTGGCACGATTTCCTCTACTGGGACACGGAGCTGGAGACCGGCTGAGGCGCCGCGTCCGGCCTGACCGACCCCGGTCCGCCACCGGCCCGGCGCCCTCAGGGCGTGGTGATCGCCATGCCGATCCAGATGCCGGCGAAGGTCCCCGCCACACCGGCCGCGATCGCGATCGCGCCCATCATCGTCCACACCCGCCGGCCCCGCGCCGTCACCATCGCGACCGCGCCCAGCATCACCGCGGCCAGACCCAGCGGCAGCGGGAAGACCAGCGCGACGGCGGCCAGCACGTAGGCGAAGATCGAAAGGATCGGGGACAGCAACGGGCGTGCGGCTCCTGTCGGCGGCGCGCGGGCGTGCGCGGGTCGATACGGTTCTATTGCATACGGCGGCGGATCGCCACCGGGCGCGCCCGGCCCGGGAGCGACGCCCGGGCACCCCCGCCGATGTGTCAGGTAATGTAGGGTCGCCGCCCGGCCGGACGGCGCGGAGGGGGCCGGACAGGTAAGGAAAAGCAAGGTTGTCCTCCGGCATGGCGGGGCGGAGGGGGCCGGATCGGTCAGGAAAAGTAAGGTTGCGCGCCTCACCGCCGAGGGAGGGGCGGCCCGAGATGTCAGGTTCTGTCAGGTTGCCCCGCGGAGCGAGCCGCCCTGTGGCCCCGGAAATCCGGGCCTTTGCGAGAGGGCGACAGGGGGGAGGGGTTGAGATGTCAGGTTTTGTCATGTCGGCGGGCGGGCAGGGGCGATTCGGGCGGCGGTCCGGGTGGTGCCGCCGGGCTCTGAATATATGCCTATCGACGGGTCGCGGTTCAAGAAGAGGACTGGACCCCCGCCTTCGCGGGGGTGACGGGCAAGGAGTGCGCCGGGATCATAGAGCGCTGAGAGAACGGGAGCGTCGAGGGAACGTGCGCTCCAAGGGGGGCTCGCCCGTTCATGCCCGTCATGCCCGCGCAGGCGGGCATCCAGGCTGACGATGCGAGATATTCGACCGGCGCTCGGATGTCGATGTCGAACAGCGGCGGATGTGTCGCCCGCTCCGAAATGGCTTTGGCACGAAAGTCGAAAGAACTATTGCAGAGCCGACCGCGGACCACTTCCCGGCGGATGGCCAACTAGAGAGTGGCAAAATTCGCCATGTCCTGAGTGCTAGCTCTCGTCAAAGAATTCTTCGTCGATACGCTTAATGTGCAAGATTTCCTCATCTCTGCACCCGATATTGTACCTCAACATGAGACGCGCGAGTTGCTTTCCGTCGATGAGGACGATGCGCGAACCGAGGTTGGCGGCAGTATCTTGAGCTGAAGAAGTAAAGCTAGACGTCGTGAAGAATATGCCCTTATGGGCGCGCTTCAAATTTAGCGCCCCAAAAAAATCTCTGATCGCGCCCGATCCGATCGAATTGCCTTCAGCATAGCGTTTTGCCTGCACATATATTTGGTCCACTCCCAATGGATCTTGATCGATCACCCCATCGACTCCGTCGTCTCCGGCACGACCTAAAGCCTGTCCGGCGTCTTCGGCGGTTCCACCGTATCCCATCGCCAACAAGAGCTGGACGATGATGCTTTCAAAGAAAGCCGGGCTACCATTTCGTACCCGATCAACAAGTTCAGCAGCAATGGCCGCATTCAACTTCCTGTGGGCGGCGCGGATCGCTTCATCTGGTGTGCTTGCATCGTTTACATCGTCAATATCACTCGATGCATCGCCTTCATTGCCCTTGCGTTGCTGAAATGCCTGGAATTCTTCAAACTGTTCAAGATAGTTTCGATCAATTATCGCATCTTGGTCGGCCAGTGCTTGAGTTCCGCGTTGGGTAATTGCTATGTGGCCACGTTTGGTCGCTCTTAGAAGACCGGCCTGCTTTAAGTAGGTCCTCGCCCAGTGGACGCGATTGGAAAACCGCGATTGCTTGCCACTGGGAAGTAATTCCGCGCGCTCATCCTCGGTCAACCCCAACTTGTCGCCGATGTTTTGAACAACATCGCGGATACGAACTTCACCGTTTGACGCTTCTTCCAGTACCGGCCGCATTAGCGATTGATAGTCAGGTATCATTCCGTCTCCAGCTTAGAGCTTGATGGGACCAATTGTACCACTTTCTGCGCAGCGGCCTCGGAAGCTTTGAGGAAAGTCCCAATAGGAAGCAAGCAGCTTTGGCTGGGGTGGGTGTATCACCCGCTGGGAAATGGCTCAGGCACGATGGTGGAATGCATCGTTAGGGAGCAGGTTACAGACCTGCTCCTGCTGTAGTGAAGGGGAAAGCTCCCTAAGCCGCCTCCCGGCTCCCCCGGTCCACGATCTCCACGATGTCCGCCATGATCGCGGTCAGGTCATAGTCCTTCGGCGTGTAGATCCCGGCCACGCCGGCGCGCATCAGGATCTCCGCGTCCTTGGGCGGGATGATGCCGCCGACGACGACGGGGACCTCGCCCAGGCCGGCGTCCTTCAGGCCGGCCACCACCTCGGCGACCAGCGGCAGGTGGCTGCCCGAGAGGATCGACAGGCCGACGACGTGGACGCCTTCCTCGATGGCCGCGCCGACGATCTGGGCCGGGGTCAGGCGGATGCCCTCGTAGACCACCTCCATGCCCGAGTCGCGGGCCTTGACCGCGATCTGCTCGGCGCCGTTGGAGTGGCCGTCGAGGCCGGGCTTTCCGACCAGCATCTTGATCCGGCGGCCGAGGCGGCGGGAGACGGCCTCGACCCGCTCGCGCACGGCGTCCATGGGCTTGACGCCGTCCTGTGCGCCGTTCGGGGCGCCGCCCGGGGCGATGTGGCCGGTGCCCGATCCGCCGGC
>CAMYMQ010000010.1 GCA_947259335.1 uncultured Alphaproteobacteria bacterium | reverse complement strand
GACCGCAACTCCTCGATCATCGCCGCCCGGTCGGCCGCCAGCGTCTCGCTCAGCTGCTCGGCGATCGGCGTCAGGTCGATCGGCGTCGCCTCGGCCGGCGCCCGATCTCCCAACCCGGCCCCCAGTCCGGCGCCCAGTCCGGCGCCCAGCTCGGTCATCGTCTGCCGAGCCTCGCCCAACGCGGCCAGTTCGGCGGACCGGGTCTCGCGGTCGGCGCCCAACTCCTGGACCAACCGGTCTATCTGTGCCTCGAGCTGTTCGGTCGAGCCGACCGGGCGCTGTCCGAGGCCCTCGTTCAGGGCGCCGAGCTGGCGGCTGACTTCGGCGAGGTTCCGGTTGGTCTCCTCGGCGGCACCGTCGCTCCTCTGCATTGTCGCCAACATTGTGGCAAGTTGACGGGCGATGAAATCGAGCGCCTTGCCGATGAATTCGACCGGGTTGCCGTCCTGCAGGTCGTCGATGTCGACGGGAAGCGAGCTGAGCCGCGTCTCGCGCGACAGCCAATCCTCGAGGTCGAGATAGAAGCGGCTCTGCGCCTGGCTTGCCTGGAGATCGAGGAAACCGACCACCAGCGAGCCGCCGAGGCCGAACAGCGAGGTCGAGAAGGCCGTGCCCGCGCCGCCCAGCGAGGAGACGAGATCCTTCTTGAAGCGGGCGAAGACGCCGGTGAAATCCTCGCCCGGGCTGACCGTCAGGCTGCCGATCGCCGAGGTCACTCCCTGGATGGTCTCCAGCAGGCCCCAGAAGGTGCCCAGCAGGCCCAGGAAGACCAGCAGACCGATCAGGTAGCGCGAGATCTCGCGCCCCTCGTCCAGCCGCGCGCCGATGCCGTCGAGCAGGGTCGCCATCGAGCCGGCCGTCAGCCACTGGCCGCTGCCGCGCCGCTCGCCGAGCATCGAAACCATCGGGGCGATCAGCGGCGGGGTGTATTCCGGAACGGCCTCGCCCTTGCGGAAGTGCCGCACCCAGGTGATTTCCGGCCACAGCCGGATCGCCAGCCAGAAGGAATAGACGATGCCGATGATCATCACGCCGATGATCAGGCCGTTGAGCACGGGATTGGTGAGGAAGGCCGCCAGAAGGTTCGTGCCGATCACGAACAGCGGGATCAGCAAGACCCCGAGGAAGACGCACATCCGTATGACGTAGTAGGCAGGTAGCGCCACTGTCCCGGGCTCCCAATCACCGCCCGTACGGCGGCGTATTGATTCAGCGGTATCTGCCGACTGTATCTAAGGGGCGCGGCCGGGACAACAGGATTGGGGTAAGATGTGGCCGTTTTGCGCGGCCGGCCTCAGCCCATCCCCGCATGGACCAGTTTTGCCAGCGGATCGTACAGCCGGGCGTTGGCGGCCAGCACGCTGCCGTTCGCGAACATCGCGTCCTTGCCCTCGATGTCCGTCACCCGGCCGCCCGCCTCGCGGACGAGCAGCAGACCCGCGGCGATATCCCACGGCTCCAGCCCGAATTCCCAGAAGCCGTCGTAGCGTCCGGCCGCGAGCCAGGCGAGGTCGAGGGCCGCGGAGCCGAAGCGGCGGATGCCGGCGACCTCGGGCATGACCTTCGCCACCGTGTCGAGATAGGCCGGATGCTTGGGCTTGCCGCGGAACGGGATGCCCGTCGCGATCAGGGCGTCGCGCAGGTGCTCGCGGGACGACACCCGCAGGCGGCGGCGGTTGAGAAACGCCCCGAGCCCCTTGGCCGCCCAGAACATCTCGTCGCGCACCGGTTCGTAGACGACCCCGGCGATGATCTCGCCGTCCTGCTCCTGGGCGATCGAGATGGCGAAATGCGGAATGCCATGGAGGAAGTTGGTGGTGCCGTCGAGCGGATCGACGATCCAGCGATTATGCTCGTCCTTGCCCGGCTTGGCCCCGCCCTCCTCCATCAGGAAGCCGTAGCGCGGCCGGGCCTTGCGCAATTCGTCGAGCAGCACCCGCTCGGCCTGCATGTCGGCCGCGGTGACGAAATCCGACGGTCCCTTGCGCGAGACCTGGAGGTGCTCGACCTCGCCGAAGTCGCGGTTCAGCCCGCGCGCCGCCTTGCGCGCCGCCTGTTCCATGACGTTGATGATCGGCGGCTGCACGGACATGAAGGCTTCACTCCTGAACGAATCGGCGTTGAACGAGGCGGGCCGCCGCGGCGGCCCTTGGTCCCGGCTGCTTCCGGGCGCCCCCGCGGGGGCGGCGGGTCAGTCCTTGGCCCGCTCGACGTAGGCGCCGTCGGCGGTGCTGACAACCACGCGGGTGCCCGTCGCGATGTGGGGCGGCACCATGATGCGGCGGCCGTTCTCCAGCTTCGCGGGCTTGTAGGACGAGGACGCGGTCTGGCCCTTAACGACGGCGTCGGCCTCGACGATCTCCATGGTCACCGAGTCCGGCAGGGTCACGCTGATCGGTGATCCCTCGTAGGATTCGACCGTCACCATCATGCCGTCCTGCAGGAAGTCGGCCGGGTCGCCGATCATCTCCCGGTGCAGGGATATCTGCTCGTAGCTCTCGATGTCCATGAAGGTGAAGCTGTCGCCCTCGGCGAACAGATACTGGTATTCCTTCTCGTCCAGCCGCACCCGCTCGACGTCCTCGGACGCGCGGAACCGCTCGTTGAGCTTGGTGCCGTCGCGGATGTCCTTGAGCTCCGCCTGGAGATAGGCGCCGCCCTTGCCCGGCTGGGTGTGCGCGATCTTGACCGCGCGCCAGAGCCGCCCCTGATGTTCGATGATCATCCCGGGGCGGATCGCATTACCGTTGATTTTCATAGGCTTGTGGTATTTCGGCTGGAAGTCCGGTTGAAAGCGTGCGGAAGCTATCACCGGCACCGGCGCGGCGCAACGGCCGGACCGCCCGGCAAACGCTCGACCGGGACCCGGCCCGACCGCACGCCGGGCGTCTGTCAGCCGTGTTCAGGCCCAGGCTACCGGCGGGATGTGCAGGCCCAGACCCTGACCGAACACCCCTGCCCGGGATTGTAAATCCGGCACTGCCTCAGCGCCTCGGCTTCCGCCGCCTGCCGGGAGTAACGCGTCGCCCATCCCCAGCCACCATTCCCCGCCAGGGCATAGGCCCCGCACTGGTTCTGGAAGGTGAGCGTTCTGTTGCACCGGTAACCGCAGCGCGCGTTCGCCGCTCGATGAGCGACCTCGCGCGCCGGATGGTTGACGGACCATCCCCACTGTCCCGTATTCGTGTTGATGGCAATGGCACCCCAGCAATAGGGGGCCGAACAGTCAGCGAGCGCCGACCGAGACGTCGCCCCCAACGCGGTCAGGGCGATCAGGCCGGCCAAGGCAGCTTTAACGAGGATTCTGAGCGACATGGATGCGATCCCTGGTGAAAATCCGGCGGCTAATCCGGACATCCAGGCATATATCTCTCAGTCGGCTTGGCGGCATTGCGCTAAATCAAGCCCACGCGGGCCCTGGCAAGGGGCGCTGTGTCGCCCTGGAACCGCCGTCGGGCGTCGGATGAACCGCGGGTCGATAGGCAGGCCGGCTCCGGCCGGATGCAGACGCGGAACGGCTCCGGGCCTCACCCCTTGAGCGCACTCGCGTGCCAGGCGAGATGCTCGGGCGTGAAGGTCTGGACGAAGAAATAGGCGTGGTCGTAGCCGGGCTGGATCCGCAGGGTGCACTCCTGGCCCGCCTCTCGGCAGGCGTCGCGGAACTCCTCCACCTTCATCGCGCCGGCCTTGTAGAAGTCGTCGGCGTCGCCCTGGTCGATCAGGATCGGCCTGGTGGTCTTGCCCGCGCGGACCAGTTCCAGCGCGTCATAGTCCTTCCAGGCCGCTTCGTCGTCGCCCAGATAGGCGGCAAAGGCCCGCTTGCCCAGGTCGGTCGCCGTCGGATGACAGATCGGCGCCAGCACCGAGACTGACCGGTACGTATCAGGGTTGCGCAGCGCGATCACCAGGGCGCCGTGGCCGCCCATGGAATGGCCCATGATCGACTGGCGCGCGGGATCGGCCGGCAGTTCCGCCGCGACCAGCCTGGGCAGTTCTTCGACGATATAGTCGTACATCCGGTAGTTGGCCGCCCAGGGGTCCTGGGTCGCGTTGACGTAGAAGCCGGCCCCGGTGCCGAGGTCCCAGCCGTCGTCGTCGGCGATCCCCTCGCCGCGCGGGCTGGTGTCCGGCGCGATCACGATCACGCCATGCTCCGCCGCGTGGCGCTGGGCCGCCGCCTTGACCGTGAAATTCTCTTCCGTGCAGGTCAGCCCCGACAGGTAGTAGAGCACCGGGCACCGCCCGTCCTCGGCCTGGGGCGGCAGATAGGCCGAGAAACGCATGGTGCAATCGGTCGCCTCCGCGGCGTGGGCGAAGACATGCTGGGTGCCGCCGAAGCACTTGCTGGCGCTGACTTGTTCGAGGGACACGATCACTCCTTATTCTGCCGCGTGGCGGTCATTTCCGGTCGAAGCGCCGCGAAGCAATCCCGCGGTGCCAATGTCTTCGTCGATATCGGGCCAGTGCAGCCCGAAGCCGCCGGCGCAAATGCGCCAGTTGGCGCGCTGCGCGGGGCTCGCCGCGATCAGGCGCGGAAACCAGGCGAGCGGCACCGAGATCCGGCGGCCATCCATCAGTGTGACGGTCAGCTCGCTTTCATCGACGGCGGCGTCCTTCACCCTTTCGTCAGGCTTGACCGAAACAGTCATGCCACGCCTCCAGATACTGCGCTTGGCGTTCGATCACCGACCTTCTGATACGGCCAAGCTCGCGCGCCGAAAAGCCGATGTTGCGGGCCAGTTCGACCGGCTCGAGCCAGAATTTGGCCGATTCCCCATCCCGGTCGACATGGATATGGGGCGGTTCGTCACCCTCGTTGCTGAAGAAGTAATACCGGTACGGCCCCTCTCGTAGCACAGTCGGCACCGGCCGTGCCTCACTAAGTCGCCCGGTTGCCGCGCTGCCACGGCAGGCCGCGGGCGTTGGCGACCCAGATGCCGGCGACGATCAGGACCGCGCCGATAACATGGTATCCCTGCACCGATTCGTCGATCAGAAGCACGGAGAAGACCGCCGCGAACACGGGGATCAGATACTGGAACAGGCTGGCCGGGCCGGCGCCGATCCGGCGCACGCCGAAGTTCCAGACGATGTAGGAGCCGACCGAGGCGAACACGCCCAGATAGATCATCCCGCCCAGCGCCCCCCGCGTCAGCCGCATCTCCATCCCCTGCATCGCCTCGAGCGCGACGAAGGGCGCCAGCAAGACCAGCGAGATCGCCCCGGTGGCGGTGATGAAGGCCAGCGGCGGCACCTTGGTCGGCCAGTGGCGGACATAGATGTTGTAGAGCGCCCACAGGAACATTGCCCCGGCCACCCACAGGTCGCCCTCGACCAGCTGCAGGGTCAGGATCCGTTCGGGCGCCCCCCGGGTGATGATCAGCACCAGCCCCGGCAGCGATACGGCGACCCCCGCGATCTGCTTCCACCGGCTCTTCTCGCCGATGCCGATCAGCGACAGCAGCACGATATAGATCGGCGTGGCCGCGTTGATCAGCGCGCCGTTGATAGCGGTCGTCGTGTGCAGCCCCTTGAAGATCAGGGCGTTGAAGCCGGCCACCCCGCAGGCCGAGATGAAGGCGATACGCCAGAACTCGCGCTTGAGGTCCGACCGGTGCCGGATCAGCGGCAACAGGGTGAACGGCAGCAGGATCACGACAGCCACCGCCCAGCGCGAGAAGGCGAGGGTCGCCGGCGGCACCGCCTCGATCAGGCTGCGCGCCACCGGCCAGGTGCCGCCCCAGAAGGCGGCGCCGACGGTCAGCGCCAGGAACGGGGCGAGGCCGGACGCCGCGAGTCGAGACCCCGGCTTGTGGGCCAGGGACTGGGCCGGATCCTGGGGGCCGCCTTCGGCCATCCGATCAGAACGTCACGACGCTGCGGATGCTCTCGCCTTCGTGCATCAGGTGGAACGCCTCGTTGATCTGATCGAGGGGCATGGTGTGGGTGATCAGGTCGTCGATGTTGATCTTTCCGTCCATGTACCAGTCGACGATCTTGGGCACCTGGGTGCGCGAGCGCGCGCCGCCGAACGCGGTGCCCTTCCAGACCCGGCCGGTGACCAGCTGGAACGGCCGGGTGGAGATTTCCTGCCCGGCGCCGGCCACGCCGATGATGATCGATTCGCCCCAGCCGCGATGGCAGCATTCCAGCGCCTGGCGCATCGTGTGGACGTTGCCGATGCACTCGAAGGAATAGTCGGCGCCGCCGTCGGTCACGTCGACGATCGCCTCGACCACCCTGTCGCGGCCGACCTCGTCGGGGTTGATGAAGTCGGTCATGCCGAACGTCTCGGCCAGCGCCCGCTTCTTGGGGTTCAGGTCGACGCCGACGATCTTGTCGGCCCCGGCCATGCGCGCGCCCTGGATGACGTTGAGGCCGATGCCGCCGAGACCGAACACGACCACGTTGGCGCCGGGCTCGACCTTGGCGGTGTAGATCACCGCGCCGATGCCCGTGGTCACGCCGCAGCCGATGTAGCAGATCTTGTCGAAGGGGGCGTCCTCGCGGACCTTGGCGACCGCGATCTCGGGCATCACCGAATAGTTCGAGAAGGTCGAGGTGCCCATGTAGTGGAACAGCCGGTCGTTGCCGATCGAAAAGCGCGAGGTGCCGTCCGGCATCACGCCCTGGCCCTGGGTCGAGCGGATCGCCGTGCACAGGTTGGTCTTGCCCGACAGGCAGGATTTGCACTGGCGGCATTCCGGCGTGTAGAGCGGGATCACGTGGTCGCCCTTGGACACGCTGGTCACGCCCGGGCCGGTGTCGACCACCACGCCCGCGCCCTCGTGGCCGAGGATGGCGGGGAACAGGCCCTCGGGATCCTCGCCCGACAGGGTGAAGGCGTCGGTGTGGCAGATGCCGGTGGCCTTCATCTCGACCAGGACCTCGCCCTCGCGCGGGCCGTCCAGGGTGACGGTCTCGATCGTGAGCGGCTTTCCGGCCGCATGGGCGACGGCGGCGCGTGTTTCCATGACTGTTTCCCCCTTGGACGGCTTCGTGGCTTCGATTTGTGGCGCCATACTTGTCCGAGGCTCCGCGCCAAGACAACCCGCTTTTCGGGCATGGCCGGCATGGAGCGCCGATTTCGCCGGTGTGTGACGCGCGTCACTGCTTCCCAACGCGAACAGGATCAGTCTGCGGCCACTGAACGCACCTCGACTGGACGGCACGTGATGAAACGGAACCGAAAAATCGCACCCGGCGGTGTTACCCCCTGGCTGCTCGACGGCCTCGCGCTGGCGGCCTGCGCGGCGATCGTATTCGCCTTCGCGCTGGCCCCGGCCGGTGTCTGAAGGCCGCCCGCTCGCGATCCGTTCAAGCTCCTGTGACAACCCGCTCCTTGCAGTCGCGCCGGACGACCCCAAATGACACGCCGAGGGGTTCGCCGACCGACGACGCTGAGCCGAGACGAAGACAATGACGACGATGGCACAAGACGAATACAGAGAACCCGCGATCGAATGCTGGGGCCCGCCTCTCCTGCGGGTCTTCGCGGTGGTTGCCGGCATGGCAATCCTGGCGCCCGCCCTGCTGGCGCTGATCGGTCCCCTGTTCGCGTAGCGACCCCCTCTCGCTGCGCTGAATCGGGCGTCGGCCCGGTCCGGATCCAACACCCGGGCCGGGCCGACAGTCTTTCAGGCCCCGATACTACTAAGATCCCGCGACCGGCTCAGGCGGAGCCCCAGACCTCCTCGGCGAGCTCGACGATCATCTGCATCTTCGCCCACTCCTGGTCCTCGGTCAGAATGTTGCCGATGGCGTTCGAGGAGAAGCCGCACTGGGGCGACAGGCAGAGCTGGTCGAGCGACACATATTTCGACGCCTCGTCGATGCGCGCCTTGAGCTCGTCGACGCTCTCCAGATCGCCGCTCTTCGACGTGACCAGGCCCAGCACGATCTTCTTGTTGCCCTTGGGCACGAAGCGCAGCGGCTCGAACCCGCCCGACCGCTCGTCGTCGTATTCCAGGAAGAAGCCGTCGACGTCGGTCAGGTTGAACAGCTTGTCGGCGACCGGCTCGTAGTCGCCCTCGGCGAACCACAGGCTGTGCGCGTTGCCGCGGCACAGGTGGATGCAGGCCGCCATGTCGGCGGGCCGCTCCTTGATCGACTGGTTGATGAGGTCGGCATAGGTGCGGGGCAGTTCCTCGGGATCCTCGCCGCGCGCCTTGGCCGCCTCGCGCATGTTGACGTCGCACAGATAGGCCAGGTTGGTGTCGTCGAACTGGATGTAGCGGCAGCCGGCGGCGGCCAGGTCGGCGATCTCGTCGCGATAGAGCTTGGCCAGGTCGGCGAAGAAATCCTCCATCTCCGGGTAGGCCTTCTCGCTGATCGCCTTACGGCCCCCGCGGAAATGGGTCATGGTCGGCGACGGCATGGTGATCTTGGGCTCGACGCCCGGGTGGCCGTCGACCAGGGATTTCAAGTACTTGAAATTCTCGACCTCGATGCCGGCTTCCGGCCGGGTCATCCGGTCGACCACCTCGATGGTGACCGGCGCCTGCTTCTCGCCGCCGGCCTTGGTCTGCTCGCCCTGGGCGAAGGCGCCCTTGATCGTGAAGTTGTGCTTCACGCCGCCGATCTTGTCGATGAAATCGATGTGGAAGCTCTCGCGGCGGAACTCGCCGTCGGTCACATCCTTGATACCGACCGCTTCCTGCTTGCGGACGACCTCGGCGATCGCCTTGTTCTCGTTCTCGCGCAGCTCCTCGAGCGTGATCTCGTCCGCCTTCCAGCGGTCGCGCTGCTCCAGGAGCCAGTCGGGGCGCAGGAAACTGCCGACGTGGTCGGCGCGGTAAGGTCCTTTCATGGGTCTTCCTCCCTGGAAGCGGTACCGGTCCGGAGCGGCCGGCACCTTCTGGTTCGAGACGTTTTCGGCGCTGTCACGCGATCCGGAATGCCCTCGGTTGGAGATCTCCGGCGGCCGCTCTACTGTCCCACAGTTTCTATCAACTTATTGAATTGCTCAACCGCCGCGCCCGGGCCCTCGGGGTGCGACCAAACGCCCGCGACCACCGCGAGGAAATCGGCGCCCGCCTCCAGCAGCGGGCGGCAGTTGTCGACGGTGATGCCCCCGATCGCGACGCAGGGTACCGTCGAAATCTCCGCCCAGCGGGCCAGCGTCTCCAGCCGGGCGCGCGCCTTGGGCTCCTTTGTCCCGGTGTCGAAGAAGGCGCCGAAGGCGACATAATCCGCCCCCGCCTCGGCCGCGTCGATGGCCAGGTCGATCGAATCGTGACAGGTCACCCCGACGATGGCGTCGTCGCCCAGCAGCCGCCGCGCCTCCTCGTACCCGGCGTCCTCCTGCCCGACATGGACCCCGTCGGCCCCCGCCTCGGCCGCGAGGTCCGGCCGGTCGTTGACGATCAGGGCGACGTCGTGGGCGTGGCACACCGGCCTCAACGCCGCCGCCGCGGCCAGCACCGTCTCGTCGTCGACATCCTTCAGGCGCAGTTGCAGGCAGGCGACGTCGCCGCCCGCGAGCGCGGCCTCGAAAGCGCCCACGAAGGGCGCGATCTCGAAGGCCGGCGGCGTGATCAGGTAGAGCCGGCAGCGGTCTTCGTCGGGCTCAGCCACGACCGCCCCCCACCGTCACTCCCCCGCGGGCGGGATTCCAGGGATCGGCGGACACGGCTTCGTCGGGCCTCATTGGCTCCCCGCCTTGGCGGGGGTGACGGCAGGCGAGCATCGGGACAACGCGGCCTACGCCTGCCCCTTGTAGATCTTCACCACCGAGTCGAGCAGGTCGAGCGCCTCTTCCTTCGAGCGCTGGAACGAGTTGCGGCCGATGATCGAGCCGGTGCCGCCGCCGTCGCGGATCTGGCGGATTTCGTCGAGCAGCCCCTCGGTGCCCTTGGCCGCGCCGCCGGAAAAGACCACCAGGCGCCGGCCGGCGAAGGCCGACTGGACGACGTGGGCGATGCGGGCCGACAGGGTCGAGATGTCGATGCCCTCGTAGTATTTCTTCGCCTCTTCCTGCTCGACATGGTCGGTCGGCGGCTTGACCTTGATGATGTGCGCGCCGAGCAGGGCCGCGATCTGGGCGGCGTAGGCGGTGACGTCGACCGCCGTCTCGCCCGCCTTGGACAGGTTGCCGCCGCGCGGGTAGGACCAGATGACCACCGCGAGGCCGGCCGACTTGGCCTCCTCGGCCATCTCCCGGATCTCCTCGATCATCTCGAACTGCTCGTCCGAGCCGGGGTAGATGGTGAAGCCGATCGCCGAGCAGCCCAGCCGCAGCGCGTCGCCGACCGAGGCGGTCACCGCCTGGTCCTTGGACGTGGCGTGGGAGTTGGCGCTGTTGACCTTGAGGATGGTCGGGATCGCGCCGGCGAAACTGTCGGCCCCCGCCTCGATCATGCCCAGCGGCGCGGCATAGGCCGACAGGCCCGCGTCGATGGCGAGCTGATAGTGATAGTGCGGGTCGTAGCCCGGCGGGTTCGGCGCGAAGCTGCGCGCCGGGCCGTGCTCGAAGCCCTGGTCGACCGGCAGGATCACGAGATGGCCGGTGCCGGCGAGCTTGCCGGTCATCAGGATGCGGGCGAGGTTCGCCTTGGTGCCGGGACAATCGCTCTCGTAGTTGGCGAGGATTTGTTTGACTCGGCGCGTGATCCGCATGAACGCCCCCTTTTGATTGCGGTGAGTGCCGGAGATCCGGCCCGTTGCGACCTGAATAGCCTAGCGTCCGAGGCGATGCAACGCGGCGCGGCACGCCGCCGCCGGATCGCCCTCGCGTCCGAGATCGAGCGCCGGCATCGCGGCGTCGACCAGCCGCGCCCCGGTCTTGCGTGCAATGTCATCCAAGCGGCGGCGGACATCGGCCGGACCGTCGAACCGCACCGCCGCTATCCCGTCGCCCAGTGCTGCCAGCGCCGCGCCGGCGTCTCCGGCGCAGTCGAGCACCGCGTCGAT
>CAMYMQ010000009.1 GCA_947259335.1 uncultured Alphaproteobacteria bacterium | reverse complement strand
CGCGCGTCCAAAGCCGCGGCGCGCCACGATCCGCGCTGATGCCGCCGCGCCGCGCCTACCGCTCGCCGACGGGCTCGATGCGCAGCAGGCGGCCGTCGCTGGCGTCGGTCAGCACGTACAGATAGCCGTCGGGGCCCTGGCGGACGTCGCGGATGCGCTCGCCCAGGTCTTTCAGGAGCCGCTCTTCCTTGACCACCTTCTGGCCGTCCAGGGTCAGCCGGACGAGCATCTGCTGGGCGAGCGCGCCGACGAAAAGATTTCCCTTCCAGGCCGGGACCTTGTCGCCGGTGTAGAAGGCCATTCCGGACGGTGCGATGGACGGGTCCCAGTAATAGATCGGCTGCTCCATGCCGGCCTTGCGGGTGCCGACGCCGATCTTTGCGCCCGAATAGTGCCGTCCATAGGAGATCACCGGCCAGCCGTAGTTCTTGCCGGCCTGCGGGATGTTGATCTCGTCGCCGCCGCGCGCGCCGTGCTCGTGGATCCACAGCCGCCCGGTCGCCGGATTGAGCGCGGCGCCCTGCGGATTACGGTGCCCGAACGACCAGATCTCGGGGCGGTGCCCCGCACGGCCGACGAAGGGGTTGTCCTTCGGGATCGATCCGTCGCGGTTGATCCGGATCACCTGACCCCGGTTGACGGACGGGTCCTGGGCACGCGCGCGCTGGCCGCGCTCGCCGATGGTGATGAACAAGTGGCCGTCGCGCCCGATCACCAGCCGCGAGCCGAAATGCTGGCCGGTATTGGCCTTCGGCGCCATCCTGAAGAGGACCTTGAGCCGGGTCAGCCGGTTGCCGTCGAGCCGCGCGCGGGCGACGGCGGTGCCCGCTCCGCCGGGGCCGGGCTCGGAGTAGGAGAAGTAGATCACGCGATTGTTTGCGTATCCGGGATCGAGGATGACGTCGAGCAGGCCGCCCTGGCCGCGCGCCGAGATCTCGGGCAGGCCGCCGATCGGGGCCGACAGCCGCCCGTCCCTGGAGATGTAGCGCAGCCGCCCGGGGCGCTCGGTGACCAGCATCCGGCCGTCGGGCAGGAAGGCGACGCTCCACGGATGGTCGAGCCCGCGGGCGACGGTCACGGCGCGGATTTTCCCGTTCTGGGTGTCGTAGGTCCGTTCCGCCGCCTGAACCGGCGCCAGCACCAGGATGGTCAGTGCCGTCAGCGGCAGGGCACTCAGCATGCGCTTCATTGCTACTCTCTGTGCAGGGCGTTCGAAGGTCAGGATCGGGGGAAAAGCAGGCGTCAATGTGGCGCGGACGCGGCCAACTCAGTGCCCCGACGCGAAACGCCCCGCCGGGGAGAGCGGCGGGGCGTCGCGGGTCGGGTGCGTAACACATCGGGCGGGGGAGGAGGGGAGATGGGGAACCGATGTGTTGCAGCCTTTGTGACACGGCCAGCGGTCGTTGACTGTGACGGCCGTCACACCTGGCGAATTTATTCGCTCCGGCATTTCGATGCGTCAACTGCGGAGCCCGAACGCGAAACGCCCCGCCGGGGAGAGCGGCGGGGCGTCGCGGGTCGGGTGCGTAACACATCGGGCGGGGAAGGAGGGGAGATGGGGAACCGATGTGTTGCAGCCTTTGTGTCACGGCCCGCAGCCGTTGACTGTGACGGCCGTCACACCTTGCGGATTTATTCGCCCCGGCGATTCGACCTGTCGCCTGCGGAGCCAGAACGCGAAACGCCCCGCCGGGGAGAGCGGCGGGGCGTCGCGGGTCGGTGCGTCAACACATCGGGCGGGGAGGCGGGAGGCGGGGAACCGATGTGTTGACGCGACCATGCCCTGGACCCGATTGCCTGACTGTGACGGCCGTCACACCCCGACAGAAAAAAGGGCGAGCCGGGATTTGGTCGTTTCGGCGCGAGGGCTGGACAAGCGCCGGCCCGCCGGTGAAGTTGCCGGTGGAAAAAAACCGTCAGAGCCACGCCCATGCCGCCCAAGAAGAACCCGCTACGCCTGAACGACCTGCAACTTCGGACCCTCGCCATCGCCCAGGTCCTGGCGCGCGAGAGCGACGCGGCCGAGCGGCACGAGGCGACCGGCGAGGTCACCCTCCACGCGCTGCCCGACCCGCACGGCAACCATTTCCACATCGGCCCCTTCACGGTCCCCCGGAAGGCGGCGAGCGGGCTGTTCAACGCCGCGGTGTGGACCGTGCTGGACCGCAAGGGACTGGTGCGGCCCGGCGCCGCCGGCGCGGTGACCCTGACGGCCGACGGGCTGGCCTATGAGACGGGATATGAGAAGGCGTTGCAGGCCGCCGACCACTGAGTCTGCTCGGCGCTCCGGTCGAGCGATCAGGTCTCCACGATCATCTCGAACCCGCCGAAGATCATGCGCTGGCCATCGAACGGCATCGGCGTATCGCCCGGATCGAGGCGGGGATCGGCCATCGCCTTCTTCATGCCTTCGTCGCGGACCTCACGCGACGGCCAGGTGATCCACGAAAAGACGACGGTCTCGTCCTCCTTCTTCTTCACCGCCATCGGGAAGGAGGTGAGTTTTCCGTCGGGAACGTCGTCGCCCCAGCATTCGACCATGCTCAGCGCGCCATGGTCCTTGAACACCGGCGCGACCTTTTCGGCCAGTTCTCGATAGGCTTCGCGGTTGGCCGTGGGCACGGCCAGCAAGAATCCGTCGACATAGGTCATGTTCGAAGCTCCAGCAAAGGGGTGTGAGGGAACATCGGTTGGGGGTCCGAAGGCCGGCGGTCAGGCATCCGGCGCGCAGTTGACCAGCCAGGGCGTGCCGAAGCGGTCGGTCACCGCCCCGAAGCGCTTGGCCCAGAAGGTTTCCTCCATCGGCATGGTCACGGTGCCGCCTTCGGACAGGCCGGCAAAGATGCGCTCGGCCTCGGCCGGGTCGTCGAGGTGGATCGAGACGGAATAGCCGCCGGGCTCCTTCTGCATCCCGGGCGACGAATCCGAGCCCATCAGCCTCTGGTCACCGAACTTCAGGCAGGCGTGCATGACCTTGTCGTGCCAGTCGGCGGGCATATGCTCTTCGGCCGGTGTGCCCTTGTAGGTCATGATCGCCTCGACCTCGCCGCCGAGCAGTTCGGCATAGGTCCGGAAGGCTTCTTCGCAGTTGCCGTGCAGGAAGAGATAGGGGGTGATCTGCATGGGAGTCCTCTCGTGGATGGCGTGAGCGTGGATGGCGTGATTTCAGGCCAGCGCGAGAAGGTCGGCGCGTAGGCGGTCGGGCCCGCCGGCGCCCAGCCGCCGGTCGAGGTCCGCATGGGTTCGGCGCCAGATCGGCAGTGCCTCGACCAGCAGGTCACGGCCCGCGTCGGTGATCCGCAGGCGTCGGCCGCGGCGGTCTTCGGGATCCACCTCGACGGACAGCAGCCCGCGCCGGGCCAGGGGTTTGAGCGCGGCGGTCAGGGTCGTGCGATCCATCGCCAGCAGCGGCGCGACGTCGCCGATGCGCGGCGGGTTCGGGCGGTTGAGCGACATCAGCAGCGAAAACTGACCATTGGTGAGGCCCAGAGGCCGGAACGCCTCGTCGAAATGCCGCGCCACTGTCCGGGCCGCCCTCTGGAGATGCAGGCACAGGCAGGCGTCGCGGACTTCGTGGGTGACGTCGAGAGGCAGGTCATCGCGCATGGCCCCATATAGCTTGATATCAACCTAAAAATCAAAGGCCAGGTCGCGCGTTTCCTTCCCTGGGGGCGGGGATCGATGTCGATTCCATGCCTTTGCTTTCGCCGCGGGCAGGGCGCGGGCGGGCCTCTAGGAGAGCGGCGGCCCGCAGTCGCTCTGGATCAGGCGCCGAACGCTGGCGTTCGACCGTTTCTCGATCCGGACCGGCGCCGGCGTGGGAACCCGCCGGTTCGGGTTATAGCGAAGGTCCTCGAGGACGATGGACGTCCGATAGGCCGGGAAATAGGCGTATTCGGACATCGAGTCGCCGATCGGATAGGCCTCGTACCAGTGTTGGGCGGTGGCGCGAACGATGACCGCCTCAAGCGCGGCCTCGCCGACGGTCACCGTCCGGCGGCCGATCACCGACAGGCGGCCCTCGACGCGCAGCGCCTTGCCCGGGCTGCCGGCGACCGACACGATGAAGCGGATGCTCTTGCCGGGCGCGAGCGGCCAGATCGAGCCGTCGGGCAGGCTCACCTCGGCGCGATAGCTGGGCGGGCTGTCCTGGTCGCGGCGCTCGGGCCGGAAGCGGGTCCGCTCGATGACGAAGAAGCTGTCGAGGGTCAGCGTCCGCCGCAGCAGGTTGCCGCGCGCGTCGTAGATGCACCAGGTGTCGACGCGCTTCCCGGACCGCGAGACGATCTTGTGCTCGCCGTTGGCGTAGATCTCCCGCAGGCCCCGCTCGGGCGGCTGGTAGGCGAGATCCCAGGCGTGGGCGGAACCGCAGTGGCCACCGACCAAGAGCCCGGCGACCGCCCCCGCCAGCACGCGCGGGCCTGAAAGGCGTCCGGCGCTGGCGGGGGGCATCGGGCGGGCCGGCCGGTCTAGGCGAAGGCCTGGATGCCGGTGATCGCCCGGCCGAGGATCAGCGCGTGGATGTCGTGCGTGCCCTCGTAGGTGTTCACCGTCTCCAGGTTCATCACGTGGCGGATGACGTGGAACTCGTCGACGATGCCGTTGCCGCCGTGCATGTCACGGGCGACGCGGGCGATGTCGAGGGCCTTGCCGCAGGAGTTGCGCTTGATCAGCGAGATCGCCTCCGGCGAGACGTTGCCCGAATCGAACAGCCGGCCCACCCGCAGACAGGCCTGGAGGCCCAGCGTGATCTCGGTCTGCATGTCGGCCAGCTTCTTCTGGATCAGCTGGGTGGCGGCCAGCGGCTTGCCGAACTGCTTGCGGTCGAGGGTGTACTGGCGCGCGGCGTGCCAGCAGAACTCGGCGGCGCCCATGGCGCCCCAGGCGATGCCGTAACGGGCCCGGTTGAGGCAGCCGAACGGCCCGGCCAGCCCGGCGACGTTGGGCAGCAGGTTCTCTTCCGGGACCTCGACGTTGTCCATGACGATCTCGCCGGTGATCGAGGCGCGCAGGCTGAACTTGCCCTCGATCTTGGGCGCGCTCAGGCCCTTCATGCCCTTTTCGAGCACGAAGCCGCGGATCACGCCGTCCTCGGTCTTGGCCCAGACGACGAAGACGTCGGCGATCGGCGAGTTGGTGATCCACATCTTGGCGCCGTTGAGCACCCAGCCGCCGTCGACCTTCTTGGCCCGGGTCTTCATGCCGCCGGGGTCGGAGCCGTGGTCGGGCTCGGTCAGGCCGAAGCAGCCGATCCACTCGGCGGTCGCCAGCTTGGGCAGGTACTTCTTGCGCTGTTCCTCGGTGCCGTAGGCGTAGATCGGGTGCATGACCAGCGACGACTGGACGCTCATCGCCGAGCGATAGCCGCTGTCGACCCGCTCGACCTCGCGCGCGATCAGCCCGTAGACGACGTAGGACGTGCCCGCGCAGCCGTATTCCTCGGGGATGGTGCAGCCGAGGAAGCCGAGCGCGCCCTGCTCGCGCAGGATCTCGGGATCGAATTTCTCGTGGCGGTTCGCCTCCAGCACGCGCGGCATCAGCTTGTCCTGACAATACTGATGGGCGGCGTCGCGCATCATGCGCTCTTCCTCGTCGAGCTGGTCCTCGATCAGGAAGGGATCGTCCCACTGGAAGGGCGGGTGATCGTTCTGCGGGACCTTCTTGATCTGGTCCGGCGGCAGGGCGACGTTCATGTTTATCTCCGGTGATGCGCTGGGCCGGCGCCGCCCCTGGGGAAGGCCAAGGGGCGAGCCGGAATTGGAATTTATTTTAGGTCTAAAGTAATTCCAGGTTCAAGCGCCGCCACGCGACGCGGCGTCGCGGGCGCGCGGATTTGTCAGTGCCGGCCGACCTGTCCGATCGAGAAAAAGTCCGCGGGCGTCGCCACGAGGTCGAAGACGAGCTTGCCGACGACCAGCAGCACGATCAGCGCCAGGAGGCCGCGCAACTGCTCTCCGCGCAGGTATTGGCCGATGCGGGTGCCCCACTGCGCGCCCACGACGCTGCCGGCGACGAGGACCAGGGCGAGCACGACGTCGACGGTCTGGTTCTGGGCCGACTGCAGGAAGGTGACGTTGGCCGCCACGAAGATGATCTGGAACAGCGAGGTGCCGACCACGACCATGGTCGGCATGCCGAGCAGGTAGATCATCGCCGGCACCATCAGGAACCCGCCGCCCACGCCCATGATCGCCGCGAGCACGCCGACGAAGGCTCCGATCAGGAAGGGAGGAATGGCCGAGATGTAGAGCTTGGACCGGCGGAACCGCATCTTCAGCGGCCAGTGGTGAACCCAATAATGCTGGTGCAGCTTGCGCCGGACCGTGCGGCCGCCGCGCGCCTTCCAGATCGTCCGGCCGCTCTCGACCAGCATCAGGAAGCCGATCACGCCCAGGAAGAAGACATAGGAAAGCTGGATGACCAGGTCGATCTGGCCGATCGTGCGCAGGTAGCCGAACAGCTCGACCCCGCCCCACGACCCGATGAAGCCGCTGACCAGCAAGACGGTGCCCATCTTGAAATCGACCGTGCCGCGCCGCCAGTGAGCGATGACCCCGGAAACGGACGTGGCGATGATCTGATTGGCGGAGGAGGCAACCGCCACGGTGGGCGGAATGCCGATGAAGATCAGCAGGGGCGTGATCAGAAAGCCGCCGCCGACCCCGAACAGGCCCGAGAGGAAGCCGACCGCGATGCCCAGGCCAACGAGCAGGAACACGTTGACGGAAACCTCGGCAATCGGAAGATAGACGTGCATCCCCGGCGGCGTTTAGGTGAACAGGGTATCGGGTTGGGCGCGCGCGGCGTCAATTCGTCGCCATAGTGCGCTCGCGAAGGCCCGGCCACCAGTGGGTCACGTGGTCGCGGCGGACCGCGCCGCGCCGGGTTATTTTGGCCGCTACAGGTCTTGGCCGCTACAGGTCCCGGTAGTCGGCCGGCGTCATGCCCGCCGCCAGCCGAGCCGTGTCATTGAAGGGCGGCTTGAGCGCGCCCCGGAAATGGCGCCGGACGAGACCGCGCCAGGTCGCGCCGGGTTCGAGCCGGCGCCTTTCGCAGACAGCGTCGAACCATTTCTTGCCCAAGGCGACGTGGCCGATCTCGTCGCGGTAGATGACCTCGAGAATGGCGGCGCTTTCCGTGTCGCCGAAGGACGTCAGCCGCTCGATCATGGCCGGTGTCACGTCAAGCCCGCGCGCTTCCAGCACGAGCGGCACGATGGCCAGCCGGGCGAGCAGGTCGTCGGCGGTCTCCCGGGCGGCCTGCCACAACCCGTCGTGGGCGGGCAGGTCGCCATAGGCGGCGCCGAAGTCGGCGAGCCGGGCGGCGAGCAGGGAGAAATGCTTGGCCTCCTCATCGCCCACCTTGATCCAGTCGTCGAAAAAGGCGCGCGGCAGGTCTTCGCCCGCGAACCGACCGACGAGATCCCAGGCGAGGTCGATGGCATTGAGCTCGATATGGGCGATGGCGTGGAGCAGGGCGACTCGCGCCGCCGGCCCCTGGCCCTTGCGGCGTTTGGGCATGTCGCGCGGCGCCTTGAGCTCGGGCCGCGCCGGTCGGGCCGGACGGTCGGGCATGGGTGTCGAGCCGGGCGGCAGGG
>CAMYMQ010000008.1 GCA_947259335.1 uncultured Alphaproteobacteria bacterium | reverse complement strand
CGCCGTCCGGCGCGGGATCGGTGGTCAGCGTGGCGCCCGAGGTGATGCCGATCTCGGCGAGATCGACGCCGCGCATGGCCTCGACATGGGCGGCGTCGGCATGCACCACCGGGGCCGCTTCCAGGCTGGCGCCGATCCGTTTCTCCGCCCGCTCCAGCTCGAGCGCGCCGGTGACCACGCGGCGCAGGGCGCGGACCCTGGTCCATTTGGCGGCGAGCGCGTCGTCGCGCCACGCCTCGGGCGCGTCGGGGAAGGTGCGCAGGTGGACGCTCTCCGTCCACGCGCCGTCCTCCCCGCCGAAGCGGGCCTGCCACGCCTCCTCGGCGGTGAAGCACAGGACCGGGGCGAGCCAGGCGGTCAGATGGTCGAACAGGATGTCGAGCACGGTGCGCGCGGCGCGGCGCCTGGGATCGTCGAGCCGGTCGCAGTAGAGCGTGTCCTTGCGGACGTCGAAATAGAAGGCCGACAGCTCGACCGCGCAGAAATTGTGGAGCGCGGAATAGAAGGCGTGGAAGTCGTAGGTGTCGTTGGCCCGGCGCAAGAGCCCGTCGAGCTCCCACAGCCGGTGCAGCACCCAGCGTTCGAGCTCGGGCATCTCGGCCGGCGCGACCTTCTCGGCCGGATCGAACCCGGCGAGGTTGCCGAGCAGGTAGCGCAGCGTGTTGCGCAGCCGGCGGTAGCCGTCGGCATGTTGCTTGAGGATCTCCGGGCCGACCCGGACGTCCTGGCTGTAGTCGGAGCCGACCACCCACAGGCGCAGCACGTCGGCGCCGTACTGCCTGACCGCGTCCTCGGACGACAGGGTGTTCCCCGTCGACTTGGACATCTTGTAGCCCTTCTCGTCGACGGTGAAGCCGTGGGTCAGGATGGCGTCGTAGGGCGCGCGGCCGCGGGTGCCGCAGGCGACCAGCAGCGACGAGTGGAACCAGCCGCGGTGCTGGTCCGAGCCTTCGAGGTAGAGCGAGGCCGGCCACTGGAGGTCGGGCCGGTCCTCCAGCACGAAACCGTGGGTCGCGCCCGAATCGAACCAGACCTCGACCACGTCGGTGACCTGGTCGTAGTCCTCGGGATCGTAGCCGTCGCCGAGGAACCGCTCGGGCGGGCTGGAGAACCAGGCGTCGCCGCCCTCCTCCTCGTAGACCGCGGCGATACGGTCGATCACGCCCTGGTCGCGCAGCGGCTCGCCGGTCTTCTTGTCGACGAAGATCGGCAGCGGCACGCCCCAGGCGCGCTGGCGCGAGACGTTCCAGTCGGGCCGCTCGGCGATCATCCCGCGCAGGCGGGCCTGGCCCGACGCCGGGTAGAAGGCCGTCTCGTCGATCGCCTTCAGGCTGGTCTCCCGGAGGCCCTGTTTGTCCATCGAGATGAACCACTGGGTCGTGTTGCGGAAGATCAGCGGCGCCTTGGACCGCCACGAGCAGGGATAGGAATGGGTCAGCTTGCCGCGCGCCAGCAGGGCGCCGGCACCGACCAGCGCCTTGATCACCGCCTCGTTGGCGCCGCCCTCCTTGCCCGCCTCGGTATAGACCGTCTCGCCGGCGAACAGCGGCACCTCGTCATAGTAGCGGCCGTCGGGGCCGACCGTCTGGGGCGGCGCGATGCCGATCTTCCGGCCGAGGACATAGTCGTCGGCGCCGTGGCCGGGCGCGATGTGGACGAAGCCGGTGCCGTCCTCCTCGGTGACGAAGTCGGCGGCCGCCAGCGGCACCTCGAAGTCGTAGCCCTGGCCGTGGAACGGGTGGCGCAGGACCGAGCCGACCAGCTCGGCGCCGGTCAGCTCGGCGACGACCTTGTGGCCGGTAACCTTGGCCTGGGCCAGGGTCTGCTCGATCAGGGCCCTGGCGATGACCAGCTTCTCGCCGGGTTTGGCCCAGACCTCGCCGTCGGTCTGCGTGACCTCGACCACGGCGTAGGCGATCGTCTCGCTGCAGGCGACCGCGCGGTTGCCCGGGATGGTCCAGGGCGTGGTCGTCCAGATCAGGATCGAGGCGCCCTCGATCTCCGGCGTCGCGGCGGCGGCGACCGGGAAGCGGACCCAGATCGTCTTCGACGTATGATCGTGATACTCGATCTCGGCCTCGGCCAGCGAGGTCTTCTCGACCACCGACCACATCACCGGCCGGGCGCCCTTGTAGAGGCTGCCGTCGACCAGGAACTTGCCGATCTCGCGCACGATCGACGCCTCGGCGTGATAGGCCATCGTCAGGTAGGGATCGGCCCAGTCGCCGATCACGCCGAGCCGCTGGAACTGCTCCGACTGGATGCCGACCCACTTCTCGGCGAACTCGCGGCATTCGCGGCGGAAGTCGAGGATCGGCACCTCGTCCTTGTTCTTGCCGGCCTGGCGGTACTGCTTTTCGATCTCCCACTCGATGGGCAGGCCGTGGCAGTCCCAGCCGGGGACGTAGTTGGCGTCATGGCCCAGCATCTGCTGCGAGCGGTTGATGACGTCCTTGAGGATCTTGTTGAGCGCGTGGCCGACGTGGAGGTTGCCGTTGGCATAGGGCGGGCCGTCGTGGAGGACGAACTTCTCCCGCCCTTTCGCGGCCTCGCGCTGGCGCCGGTAGAGGTCGATCTCCCGCCACCGCTCAAGCACGTCGGGCTCGCGCTGGGGCAGGTTCCCGCGCATCGGGAAATCGGTTCGCGGCAGGAAGATCGTGCTCTTGTAGTCGACACTCATCGGACGTCACGGCTCATGCTGGTGCTTCGGCCCCTCGGGCAGCGGGTGTTACCGCGCTCTCTTCCCGGGCGGCAAGGATTTCGCGCGCTTTGTCGCAATCGCGGGCGATCTGCGCCTTCAGCGCGTCGAGCCCGTCGAACTGTACCTCCGGCCGGATGAAGTCGACCAGTTGGACGCGCAACAGCCGTCCATATAGGTCTTCGGTCCGGTCGAACATATGGGCTTCGAGCAGGACCTTGCCGTCGCCGATGGTGGGCCGCAGGCCGAGGTTGGCGACCCCGTCGCACCAGACCGGTTCGGCCGGCGTCTCCAGCCCCATGCGCACGGCATAGACCCCGAACCGGGGCAGCAGGTAGCCCTCGAGGTCGAGGTTGGCGGTCGGGAAGCCGATCGTCCGGCCGCGCTGGTCGCCGGGGGTGACATGGCCCTCGACCTCCCACAGCCGGCCGAGCGCCTTGGCGGCTTCGGCGGGCCGGCCCTCGCGCAGGTGCGCGCGGATGACGGTCGAGGAGAAGGCGCCGCCGTCGGCG
>CAMYMQ010000007.1 GCA_947259335.1 uncultured Alphaproteobacteria bacterium | reverse complement strand
GCGCCGACGCGCCGCCCGACCTGCCGGCCCGGCCGGTGCGGATCGACCGGCTGTCGTTGCTGGCCATGCCCGACGCCGACCATGCCGCCTTCGAGGTCGCCTGCGGCAAGGGCGTCTATGTCCGCAGCCTGGCGCGGGACATCGCCCGGGCGCTGGATACGGTCGGCTACGTCGCCGACCTGCGCCGGACCCGGGTCGGGCCGTTCGGCGAAGAGGGCGCGATTTCGCTGGAAAAACTGGAATCCGTGATGCATATTCCGGCCGCGTGCGGGCCCAGCGGCAACGCCGGGCGCGACGTATTGTTTGAGTATTTGTTGCCGATCGAGGCGGCGCTGGACGACATCCCGGCCCTGTCCTTGACCGATAGCGAAGCGGGGCGGCTGCGTAATGGTCAGCCGATCCCCGTTCTCCGCACAGCAAACAGGGAGCTCACAGGCAAACTTTCGGATGGCGCCGCGTTATGGGCGTCGGCCGGAGGGCTTCCGGTTGCAATCCTGCGGCTCGAAGGGCTGCAGGTTTACCCGGTGCGGGTCTTCAACACCTAACGAAGAGGATGACGATGTCGATTACTTCCGAGCGTACCGCGGAACTGGTCAAGGAATACGGCAAGACGGAGGGGGACACCGGTTCCCCGGAGGTGCAGGTCGCGATCCTCACGGAGCGAATCCGCAACCTCACCGAACATCTCGGCCCGCATGCCAAGGACCATCATTCCCGCCGCGGACTTCTGATCATGGTTGGTCAGCGCCGCCGCCTGCTCGACTACCTCAAGCGAAAAAGCCAGGACCGCTATCAGGAACTGATTCAGCGGCTGGGCATCCGGCGCTAATCCGGCGCCGTTCCCGCCCGGCACTCTCGCCGGGACCGCCCGCACCGCGGGCTCAGCGCGCCAGGCAATCCGGCCGGCGCGCAATGCACGAAGACAGGAAACTCTATGTTTGATCTCCACAAACGCGAAATTGAATGGGCCGGCCGTCCGCTGACCATCGAAACCGGCCGGGTCGCCCGTCAAGCCGACGGCGCCGCACTGGTCACCCACGGCGAAACGGCCGTTCTGGCGACGGTGGTTGGCGAGAAGACCCCGCGCGAAGGCATCGACTTCTTCCCGCTGTCCGTTCACTACGTCGAAAAGACCTACGCCGCCGGCAAGATTCCCGGCGGCTTTTTCAAGCGCGAAGGCCGTCCCTCCGAGAAGGAGACGCTGACCTCGCGCCTGATCGACCGTCCGATCCGCCCGCTGTTCGCCGGCGGCTTCCGGAACGAGACCCAGGTCATCATCACCGTCCTCAGCCATGACATGGAAACCGATCCCGACATTGTCGCGATGATCGGCGCGTCGGCCGCGCTGACGCTGTCGGGGATTCCGTTCCTCGGCCCGATCGGCGGCGCCCGGGTCGGCTACATCGACGGCGAATACGTCCTCAATCCGCAGATCGACGAGATGCCGCTGTCGCAGCTCGACCTCGTCGTCGCCGGCACCCAGGAAGGCGTGCTGATGGTCGAATCGGAGGCCAGCGAGCTGAGCGAGGAAATCATGCTCGGCGCCGTGACCTTCGGTCACGAGGGCTTCCAGCCGGTCATCGACATGATCATCGACCTCGCCGAAGCCGCGGCCAAGGAGCCGTGGGACCTGCCGGCCACGCCGCCGGAGAAGGAAGAAGTCGATGCGCTGCTGCGCAAGGGAGGCATCGCGGACGCCCTGCGCGCCGCCTATGGCGAGCGTGTCAAGCAGGAGCGCCAGAACAAGATCGCCAGCGTCAAGGCCCTGGCGATGACCCTGGTCGCCGGGAACGACGCCCAAGCCGCGGTCGCCGGCGACGTGTTCAAGAAGCTGGAGAAGGAGATCGTCCGCGGCGACATTCTCGATACCGGCGAACGGATCGACGGCCGCGACACCAAGACGGTCCGCCCGATCAACGCCGAGGTCGGCTTCCTGCCCCGCGCGCACGGCTCGGCCCTGTTCACCCGGGGCGAGACCCAGGCGCTGGTCACGGCCACGCTGGGCACCGGCCAGGACGAGCAGATCATCGACGCTCTGGCGGGCGAGTACCGCGAGAGCTTCCTGCTCCACTACAACTTCCCGCCCTACTCGGTGGGCGAGGCGGGCCGCTTCGGCTTCACCGGCCGGCGCGAGGTCGGCCACGGCAAGCTCGCCTGGCGGGCGATCCATCCGCTGATGCCCGACGCGGCGGCCTTCCCCTACACGGTCCGCATCGTCTCCGAGATCACCGAGTCCAACGGCTCGTCATCGATGGCGACGGTCTGCGGCTCGTCGCTCGCCCTGATGGACGCCGGCGTGCCGCTCAAGCGGCCGGTCGCGGGCATCGCCATGGGCCTGATCAAGGAAGACGAGCGCTTCGCGGTGCTGTCGGACATTCTCGGCGACGAGGATCATCTCGGCGACATGGACTTCAAGGTCGCCGGCACCGAGGAGGGCATCACCTCGCTCCAGATGGACATCAAGATCACCAGCATTACGCGGGAGATCATGGAAGTCGCGCTGGATCAGGCCAAGGACGGCCGGATCCACATCCTGGGCGAGATGGCCAAGGCCCTCACCGAGTCGCGCGAGGGGGTCAGCGCCCACGCTCCGCGGATCACGACGATCACCATCGCCCGCGACAAGATCCGTGACGTGATCGGGTCGGGAGGCAAGGTCATCCGCGAGATCACCGAGGAGACGGGCACCAAGATCGACATCAACGACGACGGCACCATCAAGGTCGCCGCCACCGACGATGCCGCCGCCCAGAAGGCGATCGACTGGATCATGGGCATCGCCGCCGAGCCCGAGGAAGGCAAGATCTACCGCGGCAAGGTGGTCAAGGTCGTCGACTTCGGCGCCTTCGTGAACTTCCTCGGTCCGAAGGACGGCCTCGTGCACATCAGCGAGCTGAACGACGGTCGGCCCGAGAAGGTGACCGAAGTGGTCAACGAGGGCGACGAGGTCTGGATCAAGTGCATCGGCTTCGACGACCGCGGCAAGGTCAAGCTGTCGATGCGGCTGGTCGACCAGGACACCGGCGAGCCCCGCGAGAGCGAAAAGGCACCGCGCGGCGACCGGGGCGACCGGGGTGGCGACGACGATC
>CAMYMQ010000006.1 GCA_947259335.1 uncultured Alphaproteobacteria bacterium | reverse complement strand
GCGGATGCCCGTGAAGGCGCCGGGCCCGGTGGTAGCGGCGACGGCGTCGAGCTCGGCGAAAGCGATGGTGGCCGAGGCCAGCGTTTCGACGACCATCGGGATCAGCGCCTCGGCCTGCCCGCGCGGCATCGGCACCGACCGGGCGGCAACGGTCGTCCCGTCGCGCCGGACGGCGACCGAACAGGCGCCGGCGGTGGTGTCGAGGGCGAGAATGGTCCTCATCGTCCCGGCGCCGTCATGCTATTCGGGAAGGCCGAGCCCGACACGCGGAGAGACCCGCCATGACCCTCGTCGAAATCGCGCCGCCGGACTTCGACGTCGACGCCCA
The DNA here is from genome assembly GCA_947259335.1 of uncultured Alphaproteobacteria bacterium. Classification (GTDB taxonomy): domain Bacteria; phylum Pseudomonadota; class Alphaproteobacteria; order Bin65; family Bin65; genus CAMYMQ01. The sequence goes on along the minus strand of CAMYMQ010000006.1, from coordinate 2,541 downwards.
GATCCTCTATGCGACCGCCGACAATTTCACCGGCGCGCCGATCTACGCCCGCCCGGGCTGCTACCTCCACGAGGAAGCCGCCGAGCGGCTGGCCGCGGCGATCGCGCTGGCTGCGCGCCAGGGCCTGCGCCTGCGCATCTTCGACGCCTTTCGGCCGTCCGAGGCCCAGTGGAAGCTGTGGAACCATACGCCCGATCCCGAGTTTCTCTCCGATCCGCGGATCGGGTCGCCGCACTCCCGCGGCGCGGCCGTCGACCTGACCCTGGTCGACGCCGAGGGCCGGACCCTGGACATGGGCACCGGCTTCGACGACTTCACGCCGCTGTCCCATCACGGCGCCCCGGGCCTGCCGGCCGAGGCGGAGGCAAACCGCTTCCGCCTGCTGGGGCTGATGACGACCGCGGGCTGGGATTTCTACCGGAACGAATGGTGGCACTACCACCTGTTTGACAACAAGCGGCTGCCGCTGCTGTCGGACGCCGACGCGCCAGCGCCGATGATGCGGCCCGAGGCGTGAGCGCGGACGGCCCGGGGCGGCGTCAGGCGACGGCGCGGACCTCGGTGACCTCGGGAATGTAGTGACGCAGCATGTTCTCGATGCCCGACTTGAGGGTCATCGTCGAGCTCGGGCACCCCGAGCAGGCGCCCTGCATCGTCAGATAGACGACGCCGCGTTCGAAGCCGTGGAACTGGATGTCGCCGCCGTCCATCGCCACAGCCGGCCGGACGCGGGTGTCGAGCAGCTCCTTGATCTGGCTGACGATCTCGCTGTCCTCGCCATCGGCCGTCTCGTCCATCGGCTTGGTCTCGGGCCGCTCGGCCAGAACCGGGCGGTTGGCGGTGAAATGCTCCATGATCACGCCGAGCACGGGCGGCTTGAGCAGCGCCCAGTCGGTGTCGCCCGACTTGGTCACCGTGATGAAGTCGCTTCCGAAAAACACGCCGGCCACGCCGTCGACCGTGAACAGGGCCTCGGCCAGCGGCGACCGGCCCCGGGCCGAATCCTCGGTCGGGAAATCGGCGGTGCCCGTCTCCAGCACCGTGACCCCGGGGAGGAACTTCAGGGTTACCGGGTTCGGCGTCTCTTCGGTCTGGATGAACATCGAAGCGGATCCTTCGTCTGGAAATTTTGTGTGGTCGCGCTTAAGTGGGCTGGGGCGGATGCCAGGTCAAGCGTGCCGCGAGACCGGGCGAAACCAGAGGAGTCGGGGGATGGCCCGTCTGAAAGAGCGGGACAAGCGGTCGCTGCGCCGCTGGATGTGGGGCGAGGCGCGTACCTATCGCACCACCCGCGAGCTGTTCCAGGAATTGTGCCGGCGGATGGTCGCCATGGGCATCCCGATCGAGCGCTCGCTGCTGAGCGTCCGCACGATCCACCCGCAGATCATGGCCACCGGCTACCTGTGGGCCGCCGGGCGCGACGTCATCGCCGTCGACCGCGGCCACGACATCCTCAACGACGATTCCTATCTCAACTCGCCCTTCAAGCAGCTCCACGAAGGCCGGGAGGAATTGCGCCGGCGCATCGCCGACCCCGACACCCCGCGCGACATGGCCGTCGTCGAGGACATGCGGCGCGAAGGCTTCACCGACTATATCGCCTTCACGATCCATTTCACCGACGGCACCCGCAACGCCGTCAGCTTCGGGACCAAGGCACGCCTGGGCTTCTCGGACGAGCATCTCGACTTCCTCCGCGAGATCCTGCCGCTGTTCGCGCTGCTGATCGAGATCCAGGCCGAGCGCCGGATCGCGACGGTGCTGCTCGACACCTACGTCGGCCACCAGGCCGGCGAGCGCATCCTCAAGGGCGAGATCCGGCGCGGCGCCGGCCAGTCGATCCTGGCCGTGATCTGGTATGGCGACATGCGCGGCTTCACCGCCATGTCCAACAGCCGGCCGACCGAGGAAGTGATCGACGCGCTGAACAGCTATTTCGACTGCATGGCGTCGGCGATCCACCGCCACGGCGGCCAGGTGCTGAAATTCATCGGCGACGGCATGCTGGCCATCTTCCCGCTGGTCGACGCCGCCTTCCGGCAATATGCCGCGCGCCAGGCGCTGCAGGCGGCGCTGGAGGTCAAGACCGGCATGGACACGGTCAACGAGACGCGCCGGGCACGGCATCTGCCGGCGCTCCAGTACGGGCTCGGCCTGCATATCGGCGAGCTGATCTGGGGCAACATCGGCGCGGTCGACCGGCTCGACTTCACCGCGATCGGGCCGTCGGTCAACCTGACCGCGCGCCTCGAGGAGCTGTCGGCGAGCCTCCACGTCCCGATCGTCATGTCCGCGGACTTCGCCGACGCGGCGAGCGACTATCTCGAGGCGGAGTCGCTCGGCGAACATTCGCTGCGGGGCCTGGCCGATTCCGTCGAAGTCTTCACGGTCGGCGCCGAGGCGCTGCAAGTCGCCCGCGACGAGTTCAACGACAAGGCCGGGCCCGCCGACCGCGTCAAGGAGACCGTGTGACCCCTGCCGCCAAACGGCGGCCGGTCCGCGCCCGCCGGTCGTGGCTGTTCGTGCCCGGCGCGGACGCGG
>CAMYMQ010000005.1 GCA_947259335.1 uncultured Alphaproteobacteria bacterium | reverse complement strand
CGGTCTCGAACGGCGACGCCGACCCGCTCGGCGTCTCCTGGGCGATGTAGCCGATGCGCGAGCCGCGTGGCGTCTCGACGGTGCCGGCGTCGGGTTCGAGCGCCCCGGTGATCACCTTCAGCAGCGTCGACTTGCCCGCGCCGTTGCGCCCGACCAGGCCGGCCCGGGCTCCGGTCGGCAGGCTGGCGGACGCGCCCGAGAGGATCGCGTCGCTGCCGAGGCGCACGGTGATGTCGGTGAATTTCAGCATCGGTTCGAAAGCGGGAGATGAGGGGGCCGGCATTGCCGGCGGGAACTGGGGGAGGGATACGACATAATGGCCTTGGAACTCAAAGGGTAAGCCGAGAAGGGGAGCGATGCGCCGGACGATCGCGGCCGCGCCGGGTCTTGTGGCCCCGCCGCCTGTCGGCTATCCACCGGGGGCGTGTAACAGACGGGGCCCTCCGCCCATGCCCGACGATATGAAATCTCCGCCGCCGCCCGACTTCGGCTATGGCCGGCGCGCGCCGGCGCCGGGGCTGAACGAGACCGAGGCGGCGATCACCACCCGCCGATCGGTGCGCGCCTTCCTGCCCGACAAGCCCGTCGATCCCGCGCTGATCACGCGCATCCTCGACGTCGCCGCGCGGGCGCCCAGCGGCACCAACATCCAGCCCTGGCATGTGGTCGCCGTTGCGGGCGAGGCCAAGCACCGGGTCAGCGCGGCGGTTCATGCCGCCCGCGAAGCCGGCGGCGAGCCGGAGATGGGCTACAACTACTATCCGGTCGAATGGTTCGAGCCCTATCTGGGCCGCCGCCGCAAGCTCGGCTGGGACATGTACGGCCTGCTCGGCATCGGCAAGGGCGAGCGCGAGAAGACCTGGGCCCAGCACGGCCGCAACTTCGACTTCTTCGACGCGCCGGTGGGCCTGTTCTTCCACATGGACAACCGGTTCGAGATCGGTTCCTTCGTCGATATGGGCCTGTTCATCGAGAATGTGATGATCGCGGCGCGCGCCCACGGGCTCGACACCTGCCCGCAGGCGGCCTGGGTCGACTATACCGACACGGTGCGCAAGGCGACCGGCATCCCCGACAACCACGTGCTGGTCTGCGGCTTGTGCCTCGGCTACGAGGACACGTCCGAGCCGGTCAACGAGCTCTATTCGGAGCGCGAGCCGGCGACGGCCTTCACGACCTTCCTCGGCTTCGACGCGGACTGAGGGTCCATCGCGCGCGCCGGTGCGGCGGGTCAGGCCGGATCGAAGCGCAGCGACCGGAACATCCTGGTCGGCACCCACAGGGGATCGGCGAATTCCGTGTGAATGTCGGCGGGCTTGCGCGCCATCCAGCGGTCGACCCCGAGGATCGCGATCGAGAGTCGCACGACCCGGCCGCGCGCCCGGTCGTGGATCCAGAAGCGGCGTTCGAGCGTGCCCTCGAAGATCAGTTCGGTGCGCAGCGCCGGCCTGCCATCGGCCCGGGCCTCGGGCCGGGGCTTGCCGTCCATTTCCTCCAAGAGCGACGCGAGCGGGGTCCCGGCGGCGAGCGGCGCGGTCTCGATCGAGACATAGATGGTCTTGGCGTGGGGCCAGCGCCAGCGGGCGACGGTGCGGAACCGGGTTTTGGCTGGCCGCACCGCCAGGGGCTCGAGCTTGGCGTGGACCAGCAGCCGGGCGTCGATCGGCGCGAAGTGCCGTTCCGCCCAGCCGGACTGCCCCACGGCCGATGCCGAAACCGTGAGCACCGCGAAGGCGAGCAGGGCGCCCGCGGCGCGGTGCCCGGTCCGATACGCGGGCGCGAAGACGGCCCCGATCATGCTCGCCACCATCGCGGAATCTCTCACTGACAATTGATTGGTTCGTGCGCCGTCCCAAATCTAGCTTGCGATCATGAAACACGCACTCGTTCTGACCGCCGCCACGATCGTTAGCACGTTCGTGGCCGCCGCCCCGGCGCGGGCCGTCGACGCCAAGCGCCAGCCCGTCGTGGTCGAGCTGTTCACCTCGCAGGGCTGCTACTCCTGCCCGCCGGCCGATCGCCTGCTCGGCGAGATCGCCAAGCGGCGCGATGTCCTGGCGTTGTCATTCCATGTCGACTACTGGAACTACCTCGGCTGGAAGGATCCCTTTTCCCACCGCTGGGCGACGGTCCGCCAGCGCGCCTATGCCTGGTCGATGAAGCGGGCGTCGGTCTACACGCCGCAGGCGATCGTCAACGGCCGCTATCAGGCTGTCGGCTCCAACAGGGGCGCCGTCGCCGGGATGATCCGGCGCGCGCAGGACGACGGCGGCGCCCCGGTGGCGGTTACCGTCAAGCGGGTCCCCGGCGGCAAGCTCGACGTGACGATCGAGCCGGGCGCGAGCCGGTCGGCGGCGGTGGCCAACGTCTGGCTCGTTCTGTTCGACAAGGCCCGCACCACCGACATCCCCAAGGGTGAGAATGCCGGCAAGAAGCTGACCTATCACCATGTCGTGCGCGAGTTCAGGATGCTGGCCGACTATGCCGGCAAGCCGGTCCACCGGATCGTCTCAGCCAAGGGCAAGGCGGGCGCCGCGCCCTACTACGGGGCCGCCATCCTGGTCCAGCGGCCGCGTGGCGGCCGGGTCGTCGGCGCCGGGGTCAGCCTCGCCGCCAACTGACGGCGCCGCCGAATAATTCGCCTTCCTGGTTGAATTTAACTGCCGGAACCCTGATTCTCTAGCCATGGTCCGGCACTCCCCTCGATATGGTGTCGCCGCCGCGCCCGTGGCGGAGAGCCGCATCACGGCCGTTCTCGGCCCGACCAACACCGGCAAGACCCACTTCGCCATGGAGCGCATGCTCGCCCACAAGTCGGGCATGATCGGCTTTCCGCTGCGCCTGCTCGCGCGCGAGAACTACGACCGTGCCGTCAAGATCAAGGGCGAGGCCGCCGTCGCGCTGGTTACCGGCGAGGAGAAGATCGTGCCGGCAGGCGCGCGCTATTTCCTGTGCACCGTCGAGGCAATGCCGATGGAACGGCCGGTGGAGTTCCTGGCCGTCGACGAGGTCCAGCTCGCCGCCGATCCCGAACGCGGCCACGTCTTCACCGAGCGGCTGGAGCGCGCCCGTGGGCGGCTCGAAACCATCTTTATCGGCGCCGAAACCGTGCTGCCGATTCTCAAGGTTCTGGTTCCCAGGGCCGAGCTGGTGACCCGCCCGCGCCTGTCCCGGCTCGCCTATGCCGGGCCGAAGAAGGTCACCCGCCTGCCGCCGCGCAGCGCCGTGATCGGCTTCTCGGCGACGGAAGTCTACGCGCTGGCCGAGCTGATCCGCCGCCGCCGCGGCGGCACCGCCGTGGTCCTCGGCGCGCTCAGCCCGCGCACCCGCAACGCCCAGGTCGAGATGTATCAGGCCGGCGACGTCGAGTATCTGGTCGCCACCGACGCTATCGGCATGGGCCTGAACATGGACATCGACCATGTCGCCTTCGCCCGCCTGTCCAAGTTCGACGGCCGCTTCAACCGGCGGCTGACGCCGGCCGAGGTCGGCCAGATCGCCGGCCGGGCCGGGCGCCACATGAACGACGGCACCTTCGGCACCACCGCGGGCGTCGGGCCGCTGGACGAAGACCTGGTCGCGGCGGTCGAGGGCCACGACTTCGAGCCGCTGCGCTTTGCCTACTGGCGCAATCCGGACCTCGACTTCGGCTCGCTCGACACGCTGGTCGCGAGCCTGACCGCCCCGCCGCTCATGCGCTCGCTGGTCCCCGCCCGCGACGCCGAGGACTATCGCACCCTGACCGCGCTCATCTCCGAGCGGCCGATTCGCGACCGGGCCGCCAGCGCCGACCGGGTCAAGCTATTGTGGGACGTGTGCCAGGTGCCGGATTTCCGCAAGATCATGGGCGAGGCCCATGTCCGGCTGGTCGGGCGCATCTTCACCGACCTGACCGGCAGCGCCGCCCGGGTCTCGCCCGACTGGATGGCGCGCCAGGTCGACCGGCTCGACCGGCCGACCGGCGACATCGGCACCCTGGTCGGCCGCATCGCCGATATCCGCACCTGGACCTATGTCTCCCATCACGCCGACTGGGTCGACGACCCGCTGCACTGGCAGGAGCGCACCCGCCGCATCGAGGACCGCCTGTCCGACGCGCTGCACGAGCGGCTGACCGAACGCTTCGTCGATCGCCGCACCGCCGTCCTGATCCGCCGCCTGCGCGAGAAGGAGGACCTGATCGGCGCGGTCAACGCGGCGGGCGAGGTTCTGGTCGAGGGCATGACGGTCGGGCATCTGGACGGCTTCCGCTTCGTTCCCGACGGCTCGGTGCGCGGAGAGGACGCCCGCGCGATCCGCAACGCCGCGCGCAAGGCGCTTCAGCAAGCCCTGGAGGACCGGCTCAAGCGCTTCGAAACCGTCCCGATGCGGCAGTTGAAGCTGCTGCCCGACGGAGGCATCGCCTGGCAGGGCGCGGTGATCGGCAGGCTGCGTCCCGGCGGCCATCTGCTGACCCCGGAAGTCGAGGCGGCGGCCGGCGATTCGATGGATGCGGGGCAGACCGCGCGGATCGCGGCGCGCCTGCGGAGCTGGCTGGAAACGCGGCTGGAGCCGCTGCGGGGGTCGCTTTCGCTCGACGGTACGCAAACGCTGTCGGGCCCGGCCCGCGCGATCGTCTACCAGCTCGGCGAGGTGATCGGCTGCATCCCGCGCCGCCAGGTCGCCGATCAGGTTCGGGCGCTCACCCGCGACGACCGCAAGCAGCTCGCGGCGCTCGGCGTGAAGCTGGGCGCGGAGAGCATCTATTTCGCCCCGATCTACGGCGACGGCCAGCAACGGCTGGCGGCGATCCTGTGGAGCGCCCGGCACGGCGGCGACGCGG
>CAMYMQ010000004.1 GCA_947259335.1 uncultured Alphaproteobacteria bacterium | reverse complement strand
GCTGGCTTTGAGGGCTGGCGCCGCCATCGGGCTACCCCCGGCCCCGGTAGGAGGCGACCCCCTGGTCGGGCAGCCACAGGCCCTCGGGCGGGGCGCCGGTCTGCCAGAACACGTCGATCGGCATGCCCCCGCGCGGGTACCAGTAGCCGCCGATGCGCAGCCACGTGGGCGCGATCTCGGCGACGATGCGCTTACCGATCGACAGCGTGCAATCCTCGTGGAAGGCGCCGTGGTTGCGGAACGAGGACAGGTAGAGCTTGAGCGACTTGCTCTCGACGATGCGCTCGGCCGGCACGTAGTCGATGACGAAATGGGCGAAGTCCGGCTGGCCCGTGATCGGGCACAGGCAGGTGAACTCCGGACAGGTGAAGCGGATCAGGTAGGTCTCGCCCGCCTGCGGGTTGGGCACGGATTCGAGCACGGCCTCGTCCGGCGAGCCCGGAAGGCGCGACGGCTGGCCGAGCTGGGTCAGCGTGTCTGTCTTGGTGTCGGTCATGGCGGGAATGTAGCGTTTTCCAGGGGGTTGGCTAGGGGCATTCGGGCACGGGAAGGCGTCGACGCGTTCGGGATGCCGCCCTGGATCGGATCCCCCCTCTCCCCTTGGGGGAGAGGGGCCGGGGGTGAGGGCCTGTCAGCGACGGACATCCTGGTCAGCCCCGGTCGAGACCGCCCGCCGGCAGCAAGGCTGAGCGCTAGCGATGGACGTGTTCCGACGGGTCGACAGCCCGCACACCATCGACAAGCCCTCACCCCCTGCCCCCTCTCCCCCAAGGGGAGAGGGGAAATCGAGCACTTCGTCGCGGGCGATTGCCCCGCTGTTCGGCAAGGGCAGAAGGCTACGCGCGGTTCAGGCCTCTGGCGCCCGCGTCCCCACTACACCGGCTCGATGTCGCCCTTCGCCTGCTCGGCCGCGAAGGCCGCCTGGAACGCCGCGAAGGTCCGCGCCTCGATCGCCGCGCGGATGTCGGCCATCAGCGCCTGGTAGTGACGCAGGTTGTGCCAGGTCAGCAGGACCGGCCCCAATATCTCCTCGGCCTTGAACAGGTGGTGGAGATAGGCGCGGGAGAACCTGGCGCAGGCCGGGCAGTCGCAGGTCTCGTCCAGCGGGCGCGGGTCGTCGGCGTGGCGGGCGTTGCGGATGTTGATCTCGCCGCGCCGGGTGAAGGCCTTGCCGGTGCGGCCCGAGCGGGTCGGCATCACGCAGTCGAACATGTCGACCCCGCGCGCGACCGCGCCGACGATGTCGTCCGGCCGGCCGACGCCCATCAGGTAGCGCGGCTTGTCGCCGGGCAGCGCCGGCACGGTGACGTCGAGGGCGTTGAAGGTGGCGGTCTGGCCCTCGCCGACCGCCAGCCCGCCGACGGCGTAGCCGTCGAAGCCAATGGCGGTCAGCGCGGCGGCGGATTCAAGCCGCTGATCGGGAAAGGTGCTGCCTTGGACGATGCCGAAGAGCGCATAGCCGTCGCGCTCGACGAAGGCCGCCTTCGACCGCTCCGCCCAGCGCATCGACAGGCGCATCGAGGATTCCGCCTCAGCCTCCTCGATCGGCCATTTGGTGCATTCGTCGAGCACCATGGTGATCGTCGCGTCGAGCTGGCGCTGGATCTCCATCGACCGCTCCGGGGTCAGCTCGTGCTTCGAGCCGTCGATGTGCGACTGGAAGGTCACGCCCGCTTCGGTGAGCTTGCGCCGGGCGGCGAGCGACATGATCTGGAAGCCGCCCGAGTCGGTCAGGATCGGCCCCGGCCAGTCCATGAACCGGTGCAGCCCGCCCAGCCGCTCGACCCGGTCGGCGCCGGGCCGCAGCATCAGGTGATAGGTGTTGCCGAGCACGATCTGGGCCCCGGTCGAGCGCACCGCGTCGGGCGTCATCGCCTTGACCGTCGCCGCCGTGCCGACCGGCATGAAGGCCGGCGTCTCGGCGGTGCCATGGGCGGTGTGCAGCCGGCCGCGCCGGGCGGCGCCGTCGGTGGCGAGCGTCTCGAAACGGAAGGCGGTCATGCCGCGCGCTCCAGGAGGCAGGCGTCGCCGTAGCTGTAGAAGCGGTAGCCCTCGGCCTTGGCGTGCTCGTAGGCGGCGCGCATCCGCTCGACCCCGGCGAAGGCGCAGACCAGCATGAACAGGGTCGAGCGCGGCAGGTGGAAATTGGTGAGCAACAGGTCGGCGCTGCGCACCGGCACGCCCGGCGTGATGAAGATATCGGTGTCGCCCTCGAAGGGGCTCAGCCGGCCGTCGGCGTCCACGGCGCTCTCCATCAGGCGCAGGCTGGTCGTACCGACCGACACGATGCGCCCGCCCGCCGCGCGCGCGGCGTTGATCCGCTCGGCGGCCTCGGCGGAGATCTCGCCCCATTCGGAATGCATCCGGTGGTCCTCGACGCGCTCGGCCTTGACCGGCAGGAAGGTCCCGGCGCCGACATGGAGGGTCAGGAAGACGCGGCCGACGCCGATGTCGTCCAGGGCCCGGAACAGGCCCTCGGTGAAGTGCAGCCCGGCGGTCGGCGCGGCCACGGCGCCAGGCCGCTCGGCATAGACGGTCTGGTAGTCGGCGCTGTCGCCCGCCTCCGCCCCGCCGGCGCGCGGAATATAGGGCGGCAGCGGCATCTCGCCCGCGGCTTCCAGCGCGGCCAGCAGCGGCGCGTCGG
>CAMYMQ010000003.1 GCA_947259335.1 uncultured Alphaproteobacteria bacterium | reverse complement strand
GAGGCCGAGCGGCAGCGCGACCAGCGCCGCCAGCGCGGCGCGGCGATGGAGGGTCATGTCGTTACTCCCAATGCGACCGGGGGCGCGGCGTCGGGCCAAGGCTTGCGGGCCGGCCCCGGAGTCGGTTGCGGGCGGCGTGATCGCCGCTTTGGACTCTTGAACGCACCGCGCCGCCGGTTCCGTCGGAGCCGGCGGTGTCGTGGAAGCCTATTCGGGGATGCGGTCGAACCTGCCGGTCTCGGGGTCGAGCCAGCGCAGGGCGCCCTCGGCGATCGAGAACCAGGCGCCGTGGAGCGTGAGCCGCCCGGCGGCGACGGCCTCGGCGACGAAGGGGAAGGTCACGAGGTTGGCGAGCGACCGCTGGACGACCCGATGTTCGGCTGTCTGCTGGAGAGTGTCGCGCGACTGGGCGCCGGGGGCATCGTTCAGGTCGGCGCAGATGTCGGTCAACAGCTCGACCCACGGGCCGATGAAGGTGCCGACCGGCTTGTTCTCGGCCGCGGCGAAGGCGGCCATGACCCCGCCGCACAGGCCGTGGCCGAGCACGACGATCTTCGACACGTGGAGTCCGGTCACGGCGAACTCGATCGCCGCCGAGGTGCCGTGATAGCCGCCGTTCAGCTCGCAGGGCGGCACCACGGCCGCGACGTTGCGGACGACGAACAGCTCGCCGGGGCCGGCGTCGAAGATGGTCGCCGGGTCGACCCGGCTGTCGGCGCAGCCGATGACCATGGTCGCCGGGGCCTGGCCGCCGGCCAGGCTGCGGTACTGGTCGGCCTGGTCGGCGAAGGGGCCGGCCCGGAAGCGGCGGTAGCCGTCGAGAAGGTCGTCGGGGATGTTCAACGGGGGGTGGCTCCGTGGTTGGGCATGGGGCGCGGGGTTCGGCGGGCGCCACTGTCGCCAAAGCCGCGCCGCGGCTCAACCCCCTTGGTGGCCGCGGGCGCGGCGAATCGGCCCACGGATCGGCGGAAATCGGCCCTCGCGGTTGATTTTCGGGCGCGGGGACTCAAGGTCACCCGCTTGTTTTTGCAGACGGATGCGATTGGAGCGAGGCATGGCAGAAGTGAAATCGGGCGACACGGTCAGGGTCCACTACACGGGAACCCTGAACGACGGGTCGCAGTTCGACAGCTCGCGCGAGCGCGCTCCGCTGGAGGTCGAGGTCGGCAGCGGCGCGACCATCCCCGGGTTCGAGAATGCGCTGCTCGGCATGACGCCGGGCGACACGCGCAAGGTGACCATTCCGGCCGCCGAGGCCTATGGCGACCGCGACGAGGAGCGGATCATCGACGTGCGGCGCGACGCGCTGCCCGACACGATCGAGCTCGAGGTCGGCCAGATGCTCGACATGAGCACGACCGAGGGCGGCCGGGTGCTGGTCACCGTCGCCGATTTCAGCGCCGACAGCGTCAAGCTGGACGCCAACCATCCGCTGGCCGGCCAGGACCTCACCTTCGAGCTGGAGCTGGTCGAGGTCGTCTGACCGGGTCAGAAGGGAAGGCCCACATAGTTCTCGGCCAGGGCGGCCCGGGCGGCCTCCGAGTCGAACAGGTAGTCGAGTTCGGCGAGCTGGATGCCCCGGTCGAACGAGCTCTGGTCCGGGAACTTGTGGAGCATGGTGGTCATCCACCAGGAGAAGCGCTCGGCCTTCCAGACGCGCCGGAGGCAGTCGTCGGAGTAGCTGTCGATCAGGTCCTCCCGGCCGCCCTGATTGTAGTAGGCGGTCAGGGCGCGCGACAGATAGTGGATGTCCGACGCCGCCAGGTTGAGCCCCTTGGCGCCGGTCGGCGGCACGATATGGGCGGCGTCGCCGGCCAGGAACAGGCGGCGGTGGCGCATCGGCTCGGCGACGAAGCTGCGCAGGGGCGCGATGCTCTTCTCGATCGAGGGGCCCATCTCGATCGCTTCGGCGGCGGCGCTGGGCAGGCGGACGCGGAGCTCGTCCCAGAAGCGGTCGTCGGTCCACTCCTCCAGGTCTTCGTCGAAGGCGCACTGGATGTAATAGCGGCTGAGGGTCGGCGAGCGCATCGAGCAGAGCGCGAAGCCGCGCCAGTGGTTGACGTAGATGAGTTCGTCGGAGACCGGTTTGGTTTCCGAGAGGATGCCGAGCCAGCCGAAGGGGTACACGCGCTCATGGGTCTTGAGCACGGCGTCGGGCAGGCTCTGCCGGGAGACCCCGCGGAAGCCGTCGCAGCCGGCGACGAAGTCGCATTCGAGCCGCTCGGCCGCGCCGTCCTTGACCCAGGTGAGCGCCGGCCGGTCTTCGTCGAGCCCCTCGATGCGGACGTTCTCGGCCTCGTAGACCACGGCGCCGCCGGCGGCCGCGCGGGCGTCCATCAGGTCCTTCGTCACCTCGGTCTGGCCGTAGACGGTGACGGCCTTGCCGGTAAGCTCCTTGAGGTCGACCCGCATGCGGCGGTCGCCGAAGCAGATGTCGAAGCCCCCGTGGACCAGGCCTTCCCGGTCCATCCGGTCGGACACCCCGGCCGCGCGCAACAGCTCGACCGTGCCCTGCTCCAGCACCCCGGCGCGGATCCGGCCGAGCACGTAGTCTCGGCTGCGCCGTTCGAGGATGACGCTGTCGATGCCCTGGAGATGGAGCAGTTGGGCGAGCAGCAGTCCCGAAGGCCCCGATCCGATGATGCCTACCTGGGTTCTCATGCGACTGTTCCTTGCCGATCCGCCATGCCGGTGCTGAGTCTAGTCGCTTTCCCGGCGAGGGGAATGCTTGCCGAGACCGCCCCGGCCGGGCGACGATGCGCCGGCTCAGTCAGCCCTGGCCACCCCGAGGGAGCAGCATGACCCCCGAAGTCCGGATCTACGTGCAGTTCGACCAGACCAACCTGGAGACGGGATGGGACGAGACCGGCCAGAGCTGGCGCGTCCTGCACTTCTCCGGCGAGACGGTTCGCGGGCTCGAGGGCGGCTTCCCGCCGGAATACCGGCTCGATCTCTCGCTCTCCGACACGCCCGGCTATATCGAAGTGCCGTGGCTGAAGGGCGATTTCGGCGGCGTTGCCTTCTTCTATCCGGACGAGGATCCCGAGTCGGAGCACGAAGGCATGGTCACCTGCCAGATGCACGTGCCGTCGGACCTGTTCACCGACTGCATGCGGCTGTCGTCGCGGCTCATCGCCAACGGCGTGCCGCTGGTCGCCAACATCACCGCGACCCGCATCGAGGGCGGCCGCCACGGCGAGCGCGTGCTGGCCTTCTCGCTGGCGGATCGCGAACGCCGCGACTGAGCCGCGGCGCACCCGCCTAGCCGGCGGCGGCCTGCCGCTTGCGGGCCATCTTGGCGACCAGGTTGTCGGCGACGCCGGGGCGGCTCCACGGGCACACCGCCAGGCAGATGCCGCAGGTCTTGTTGTCGACGAAGTAGGGGACGCACTTGTCGAAGTCGACGTACCACTTGCGGCTGCCCCGGACCATCTGCTTCTCCGGGGAGATCGCGTCGGGCGGGCAGGCGTTGGTGCAGATCTGGCAGCTCTGGCAGAAGTCGTCGGCGCCGAAGACGTCCGGCGCGTCGGCGGTCAGCGGCAGGTCAGTGAGCACGACGGACAGCCGGAAGTTGGCGCCCAGCTTGCGGTGGATCATCGAGCCGTGCTTGCCGAGCTCGCCCATGCCGGCCTCGATCGCCGCCGGGATCATCAGCACATCCTCGGTCATCGGGCCCGTTTTCGGCGCGGCGAAGTGGCCACGGTCGCGGATCCAGTTGGACACGTGCTTGGCGCTGTTGCCCGCGCGCTCGTACTGGCCCATCACCTCGATGTAGGCGCGCTCGTGGGGCGCGGTCTTCATCGCCTCGTAGTCCTGGGCGAAGGCCATGACGACGGCCCACTTGCCCTGCGGCGCGGGCCGGTCCGGATAGCTCCACTCCTGGCGCCACGGGGCGATGCCCACGTCGTCGGCGCCGAGTTCGAGGGCGGCCTCCTTGATCAGGCGCGTCCACTCTTCGGCCGAATGCTCGACCGGGGTTCCGGCGATGTCGTGAACGGGGATGGCGGTCGTCCGGTCGCGATACTTGCGCGCCTCGGCGATCGCCTCGTTGTCTTTGTCGACCTGATAGAAATAGTACATGACCGGCGCATGCGGCGTGGAGTCGTCGGTGCGCCAGAAGACCGGGGCGGGCGGCCGCGGCTCGGTTTCGCCCAGGCCGTTGATGGTGTTGCCCGAGACGTTCGGCCAGAGCTTCAGCACTTCGGGGTTGGGCTGCCAGGCGGTGGTGCCGGCATCGTCTTTCGGAGCCATGTGGGTCATCCATTGAAGTCGCGCCAAGGAGGCCGACAGGGTATCAGGCGCGGCGGTAAAGTCCACTCTCGGACTATCGGCCGGCGTCGAGCGATCCCGGCTCGCAACCGCCCGGGTTGCGCCGGCTCCGTCTTCGCCGTCATGTTGGGTCCCAGCAAGGAGGGGACATGACCGAGCGCCTGATCGTCGTGACCGCGGACCCCGGCCATGTCGACACCATCGTCGCCGTCGCCGGGCAGGCCGAGATCGTGGACTGCCACGTCTATCCGACCGACGACGAGACGCCCCGCCAGACAGTTCACCTGCTGGTCGGTGCGGACAAGCGTCAGACGGTGCTCGATCAGCTCCAGAATGCGCTCGGCGGTTCGGACGACTGGCGGATCACCATCCTGCCCGTCGAGGCGACGATCCCGCGCCGCGATGAGCCGGAAGCGGCCGCGCCACCGGCCGGGGGCAAGCGGCCCGTGACCGAGACGCGCGAGGAGCTCTACAACGACATCGCGCGCAATGCCGAGCTGAACCGCGACTTCCTGATCTTCGCCGTGCTCTCGACCGTCGTCGCGGCGATCGGCCTGATCGAGGACAGCGTGGCCGTGGTGATCGGCGCCATGGTGATCGCGCCCCTGCTGGGCCCCAATCTCGCCTTCGGCTTCGGCGTCGCGCTCGGCGACCGCAAGCTGATGGTCCGCGCGTTGGGCACCAATGCCGCGGGGGTCGCGGTGACCCTGACGGTCTGCGCCCTCATCGGCCTGGTCTGGCCGCTCGACATGGGCAGCAAGGAGCTCATGGCGCGCACCGATGTCGGCTTCGACGGCATGGCCCTGGCCCTGGCGTCGGGAGCGGCGGCGGCCCTGTCCCTGACCACCGGGCTGTCTTCCGCGCTGGTCGGGGTGATGGTCGCGGTCGCCCTGCTGCCGCCGGCCGCGACGATCGGGCTGATGGCCGGCGCGGGTCAGTGGCCCCACGCCTATGGCGCGATGCTGCTGCTCGCGGTCAATGTCGTGTGCGTCAACCTGGCGACCCAGGCGGCGTTCGTGCTCCGCGGCGTCCGTCCGCGGACCTGGTTCGAGCAGGCGGCGGCCCGGCGCGCGGTGCGGCTCAACGCGCTGGTCTGGCTGGTGTTGCTGGTCGCCCTGGCCGCCTTGCTCTATCTGCGCGTGCCGACGCCCCGTTGAGCCGCCGCGACGCGCCCGGTCACATTCGCGCCACCGACTCTGGCCCACCGGTGCGGCAATCGCGTATATCTCCACCCCAGACATCCCTTTCGCCGCCGGCCATCGCTCTTCCTTGACGGACAAACCTTCTCTCTTCAGCCGGATATGGATCCTGCTGCTGATCGTGTTCGTCGACATGGTCGGTTTCGGGATCATCATTCCGTACCTGCCCTTCTGGGGCGAACGCTACGGCGCGTCGCCCGATCTGGTCGCCCTGCTGATGACCGTCTATGCGGGCTTCCAGTTCGTGTTCGCCTTTCCGCTCGGCTGGATCAGCGACAATGTCGGCCGGAAGCCGGTGCTCGCGTTGAGCCTCGTTGGATCGGTGGTCAGTTTCGGCCTGCTCGCGGTCGCCGATTCGCTGCTACTCATCTTCCTGTCGCGCGCGCTGGGCGGGATCGTCGGCGCCAATATATCGGTGGCCCAGGCCTATATCGCCGATGTCACCGACCAGCAGGAACGGGCCAAGGGCATGGGCCTGCTGGGCGCATCGCTCGGGCTCGGCTTCATCCTCGGCCCGGCGCTCGGCGGCGTTCTGGCCGGGGCCGACTCGGGCAATCCGGACTATCGGCTGACCTTCTGGGTCGCCGCCGCGATCTCAGGGATTAGCCTGCTCGCCTGCCTGTTCCTGATGAAGGAGCCCGCCCGCCGCCGCGCGGTCGCCCTGGAGCGCGGCTTCCGCGCCCGGCTGACAGCTTTCGGCCTGATCATCCGCGAACCGGGGGTCGCGATCCCGATCATCGTCGCCGGGGTCGCCGGCTTTGCGATGGCCGGGCTGGAATCGACCTACGCTTTGTGGACCAACCGGGAGCACGGCTGGGGGCCGCAGGCCAACGGCTGGTTCTTCGCCTATATCGGCGTCGTGCTGGTGATCGTCCAGGGCGGGCTCGTCGGCCCGATCGCCCGGCGCTTCGGCGAAGCCTCAATGCTGATGGCGGGGCTGATCGTCCTGATGCTCGGGATGGCCCTGGTGCCGTTCTCATCGACGATTTGGCTCGTCTTCGTCAACGGCGGCCTGGTGGCTCTGGGCTTCGGCATGGTCAGCCCTGCGCTCAACAGCCTGACCTCGCGCAATGCGCCGGAGGAGCGGCAGGGCGCGGTGATGGGCGTCCTCCAGTCGGCCCAGAGCATGGCGCGGGTCGTGGGTCCCGCCTTTGCCGGAGTTCTGTTCGCCCAGTGGGGCCATCACTCTCCGTATTACGCCTCGGCGGCGATCCTGGTTCTGGTGGTCCTGTGGGTGGCTTTCCGCTTCCGCCGGCTCAACGCGCCACAGCGGTAAGAGCCCTCGGCTCGGTGGTGCGCGCCTCGAAGGGCGCGAGATGGCCCAGGAAGATCTCCGCGCAGGCGCGCCAGGAATAGCCCTCTGCATAGGCCCGGCAGGCCGCCGGGTCCCTGGTCAGCGCGCCGCGGACGGCCGTCGCCAGGTCGTCGTCGAGGCAGCCGACCGCCGGGTCGAGAATCACGTCGACCGGCCCGGTGACCGGAAAGGCCGCGACCGGCACGCCGCTCGCCAGCGCCTCCAGCAGGACCAGGCCGAAGGTGTCGGTCAGGCTCGGGAACACGAAGGCGTCCGCGGCGGCGACGTGGGCCGCCAACTCCTCGCCTTTCTTGTAGCCGGTGAAGACGGTGTCCGGGTACCTGCGGGCAAGCGCCGCGCGCTGCGGGCCGTCGCCGACGACGACCTTGGTGCCCGGCACGTCGAGCGAGAGGAAGGCCTCGACATTCTTCTCCACGGCGACCCGGCCGACGAACAGCAGGACCGGGCGCGGCGGGTTGGGGCGGTGTTGGTCGAGCGCCGTCTTGGCCATGGGCCGGAACAGCTCGGTGTCGACGCCCCGGGTCCACCGCCGCAGGTTGACGAAACCGGCCCGCTCCAGGGTCTCGGCGAGCGACCGGGTCGCGACCATGACCCCGCTGGACGACCGGTGGAAGCGCCGCATGACGGCATAGCCCCAGCGCGCCGGCAGGCGGAACCGGGCCTCGACGTATTCCGGGAACTTGGTGTGGAAGCTGGTCGTGAACGGCAGGCCCCGCCGGCGGCAATAGCGGCGCGCGGCCCAGCCCAGCGGCCCCTCGGTGGCGATATGGATCGCTTCGGGCGCGAAGGCGTCGAGCAGGAGGCGGACCGCCCGGCCCGGAAACACGGCCAGCCGGATTTCCGGATAGGTCGGGCAGGGCACGGTCCTGAACCGCTCCGGGGCGACGACCTCGACCGTGTGCCCCATCGCGGCGAGCTCGTCGCGGATCCGCGACAGGGTGCGGACGACGCCGTTGACCTGCGGGAACCAGGCGTCGGTGACGATGGCGATGCGCATCCGGTATCGGCGCATTAGAGCGCCGGCTCCTTCGCATTTGCCCGGCGCTTGCGCGGGGTGATGGAAAGCTTGCGCGGGGCGATCGAAAGTTTGCGCGGAGCCGGGGCGCGGGGGTGCAACTCGCCGGCGAGGGCGAGCCAGTCCAGGATTTCCAGCCGCCCGTCGGGATGCTCGGCGAGCGCGGTGCAGCTCTCGACCCAGTCGCCGTCGTTGCAATAGGTGATGCCGCCGAAGTCCCGGATTTCGGCATGGTGGATGTGGCCGCAGATGACTCCCTGGACGCCGCGCCCGCGCGCCTCGGCGACCAGCGCAGTCTCGTAGCGGCCGATATACTCGACCGCGTTCTTGACCTTGGCCTTGAGGTAGGCGGACAGCGACCAGTAGGGCAGGCCCAGCGCCCGCCGGCCGACGTTGAACCAGTAGTTGACCGCGAGCGCCGCGTTGTAGGCGCGGTCGCCGAGGAAGGCGAGCCAGCGCGCGTAGCGGACGACGCCGTCGAACTCGTCGCCGTGGAGGACGAGATAGCGCTTGCCGTCGGCCGCCTCGTGGACCGCCTCGCGGACGATCTCGATGCCGCCGGCGTGGAGGCCGACGAACTGACGGCCCGCCTCGTCATGGTTGCCGGGGATGAAGACGACCCGGGTGCCCTTGCGCGCCTTGCGCAACAGCTTCTGGACGACGTCGTTGTGGGCCTGCGGCCAGTACCAGGACCGCTTGAGCCGCCAGCCGTCGATGATGTCGCCGACCAGATAAAGCGTTTCCGACTCGGTCCGGCGCAGGAAATCGAGCAGCAGGTCGGCCTGACAGCCCCGGGTGCCGAGGTGGATGTCGGAGATCCACAGCGTCCTGAAACGGAAGGTCTCGTCCGACCGGCGCATGACGTTCACGGCCGGAGATCTCCTGAGCGGTCCTTAATAAATTCCAAGTTGATCTTGCCCGTTTCACGCATGAATTTTGGTGTTCTTGGCGGAAATATAGTAAACGGCCTTCCATTTTGCTTCGATTGAACCAATAATCCACAACCATGACCGCACCATTATTATTGTGTTTCAATTTTGTTACATGCTGGCGCCAGGCCCTCCGTCCCGTGGCGCCGCATGGGTGACCGGCCCGGCATCGTTGAGCCGTCCCTGATCGACCCCGAGGGCGCACCGGCGCGGCGGGTGGTCGTGATCCGCAATCCGGTCGCTGGCCGACGCAAGGGCCGGCGGTTCCGGGCCGCGCTCGCCGCGCTGGACGCCCACGGCTGCCGGGTCGACCTG
>CAMYMQ010000002.1 GCA_947259335.1 uncultured Alphaproteobacteria bacterium | reverse complement strand
GCCGGGCCTGCCGGGACGAACTGCGCCGCGCCGTGCGCGAGCTGGGGCTGATCGGAGCGATCCTGCTCGCCGACGGCTTCCTCGACCGGCGCACGGCGGCGGCCTTCGAGCCGCTTTTCGAGGAGGCCAACGCGCTGGGCGCGCATCTGTTCATTCACCCGGGTCCCCTGCCCGCCGCGGACGGGGATGGCGGCGCCGCCGGCGACAGTGCCGGCGCGGCGCCCGACAACGAGAACCAGCGCCACATCGTGCTCGACGTCCAGGCGCGGCTGAGCTCGGTCAGCGTGACCCTGTGCATGACCGACTTCCTCGACGCCTTTCCGAACGTGACCGTGCAGGTGGCCAACCTGGGCGGGTCGATCCCGTTGCTGGCCGAGCGGCTCGACCATGTCGCCTGGCGGCGCGATTTTCCGGGCGGGCCGCCGTCGGCGCGGTTCGGGCGGATTTACGTCGACACGTCGAGCTTCGGCCCCCGGGCCATCGCGCTCACCGCCGAGGTGTTCGGCGCGGACCGGGTGCTGGTCGGCACGGACCATCCGGTGTTCGACACGGCCTGGGTGCTGGACGGGATCGCCGGAAGCGGGCTGGCGGAATCGGATCGGGCGGCGATCCGCTCCGGCAACGCCGGGCAGATCTTGAAGAGAAAGCGGGGATGAACGGGTCGAAGATTTCCCTCGCCAACCCTGCGGAGAGGGTAGCGCAGGGTTGGCGCGGCGAAGCCGTACCCAGCCCGGAGCCGGGTGAGGGAGCGCCGCGGAATCGGAAGGCATCGATGCTGCAACCGGCACCCGGACACAGGAATACGCCGCCGGACCATACAGTCCGGCGGACGTCGAAAACATCGAACGGATCGAAGCGGGGCCGAAGCCCCGGGATCAGAAGCCTTCGCGCTCCATGCGCTTGCGCGCGAGCTTGCGGGCCCGGCGAACCGCCTCGGCCTTCTCGCGGGCGCGGCGCTCCGAGGGCTTCTCGTAGCTCCGGCGCAGCTTCATCTCGCGGAATACGCCCTCGCGCTGCATCTTCTTCTTCAGCGCTTTCAGGGCCTGATCGACATTATTGTCGCGAACGACTACCTGGACGATGGGACGCCTCCTTCTACAAGGTGCACGACTGTTCAAGCATGACGAGGGTGCACAAAAACGGCGTCCGCTCACAGGAGCGGACGGATGGCGCTACATAACACAGGGCCCACGGCAATGAAAGCGACTATTCGCCTGCCCTTCGCGCGCTGGCGTCGACGGCGGCCCTTTACCGCGGGGCGGACCGCGCGCATATAGAGGCCATGACCGAACGCTCCCTCGATCGCCGCCGCGAGGCGCTTCTGGATGCGACCCTGGCCCACGTGCCGTTCGACGGCTGGTCCCTGCAGGCGCTCTATGTCGGCGCCGAGGATGCCGGGCTCGACCGCGACTTCGTGCATCGGGCGTTCCCGCGCGGGGCGGTCGATGCCGTCGCCTATTGGAGCACCTTGTTGGACCGGCGGATGGCCGAAGCGCTCGACCCGGCCGAACTGGCGCAGATGCGGGTGCGCGACCGGATCGTGACCGGGGTGCGCAAGCGGCTGGAACTGCTCCAGGGCGACCATGAAGCGGTGCGGCGGGCGGCGACCCTTTTGTCCCTGCCGACCAATGCGGCCGTCGCGGCGCGCTGCGTGTGGCGGACGGTCGACGCGATCTGGCGCTGCGCCGGCGATACCGCGGCCGACTTCAACTACTACACCAAGCGATCGATCCTCGCGGGCGTCTATCTGGCGACGGTGACCTACTGGCTTCAGGACCGGTCCGAGGGCAACGCCAAGACATGGGATTTCCTGTCGCGGCGGATCGACGATGCGCTCAAGCTGCCCAAGGCGGTCGCGCCGCTGACCCGGCCGTTCAAGTCGATGCCCAATCCGGCCGATTTCCTGAAGTCGATCCGCCGCCCCCGCTTTGCCCGCCGGGAGCGCTGGTAGTCCCAGCCGGGTTCGGGCTTCAGCCGGCCTTGGGCTTCAAACGGGTCACGTGCCCCATCTTGCGTCCCGGCCGCGCCTCGGTCTTGCCATAGAGGTGCAGGCAGGCGCCGGGCTCCGTGAGCAGCCGGGGCCAGTCCCCGGCCTCGTCGCCGAGCAGGTTGGTCATCTCCGCGTCAGAGTGCCGCTCGGCGCTGCCCAGCGGCAGACCGCAGACGGCCCGGACGAGCATCTCGAACTGGCTGACCGGGCAGGCATCGAGGGTCCAGTGGCCGGAATTGTGGGGCCGGGGCGCCATCTCGTTGAACAGGAGGCGCCCGTCGCGGGCGACGAACAGTTCGATCGCGAGCAGGCCGACCAGATCGAGCGCTTCCGCCAGCCGGCGTCCGATCTCGCGCGCGTCGTCGGCCATCCCGGGCGGCAGATCGGCGGGCGCAAGGGTGGTGCGCAGGATGTGGTTCTCGTGGCGGTTCTCGACCGGGTCGTAGACCGCCAACGCGCCGTCGCCGCCCCGGGCGACGATTACCGAGATCTCGCGCTCGAAGTCGACGACGGCCTCGGCGATGGCGGGCGCGCCGGCCAGCGCCTCGACGGCGGCCGATGCCTCGGCGATCGCGTTGACGCGAACCTGTCCCTTGCCGTCGTAGCCAAAGCGGCGGGTCTTGGCGATCAGCGGCCCACCCAGCCGTTCGAAGGCGCCGGCCAGATCCTCGGCGCTGTCGACCGGCTCGAAGTCGGCGGTCGGCACGCCGTGCTCCTGCGCGAAGCGTTTCTCGGCCAGCCGGTCCTGGCTGATCCGCAGGACCGCGGCGCCCGGCCGGACAGGAACGCGCGCCGCGAGCGCCTCCAGCGCGTCGGCGGGCAGGTTCTCGAATTCCAGAGTGACGACGTCGGCGGCCTCGGCGAACTGGTCCAGCGCCCGCCGGTCGTCGTAGGATGCCGTGATCGTCATCTCGCTCACCTGCGAGGCCGGACACTCGGGTTCGGGGCTGAAGATGACTGTCCGGTAGCCGAGCCGGGCGGCCGCCAGCGCGGTCATGCGGCCCAACTGGCCGCCGCCCAGGATGCCGACCCGCGCCCCCGGCGCGATCGGAACGCCG
>CAMYMQ010000001.1 GCA_947259335.1 uncultured Alphaproteobacteria bacterium | reverse complement strand
GTGTTCGCCGCGGCGATGCGCGAGTGGCGGCGGTCGACCGGCACGGCGGGCGGCCCGCCCAAGCTGATGCCCGGCCTGGGCGACCGCATCGACCGGGTCATGCAGGTCACCCTGAACCGCGAGATGGGCCGGATCGAGCGCTATCTCGGCTCGCTCGCCTCGGTCGGCTCGACCGCGCCCTTCATCGGCCTGTTCGGCACGGTCTGGGGCATCATGAACAGCTTCCACCACATCGCCCTGGCCAAGAACGCCAACCTGGTGACGGTCGCGCCGGGCATCTCTGAGGCCCTGTTCGCGACGGCGCTGGGGCTGGTGGCCGCAATTCCGGCCGTTCTTGCGTATAATAAGCTGTCGACCGATTTCGACCGATACGCCCACAGGCTCGAAGGCTTTCAGGGTGAATTCAGCGCGATCGTGTCGCGCGAACTGGAGAATGGGACCGACTGATGGCGATGAACGTCAGCAGCGGCAACGGCGGACGGGGACGCCGGTCCTACCGGCCGATGTCCGAGATCAACGTCACGCCCTTCGTGGACGTGATGCTGGTGCTGCTTGTAATCTTCATGATTACGGCGCCGCTGCTGACCGTCGCGGTTCCGGTGAACCTCGCCAAGACGAAGGGGGCGACGATCGGCAAGCCCGACAAGCCCCTGATCGTCACCATCAAGGCGGGAGGTCAGGTCTTTCTCCAGGAAACCGAGATGGAGGCCAAGCCCCTGATCGAACGGTTGCGCGCGATCACCGCCAGCCGGCCCGGCACCACGATCTATGTCCGGGGCGACAAGGACGTCCCCTACGGGCAGGTCCTGTCGGTCATGGGGTCGATCAGCAGCGCGGGCTTCACCAAGGTCGCGCTGATCGCCGAGGAGGACACCTCGAAACCGCCGGCGCCGGATGCGCCGGACCCGAAGAAATAGGGGGAGTCTGAGCGGACCATGCGCGGCGGCTTGATCATATCGGTGGCCTTTCACGCGGCGCTGCTCGTGGCGCTGGTCATCGGCCTGCCGTTTTTCGACTCGGCGCCGAAACAGGCGCTGCCGCCGATCCCGGTCGAGGTCGTGCGCCTGAGCGACGCCACCAGCACGCCCAAGGGCGCCAAGCCCCAGCCCAAGACCGACAAGACGCCCGACGCCGACAAGACCACGGCCAAGGAGCCGGCGCGCCGCGATCCGAAGGCCGGCGACAAGGGCAAGGCGGCCGAGACCAAGAAGGCCGAACCCAGGCCCGAGCCCAAACAGCCGGAGGCCAAGCCCGAACCCAAGCCGGAGCCCAAGAGGGCCGACGTCACGCCGGAGAAGAAGCCCGCGCCCAAGGCGAAGCCGGAGCGGGTCGAGGCTGCCCCGACGCCGCGCAAGGCCGAGCCGAAGCCGGAGAAGAAGCAGGTCGCCGAAGCCACGCCGCCCAAGACCAAGGCCGAGACGCCCAAGGAAGACGAGACGAAGCCCGAGCCCAAACGCACCCGCGTCGCGGCGCGCCCGCAGGTTCGGCCCAAGCCGCCGCGGGAGGTCGCCCGCAAGCCCGAGGCCAAGCCGGAGCGCAAACCGGAGCCCGAGAAGCAAGAGGCAAGGAAGAAGCGCGGCGACGTGAAGTCGATGGATTCGGTGTTCAAGACCGTCAACCAGTTCAAGCGCCAGACCCGGGAGACCGACAAGGAAGACCAGACCGCCCGTCCCAGGCCGGTCGGCCGCGAAGACGCGACCAAGAGCGCCCCGCTGACGATCAGCGAGATCGACGCGATCCGCCGGCAGATCCAGCCGTGCTGGAACTTCCCGGCCGGCGCGGCCAACCCGGAGAACCTGCGGGTGATGGTCCGGCTCCGGCTCCGCCCGGACGGCTCGCTGATCAGCGCGGAAGTCCGGGACCGGTCCCGCATGGCGTCCGACAGCTATTACCGCGCCGCGGCGGAAGCCGCGCTGCGTGCCGTCCGCAACCCGCAGTGCAGCCCGCTGCGGCTGCCCGCGGCGAAATACGACCAGTGGAAATCGCTGACCCTCGAATTCGACCCGGCCAAGCTGAAGGCCGGATGACAAGACTGCGTCGCCGGCCTGCGCGTCCGCCCGAGAGGCGCCGCGGATCGGCGGCACCAAACAAAAAGGGGAGAACCGTGTCCCGAATTCTAACCGCCCTGGTCCTTTTCGCGCTGGCCGCCGGCACCGCCGCGCCCGCGCAGGCCGAACCCGTCGTGCGCATCGACGATCCCAATTTCTCGCCGTTGCCCATCGCGCTCGCCGTGCCCAAGGGCAGCACCGAACCCGAGAACGACATGGGCCGCAAGATCAACGAGGTCGTCTCGAACAACCTCTCGCGGTCGGGCCTGTTCCGGACCCTCGATCCGGCGACCTTCATCCAGCGCGACGGCTCCGAGGCGACGGCGCCCCAGTTTTCGAGCTGGAAGTCGATCGGCGCCCAGACGCTGGTCACCGGCCGCGTGTTCCTGCGCACCAACGGCGACGTCCGGGTCGAGGCCCGGGTCTGGGACGTCAGCTCGGGCCAGCAGCTGCTGGGCCGCGCCTTCGAGACCCGCACCAACAACTGGCGGCGGCTGGCGCACAAGCTGTCCGACGCGATCTATGAACGGATCACCGGCGAGAAGGGCTATTTCGATACCCGGGTGGTCTACATCTCCGAGCAGGGCCCCGCGATCAAGCGGGTCAAGCGCCTGGCGATCATGGACCAGGACGGGGCCAACAACCGGTTCCTGACCGACGGCAAGAACCTGGTGCTGACCCCGCGCTTCTCCCCGTCCGCCCAGGAGATCACCTTCCTGGAGTATGTGAACGGCCGGCCGCGGGTCTACATCATGCACATCGACACCGGACGCCGGGAGATCGTCGGCGACTTCCCGGGCATGACCTTCGCGCCCCGCTTCTCGCCCGACGGCAACCAGATCATCATGACCCTGGAGACCGGCGGCAATTCCGAGATCTACACGATGGATCTGCGGACGCGGACGGTGAAGCGGCTGACCAACAATCCCGCGATCGACACCTCGCCCTCCTTCTCGCCCGACGGCAAGCGGATCACCTTCAATTCGGACCGCAGCGGCCGGCAGAAGATCTATGTGATGAACGCGGACGGCACCGGCGTCACCCGCATCAGCAACCGGCCGGGCCGCTACGCCACGCCGGTCTGGTCGCCCCGCGGCGACCTGATCGCCTTCACCAAGATGCAGGGCGGCACCTTCTACATCGGCGTGATGCGGCCCGACGGCGAGGGCGAGCGGATCCTGACCCGCGGCTTCCTGGCCGAGGGACCGACCTGGGCGCCCAACGGCCGGGTGCTGATGTATTTCAAGCAGTCGCGGGGCGGCCAGGCACAGCTCTACACCATCGACCTTACCGGCCGGAACGAACGCCAGGTGCCGACGCCGTCCGGCGCATCGGACCCGGCCTGGTCGCCGCTGCTGGTCCGGTGAGGACGACCGTGCACCATCGCGGCCGCTGGCTGCGTAAGTAGGAAAGATCATGGAGGCCGGTGCGCCCTCAGCGCCGGCCGTGATCGAAGGCGGCGCGCCGGATTCGGCGCATCGACCGCCAGGAAAGGAAATGGGGACTTAGAATGAGAACAAGGGCAGTCATCGCGTTGATCGCCATCGCCATCTTCTCGGTAGGATGCAGCTACGACAAGAAGGAGCCCGAGAACAACACGCGGGCGACCGACACGTCGCGGCCGAACCCGAAGGTTTCGTGGAGCGATTTCACCAACTCGTCGCGCAACGGCTACAGCGACCGCGTCTTCTTCGCGTTCGACCAGCACGACCTGGACACCGGCGCACGAGGCACCGTCGAGGCCTGGGCCGCCTGGCTCAAGGCGCACGACGGCGCGCGGATCCTGGTCGAGGGTCACTGCGACGAGCGCGGCACCCGCGAGTACAACCTCGCGCTCGGCGCGCGACGGGCGAACGCCATCCGCGACTACCTGATCGCGCTCGGGGTCCCGGCGACGCGCATCCGCACCGTCTCCTACGGCAAGGAGCGGCCGGCGGTGGCCGGAGCCGACGAGGAGGCCTGGGCGAAGAATCGCCGCGGCGTCGCCAAGCCGAGCGGCAGCGGCAGCTGAGCGACGGACAATCGCGGGGGGGGCCGACCGTTCCCCCGCGCGACCGCCGGGAACAGGAAGCCATGATACCGATCCGCACCACCACCCTCGCCCTGCTGGCGGCGCCGGCCCTGCTGCTGGCGCTCGCCGGGACGCCGGCGCCCGGCCGGG